>JBAWZW010000169.1:0-5817 GCA_037142835.1 Verrucomicrobiota bacterium
GGTGAGGTGGGTGAGGTGGGTGAGGCGGGTGAGATGGGTGAGACGGGTGAGACGGGTGAGACGGGTGAGGTGGGTGAGGTGGGTGAGGTTAGGGGCGGATCGAGGGAAATGGGGGTAGGCTGAGGAGAATTGGCAGTGGGTTCGGTGGGATCGACAACTTCGGCAATGACTTCGAGTTTAGGGGCTTGAAGGAATTTGGCGAGGCCAGTGCCTTCGACTTGGCGGACGGAAATGACCCGGGCATTTTCACCGATGCGGTCACGGAGGACTTTGACGGCTTCTTCGGCGGAGCTGACGATAAAGCGGAAGCGTTTTGCACTCATAATTAGGCGGCTTTATCGGGTGCTCGGAGGGCGGGTACGGGGAGCATGATGATGCCGAAGTTTTGGATTTCGGTTTGGGCGGGGAGTTCTTGGTAGGAGAGGACGACGAGTTTGGTGAGGGAGGGTTCGAAGAACCGTTTGAAAGCGAGGCGGAGTTCGGCGGTGGTGAGGATGATGGGGATGAGGCCTTGGTTGCTCATTTCGGTCATTCTTTGGGTGAGTTCGCTGAGGAGGTGTTGGGCGGTTTGGGGATCGATGACGAGGCCGATATCGAAGGCGGTTCGTTGGACTTTGGTCATGAGGAGCTGTTCGAGGCGTGGGTCGAGGGTGATGGCTTGGAGGAGGCCTGGTTGGCTTTCGAATTCGCTGATGAAGTAGAGGCTGAGGCGTTTACGGACTTGTTCGGAGAGGTCATCGGGATTTTTGGAGATGGGGGCAAAGTCGGCGATGCATTCCATGATCACGGCGAGGTTTTTGATGGAGATGCCTTCGCGGAGGAGGTTTTGGAGGACCCGCTGAATGATTCCGATATTGATGAGGTCGGGGATGAGTTCGTTGACCAGGGTGGGGTTTAATTCCTTGAGATGATCGACGAGAGTTTGGACATCTTGCCGGCCGAGAATAAGATGGGAGGAGCGCTTAATGGATTCGGAGAGGTGGGTGATGAGGACGGAGCCTGGGTCGACGATCGTGTACCCGTGGATTTCGGCGGAGCGACGTTCGTCATCGGCGATCCAAGTGGCATTGATTCCGAAGACGGGTTCGACGGTGGCCTCGCCTTTGAGGGCCACTGGGCTATTGGTGACATTCATGGCGAGCCAGCGGCCGGGAATAATTTTTCCTCTGGCTAACTCTTTGCCTCGGAGGAGGAAGCGATATTCATTGGATTCGAGGTCGAGGTTATCGCGGATGGCGATTTGGGGAACGATCACTCCCATTTCGCGGGCGAAAGTTTTCCGGACACCGGTGACGCGATCGAGGAGATCGCCGCCATTTTTCTTTTCGGCGAGGTGGAGGAGGCCGGCACCGAGGTCGATGGAGAAGACATCGACTTCGATGAGTTTTTTAAATTCGTCGGCGGGTTTTTTGTCGGCTTCGGCTTGAGTCAATGCTTTGGGGGCGGAAGATTCTGGGAGGGCTTCACTGGCAATTTTGCGAGATTTGGCGAGGGACCAAGCGGTGAACCCTGCGAGGGCGGCGAGGATGAGGAACGGCAAAGTGGGCATTCCTGGGGCGATGCCGAAGAGGGCGAGCATCACGGCGGCGATGGCGAGGGCGCGTGGGTAAAGGGTGAGCTGTTTACTGATGTGGGCGCCGAGGTTGGCGTCTTCGCTGGCTCGGGTGACGAGAATACCGGCGGCGACACTGACCACGAGAGCGGGGATTTGGGCGACGAGACCATCGCCGATGGAGAGGACGGTATATTTTTGCAAGGCCTCGACCATGGGGAGGCCTTTTTGGACGATCCCGATGGCGAAGCCGCCGAGGACATTGATGAGGGTGATGAGAATTCCCGCGATGGCATCGCCTCGGACGAACTTACTGGCCCCGTCCATGGCGCCGTAGAAGTCGGCTTCTTTTTGGACCTTGGAACGGCGGAGCGTGGCGGTGGCTTCGTCGATGAGGCCGGCGTTCATTTCGGCATCGATGCCCATTTGTTTCCCGGGCATGGCATCGAGGGTGAAGCGAGCGGCGACTTCGGCGATGCGGCCGGCGCCTTTGGTGATGACCATAAAATTGATGACCACGAGGATTAAGAAGACGACCGCCCCGACCACATAATTTCCGCGGATGACGATATGGCCGAAGGCATCGATCACGCTTCCGGCGTGGCCATCGACGAGGATGAGTCGAGTGGAAGCGACATTGAGGGCGAGTCGGTAGAGGGTGATGGCGAGGAGCAGGGTGGGGAAGCCGGAGAATTCGGCGGGATCTTTGACATAAATGATGATGAGGAGCATGAGGAGGGAGATGCCGATGCTGGCGGCGAGGAGGAGATCGAGGAGGAGAGCGGGGATGGGGAGGACGAGGAGGAGGATCGTTCCGAAGAGAGCGATGACGAAGAAGAGATCGCCCTTTTTGAGGGAGGCGACGATTTGGTTGAGAGAAGGGATACTGTTCATTGAGAGGCCCGTCTTTCTTTGAGGCGGTGGAAGTAATAGCGGTTGGTTTTATAGACAAAGGCGAGGATATCGGCCACGGCTTGGTAGAGTTCGAGGGGGATGGGTTTGCCGACTTTGCCGACTTTGAAGAGGAGTCGCGCGACGGGGCGATTTTCGATCATCGGGACTTCGTTTTCGGCGGCGAGGGCTTTGATTCTGCGGGCGAAAGCGTTTTCGCCTTTGGCCAAGATCATGGGGGCTTTATCGCGACCGCGTTCGTATTTGAGGGCGACGGCGTAGTGGGTGGGGTTGGTGATGACGACATCGGCGGTGGCGACGGCGCTGAGCATTTGTTTTTGCATCAAGCGGCGAGCCATTTGGCGCATGGCCATTTTGGTTTTGGGGTCACCTTCGGCTTGGCGTTGTTCTTCGGTGACCTCGTGGCGGGTCATCATGAGGTCGTTTTGAGTTTTGCGGAGTTGGTAGGTGTAGTTGATGGCGGCGATGGCACCGAGGGTGAGGATGACGCGGCCGAGGAGGGTGGTGGTGGTGGAGAGGATAAAAATGCCGAGGTGGTGGGCTTGGATGGGGGCGTAGAAGATGGGGTCGTTGGTGATGCTCTTGATGCCGCTCCAGGCGGCGTAGCCGACGACGAGGAGTTTGAAGAGATCGGTGGCGAGTTTGACTGAGCCTTGGGTGGAGAAGATGCGTTGGAGGCCTTCGGCGGGATTGAGGCGGGAGAATTTGAAGCCGAGGGCTTTGGTGGTGAGTTGGAAGCGGCTTTGGAGGCCTCCCGCGAGGAGGCCGGCCCCGGCGCAGGCGAGGGCCATGGGGAGGATGAGGGAGAGCATCGTGGTGGCGGCGATTTGGGTCCAATCGCTGATGGCCTCGGGTTTGATGGTGTAATCGTGGAGGTGACCGAAGATGCCGATGCTGATGCGGGCAATTTTTTCCGTGTACTCGCGGGAACCGAATTGGAAGACGCAGAAAGCGGCGAGGAGGATGAAGACGACTTGGAGATCTGGGGTCCGAGCGAACTGGCCTTCTGCGGCGGCTTCGCGAAGGCGTTTCTCGGTAGGTTGTTCGGTTTTTACTCCTTGATCGGACACAATTTGGCAATTACGGGATGAGGCGGAGCATGAGCTCCGGCGATTCCCGTAAGTGACTTAGCACGATCTGTGCCGTGAGTCCTAAAGTGAGGCCAAAAACAGTTAAGCCAGCGAAAATTCTGGCGGCGAAGCTTTCGGAGAAGGCGTTGATGCCTGGGGCGGCTTTTCCGAGGATGGCGAAGGTGAGAGTGACGATGAAGTTGATGGCCATGAGCGGGGCAGCCATTTGGAGGGCGATGAGGAAAATACTTCCGGTATTATGGACAAAAATCTCTCCGATATTGCGGGTGGTGGTGAGCGCTCCCGGGGGGGTGAGTTCGAAGCTTCTGGCGAAAGCGGCGAACATGGCGTGGTGGACACCTGAAAGGAGGAAGAGGAGGGAGCTGAGGTAGAAGAGTGCCGAGCCGATGGGGGTGGAATTGGATTGGGAGATGGGGTCGATTTGGGCGCTCATCACGAGCCCGATTTCGGTGGAGATGACTTGTCCGGCGAATTCGACGGCGAAGAAGATCAGGCGCATGCCGAGGCCCATCATGAGTCCGATAAAGAGTTCGTGGGTGGCGGTGAAGATCAGCGTGATCATGTCGCCGGGGAGAAAAGCTGGGGGGTGAGGGTGAGCGCTGACCGTATAAGCGAGGAAGGCGGCGATGGCGATGCGGATGGGGACGGGGATGAGTTTTCCGGAGAAAACGGGGACGAGAATGAGGAGGGCGCTGGCGCGGACAAAGGCCATCATCCAATAGTAAAGATGCTCGTAGGTCATCCTCTGGAGATTCGAGGGGAGGGGTTGCTTTACTGAACCATGTCAGGAATGCGGGAGAAGTAAGTGATGGTGAACTGCATTAACTGGCGAAGCATCCATGGGGCGGCGGTGATGAGGACGATGGAGATGGCGAGGAGTTTGGGGACGAAGGAGAGCGTTTGTTCCTGAATGCTGGTCACGGCTTGGAGGAGACTGACGGCGAGGCCGACGACGAGGGAGGCGAGGAGAATCGGGCTCACCACGAGGAGGGAAGTGGTGACGAGTTGGCGGAGGACTTCGACGGATTGCTCGATATTCATCGGCCGAAACTTTCTACCAAGGAGCGGACGACGAGGTGCCAGCCATCGACGAGGACGAAGAGGAGGAGTTTAAAGGGGAGAGAAATCATGACGGGGGGCATCATCATCATGCCCATGGACATGAGGGTGGAGGCGACGAGGAAGTCGATGATGAGAAAGGGGATAAAGACGAGGAACCCCATTTGGAAGGCGGTGCGGAGTTCGCTGATGACAAAGGCTGGGGCGATGACATTGATGGGGATTTCGTCGATTTTTGTGGGGCCGCGGCCGGAGAGGCCGAGGAAGAACTCGATTTCGCTGGGGCGGGTTTGTTTGAGCATGAAGCCGCGGAGAGGAGCGGAGGCACGATCCCAGGCTTGTTCGGTGGTGATGGTCTTGGCCATGTAGGGCTGGAGGGCGTCTTCGCTGATGCGCTTGCCGACGGGGGCCATGATGAAAAAGGTGAGGAAGAGGGACATGCCGACGAGGATTTGGTTGGAGGGGGCACCTTGGACGCCGATGGCACTGCGGACGAACCCGAGGACGATGACGATGCGGGTGAAGCTCGTCATGAGCATGAGGATGGAGGGTGCCAAAGTGAGGAGGGTCATGATGGCGACGATTTGGATCGCCGTGGCCACATTGCCTTGCTCGGAGGCTCCGAGATTGATGCTGAGTGCTGGGGGGGCGGTGGGAGGGGTTTGCTGGGCTAGGGCTTGGCTGGTGAGAAACAGGCCAGAGAGGAAAATGAGGAGGATGAGCCAAGGGCTGGTCCTGAGTGGGGGATTACACATCGGATTTTTCCGTGGAGATGGAGGAAAACTCGGAATCTGATTCGGTGAGGGTGCAGAGGTAATTGATTTGGCCTGGGCAGACGCCGAGGAGGACTTTGCGATTTTCGTATTCGGCGACGATGAGGAACTGGCGATTGCCGAGCATGCGATTTTCGATGATTTGGAGTTTTCGTTCGCCCTTAGGTTTGGGTTGAAAGATTCCCCAGCCGTTGCGCATGACGTAAAAGCCCCCGCTGAGGAGGGCGAGGAGGAGGATGAGATAAATGGAGAGCTGGAGGAGGCCACCGCTTTCGGTGTTGAGGGGGGAGGCGAGTGGGGCGCTGCGGGGGGTGATGGAGGGCTCGGTACGGCTGTTCGATCAGGAGCTCCATGGCGCCGACCGGCGGGTCCGCCAGCAGCTGCGCTGCGGCATCGGCATGATCTTCCAGGGCCACAACCTGCTGCGCTG
>JBAWZW010000170.1:0-5815 GCA_037142835.1 Verrucomicrobiota bacterium
CCCCAAAGAGACGCCACCTCAAAAACCTCCCCCTCACCCTCAATCTCCCGCGAAAGCTGGTCCTTATTTGCCTCAGGTCAATCCTTCGAAACCATCGCCAAAGCCCGCGGAATTAGTGCCCAAACAGTGGTCAAACACATCGCCGATGCCATCGAGGCGGGAGAAAATTTCGCGGTTCGCGATCACTTCACCCCCACCCAACTCTCCGAATTAGAACCCATCTTCCAACGACTCGGCGACCTCGCCCTCGCCCCCATCAAAGAAGTCGTCGGCGATCGTTTCGACTACAATCAACTCCATCTCTTCCGGGCTCACCGCCGAGCCCAAAGCCGCAGGCCCTCCCAATCCTAAATCTCCCTTTCCCCCCCAAACTTTACGGACGAGCCAACCACTTTTTAAACGCCTCGTCCGCCATCGTCCTCTCCGCCATCAATTCATACCCCGAGGTCAAAGGATGACTCGCATCCGCATAGAGCAAACTCGGCAACGCCTCGAGCACACAATGCGCAACCTTCGCCTCAGTCAACCATTCCCCCACGCCATCACGAATCGCCACATACTTGATCCGGTTCTCCGCATCCATTAAGTGCTCGTTTAATGGCCCAACCACCACGAAAACCTCGTTGCCCCGACCTCGCAAAACCTCCAACACCCGCCGAAATGCCCCCCATTGCATCGATTCCCTCAGCTCCACCCAATCAAATCGGGTCGTTCCCACCCCCGTAGTCGACCACGGATGGTGACGCTCACTCCCCACCCCTCGCAAAGGATCAGGATTCGGCGCCAATGGAACACTCATCGTGATCTGCCCCAATGGATTACGCCACGCGTTCAAATACTCCGGCGGCTCCGCCCCGTTATCCGCCAATGTCCAATTCAAAATGCTTTTCTGCTCGAAATACGCGTCCTGGAGGTGGTTCGTCCACCCCAGAAATCCCACCCGATTTTGCAATGATGCCACGAGCCGCTCGTTGGCATCCGCTCGATAACAGGGAATCTTCGGGAAAAATTGCGGCACCAACCGCGCATGATTAAAGTGCTCCTCTTTCTTCGTACTTAAATCCGCCTCCGGACTGGTCAGCCAGAGCAAGTTGCAGTGAACCACAATCTTCTGCCCCTTCGGCAATTTAAGATAGTGATCCACCATCCCCTCCATCGCTAATGGAAATAATCCGTTCACCCCCCCATTGATAAACTCCTGCCCCCGATCACTTTTTTTTGTCAGAAAAACCCCGTAACTCCCCTGCGGATCGACGTATTCCCCCCACACCACGGAGTCGCCTAAAATGATCACTTTATTCGGCTGAATGTTTTTCCCAATCCAGCGCTCGTAGAGCCAATAATCGCGACTCAACGCATAGGGAATTCGATACCCCGGCCCCACCTGAAACTTTTCCACCACCTTCCAAATCGCAGGCACACTCCAAAAAATCGCCAACAGAATCAATCCGGTCACCACCCACTGACGAAAACTCAATCGAACCTCATTCGATCCAAAGGGCACCCGTGGATGATCCGTTGTCGCACCCACAGACGCTTCGGTCATCTCATCCCCTCGATTCACCGGTTCCTCTGTTGATCCCTCTAAGTTGCCGTTCTGCTTCTCCATTTTAAAATTGGAAGTAAATAAACGCCCCGCCGCCAGACGCACAGAGGCAAAGATAAAGCACCATCGCGACCGCCAACCCCACCCGAATCACTCCACTCTTCAACAGCCCTCGAAACCGCGACTCATACACAAAAGCATAAATCCACACCGACAAAATCAAGAGGAGCATCAGCCCAGGAATATTTGCCGCCCCCCAACTCGCCGTACCAATCCGCCGAATAATCAACAGGGCGTCCGATAAAGTCTCCGCCCGAAAGAAAATCCACGTGAAGGTCACAAAAGCAAAAACCGCCAACTGCTTCACCAATCGCGGCACCTTCTCCCGATACACTCGCGACCTCTCCAGCTCCCTCATCACAATCACCCCAACCCCATGCAAGGTTCCCCAAATCAAAAAAGTCCAAGCCGCTCCATGCCAAATTCCCGAAATCAAAAAGGTCAAAAGCAAGTTGCGCAGTGTCCTCGCCGCCCCACCACGATTCCCCCCCAGCGGAATATAAACATAGTCCCGAAACCACGAAGAAAGCCCAATGTGCCAACGCGACCAAAATTCCCCCAAACTACTCGCCAAGTAAGGATTATTAAAATTAAGGATCAACTCAAATCCCAGCAACCGGGCCACGCCCCGGGCCATATCGGTGTACCCACTGAAGTCGAAGAAAATTTGCCAAGCAAACGCCACCGTTCCCCAAACCAACGCCGACGCACTGCTCGTGTCGGGGTGATCATACACTCTCTCCACATACATCGACAGGTAGTTGGCTAACGCTAACTTTTTAAATAATCCCACCAAAAACAGCGATAACCCATCGGTAAAGTTTTTCAAACGCGGCCGCGGAAAGGCGTTGAACTGTGGCAATAAATGTCGCGCCCGCTCAATCGGTCCCGCCATCAACTGCGGAAAGAAACAAACAAAAGTCGCAAATCGCAAAAGACTCCGCTCCCGATGGACGTTCCCATAATAAAAGTCGATCGTGTAACTCAGCGACTGAAAGGTGAAAAAGGAAATCCCCACGGGAAGAAGATAATCAAAACCCGCAGGCATCAGACTGGCCGGTTCCGCCAAGTGGATCCCCATCTTCAACGTCGACAAAAATCCGTTGAAATTCTCCACCACAAAAACCGCATACTTAAAAAATAACAACAAGGCGAGGTTGTTCACCAAGCTGACCAGCAACCAAATCTTTCGACTCCCCAAAAGCGCCCCCAAAGCCATCAAGACCACCAAGCCCCCACCACCAATCAAGGTCGGTTGCAAACTCTTCGCCCCCCAAATCAAGATCCCCACAATCAAAGCAATCACCAGACACGCCCCCACAAAAGTCCCCAAAAGCACCCTGTCCTTTAACCCTCTCAGCCTCAGCCCTCCACTCTCACTTCCCCCTTCCCCACCTCCCCTCGGACAGTGATCCATCAAGGCCACCAACCCGTAGTCCAAAAGGGTCGAATAGACGACGAGGACCAAATAATAGGGATTCCACCACCCGTAAAAAAAATAAGAAGCCGCGGTCAGCCATGGCAACCACAACCGCGTCTTCCGCAAGGCGAAAAATACCGGAAGGACGACCAACAGGAAGATCGCAAATGGCCAAGTATGAAAAAGCATCGGGCTATCCTCCCTCGCGGCACTTTCTATTCACCACTCTCACTTCTTCGCCCGCATCGCGGCTAATTCCCCCTCCGTCACCCGCCGCACACATCGAAATCCACAGTAGTCGGTCGAAAAACAGGCGTCGCTGTCCCCCGTTTTCTCCCCCTGACGCGCCGCACTCCGACACTCCGCCGCACTCGACTTCCAACTCCCACCCCGAATCACCCGCTTCAAATCTGCCCCCGTATTCGCGGGCCCAGTCGGGTCGTTCTTCGGACTCGTTTGATAGTAGGTTGGACTATAAATATCCTCACACCACTCCGACACATTCCCATAAAGGTCAAAGAAACCCCAGCGGTTCGCCCGCTTCTGCCCCACCGAATGGGTCTTCTTTTCCCCATTCTCGGCAAACCATCCAAACTGCCTCAGCCGATCCGCAGCCCCAAATTCATAGTCACCGTCTCCCCCAGCTCGGCTCGCGTATTCCCACTCCGCTTCCGTAGGCAAACGATAGCCACTCGCCTTCATATCACAATCCCAGTCAGGGGTTTTCTCATTGTAACACGGCTGCAATTTCTCCATCAACGACCGCTCGTTGCAGTACTGCTTGGCGTCACGCCACCGCACCCGCTCCACAGGATTCTTCGGGTTCTCCTGCCAATGCGAGGGATTCGGCAACTCCGCTTTCACATATTGCCCAGAGGTTACCTCAAATTTATCCATCAAAAAACCCGTCAATGTCACCAGATGCGCCGGTGACTCGTCGGGATTCCCCCGCCCGCTCCCCATGGTAAATGATCCCCCATTCACATAAATCATCGCACTCCCTGACGCCGTAGTCACTTCAATCGGCGCAACCCCTCCACCATCTGGAGTTCCACCCGGAGTCGACTCTCGGCCACATCCCGAAACCAAGATCGCCAAACAACCCGCCATACTTAAAGACATTCGCATCGTAGTTTTTTTTCCGTTTAAATTAATCAATCTCCCTGATCATTCAGCCAAAGAATCATTGATCGACTTCCTCTCACGGAACGGCAGGCGGACGCACCATCCACGCAGGCTCTTTATTGCTCGCCCCATTGGTCGTAATCTTCACCACCTCCGCATCCCCAGCAGTCCCCAGATTGATCAATCCGCTTTTCTCCGAAGAAACCGCTAAAATATTCCAACCCGGCGCGTATACCCCCACGATCTCGCACGCCGATTGAAATGTCCCCTTCTTCGTCGGATCACCCTTCGACGCCGGTCCCTGACTGAACGCCAAGTATCGCCCATCTGGCGACCAATCAATATGATAGATATACATCTTCTCATCTTGAATCTGCAACCGAGGCTTCGAAACCACGGGAGTTTCCGCTTCCAAATCGATATCCGCCACCGAAAGCTGGTTGTCGCTCGAGCCCCAAGCAATGCTTTTATTATCGGGACTTAAGCACGGCCGACATCCTGGAATCTTCAAGTTAATCAGCCGCGATCCGTTGGCCTCAATCAGAAAAATCGCGTGACTCTGCCCCATCCCCGCATGGCAAATCGCCGCGATCCACTTCCCATTCCGAGAAAAACTCGGGTTGTATAAGTGATGAAGCTTCTCACTGTTCGGGTGAGGGGTAATTTCCCCCGTCGCTAAATCGTAAAAACTCATTCCCTTCGTGTAGAAGTCGATGACATTAAACTTCGGATATTCCTGAGGCAGAAATCCCACCCGTTTGCTGTCGGGACTCCAGAAAGGTTCCCGAGCACTCTCGACGATCTTCTTGCGGTTTTTCCCATCCCGATCCATCACCCAAAGACTCCGCACGGTCTCCCGACCCTCGCCGGTATCCACCGAAAAACAAATCTTCGTCCCATCAGGCGAAACCTGAGGATAATGTTCATTAATCTCCGGCGTCTGGGTCAAATTTACCGCCTCCGATCCGTCGCATCGCGAAACAAAAAGCTCCCAGTTGTCCCCCACATAACTTTCGTAGACGATCGCCAAAGACTCCGCCTTCAAACGCGCCGCCAATGTCGGCACTGGCGTAGCCACCACATCCTCTAGCCCCCAACTGCAAACCGAAAGGACCTGAAGGCTAAGGGGGAAAAGAGCAAAGAGAGTGCGTTTCATTATTGGCGAGATCATAAACTTAAGATGCTTCCACTAATTGCCAAGACTGCCCAAAGAGTCGATCCTAAAAACTTCCCCCTCGACTACTCAATGGCCCGCACTTGCTTCTTCCCCTTCAAATGCGAAAAATCAAAGTCCATCGCCTCGGGCGTGGCGCTACTAAGTGCCAAAGTATCCGAGAAGTTTGCCTGTTCCTTCTCCATTAATCCCCTCATCCGCCTCACCTCCTCCGCATACTCCGGCATCCCCGCCAAATCCCTGACCTCACCGGGATCCTTCCTCAAATCAAACAACTGAGTTTTGTTAATCTGCGGATAGACAATCAGCTTCCACCGATCATCCCGAACCGCTCGCTGCACTTTTTTATAAGCCGTCAAGATACTCGCCCGGTGCACCTCCTTTTCCCCACGCAAAATCGCCACCAAACTTCGCCCCTCACTTCCCTCAGGCCCCCCCACCCCCGCTAACCCGCCCAATGTCGGAAAAATATCAAACAAATAACTCAGCG
>JBAWZW010000171.1:0-5747 GCA_037142835.1 Verrucomicrobiota bacterium
GGGCAGGGTGAAAGGGAACGATTTTCAGGGTAAACCCAGGCCACCTGTGAGGTGGGAGCTGAATGATGTTGAGGGGATCGATGGAGGGAGAGAATTCGAAGAAGAGGGAATCGGCGAGGGAGTGGGGGGGTGGGAGGTGCAGATCGTTGAGGAGATCGAGGATGGGGGGAGCGGAGTGGAGGAGGAGGGAGATTTGTTCTGGGAGGAGGGAGGGTGAATAACGGAGGAGATCGCGGAGGGAGAAACCGTGGATCCATTGGCGGATGAGCATCCCGGAGCGTGGGTTGAGGGAGATGGAGTGGGTGAATTGGGGGTGGGAGAGGTTTTGGCAGAGGCGGAAGGAGGCGGAAAGGGCGAGGCGTTCGGGGACTTCGCGGGAGCAGCCGAGGCCGAGGAGTTTGATGTGGACGAGGCCACCGAAGGCGAGGTCGCGGGCGGGGAAAGGGTGGAGGGTGTTGGGATTTGGGTTGAGGGGGAGGAAGCGATTGTCGATGAGTTTGGGAAGAGGAGGTAGCAAAGTGAGGTGGGGGTTTGGGGTGGATTAGTCGATGAAATTTTGGGCGACGGGCATGCGTCGGCCGATGCCGAAGGCGCGTGGGGAGACTTTTAGACCGGGGACGGATTGGGCGCGTTTGAATTCATTTTGGACGACGCGTTTGACGACCCAGCGGACGATTTTTTCGGGGAAGCCGAGGTCGACGATTTGCTGAATGGAGAGTTGATCTTCGACGAAGGCTTGGAGGATGGGATCGAGGATGGGGTAAGGGGGGAGAGAATCGTCGTCGCGTTGGAGGGGTTTGAGTTCTGCGCTGGGGGGTTTGGTGATGGTGTTATGGGGGATGATTTCTTGGTGTCGATTGATGTAGTGGGCGAGTTGATAGACGGCGGTTTTTGGGACATCGCTGAGGACGGAGAGGCCGCCGCACATATCGCCGTAGAGAGTGCAGTAGCCGACGGCGAGTTCGCTTTTATTGCCGGTGGAGAGGAGGAGGTGTTGGAATTTGTTGGCGAGGGCCATGAGGGTGAGGCCGCGGATGCGGGGCTGGAGATTTTCTTCGGTGGTGTCTTCTGGGAGGCCTTGGAAGAAGGGGTGGAGTTGAGATTTGAGGGAATCGAAGCTGGGCTGGATGGGGATGGTTTCGCAGCGGATGTGGAGATTTTTGGCGAGGAGCAGGGAATCGGAGACACTGCCTGGGGAGCTAAATTGGGTGGGCATGGTGACGCCGAGGACATTGTGGTTGCCGAGGGCGTGGGCGGCGATGGCGGCGGTCACCGCGCTATCGATGCCGCCGCTGAGGCCGAGGATAGCGGAATGGAAGTGGCATTTGTGGAGGTAATCGCGGGTACCGAGGGAGAGGGCGAGGAAGAGTTCTTGGGGATCGGAGAGTGGGAGTGGAGGGGGAGGAGGAGGGGAAGTGGGGTGGAGTTCGACGATGGCGGTATCTTCTTGGAAGGAAGCGAGTTGGGCTTGGATGGAGCCATTGGAGTTGATGGCGAGGGAGCGGCCATCGAAGATGAGTTGATCATTACCGCCGACGGCGTTGCAGTAGAAGATGGGGACGCGGTATTGGGCGGCGATGGATTGGAGGAGTTGGAGGCGGCGTTGGGGTTTACCGGTGGAGAAGGGGGAGGCGCTGAGATTGAGGAGAGCGGTGGCGCCTTGATCGATGAGGGAGGGGATGGGGGAGGAGTGGTAGAGGGGGCGAGGGAGGAAGGGATCGGTCCAGAGATCTTCGCAGATGGTGATGCCGAAGAGGGAGCCGGCGATGGCGACTGGGGCGATGTGGGAAGCGGGTTCGAAGTAGCGATCTTCTTGGAAGACGTCGTAATTGGGGAGGCGAGATTTGTGGATGAAGCGGAGGGGTTTTCCGCGTTCGAGGATGGCGGCGGCGTTGTGGAGGGGTTGACCGCGGTGGGGGTTGGAGTCGAGGCACCCGACGATCAGGGGGATGTGGGTGACGGATTGGTGGAGGAAGAGGAGAGTGGAGTGGTGGAGGGAAAGGAAGCGTTGATTGAAGAGGAGATCTTGTGGGGGGTAGCCGGTGAGGGCGAGTTCTGGGGTGAGGACGAGATCGGCGCCTTGGCTGGAGAGGGAGTGGTAGGCTTCGAGGATGCGGAGGGAATTGGCGTGGAGATCGCCGACGGTGGGGTTGAGTTGGGCGAGGCCGATTTTCACGAGGATCGCGGGATAATGGGGAGGGGATTGGGGGAGAAGAGGATGGGGAATTTTTTAATGGGGGAAGGAGTCGGAGAGGATGGGGTTAAGGAAGTGGCGATAGGAGTAAAGGATGGAGGCGGTGATGAAAGCGGCGACGAGGTGGAGGAGGAGTTTTTGGGTGAGAGAACATTCCATAGCGGAGAGGAGGAGAGCATAAAGTTTGCCGTGGAGGAGGGGATTTTACCAGAAGCCCCATTGGCTGGTGTGGAGGACATAGAAGCCGAGGAGGAGATTGGTGACGGCGTGGGTGAGGACGCAGGCGGCGAGGCTTTTGGTGCGATAGGCGACGAGGTTGAAGAGGATGCCGGTGGCGATGGCGGCTGGCCAATCTGGGAAAGAGTGTTCGAGGCAGAAGCCGGCGGTGACGATGGCGGAAGATTTCCAGGTGAAAGAGCCGAAGGGGACGGAGTGGAAGTCGTCATCGATGAAGTAGCGGAGGAGGAAGCCGCGCCAGAAGATTTCTTCGACGAGGGGGACGATGACGACGAGGCGGAAGAAGCGGATGGAGAGATTGAGGTAGAAGGGCCAGGCTGGGGTGGAGGCTGGGCCGCCGAAGAAATTGGGATTAAAGCCATCGAGGCGAGGGGGAGCGTGGAACCATTGTTGTGGGGCGATCCAGAGGATGAGGGAGAGGATCCCGATAGCGGAGGCGAAGAGGACGCCGCGTGGTGGTCGGAGGGAATAGGAGGACCAGAAGCGGAGGAGGAGGAAGCCACAGACGAGGGATTGGAGGGGGATGATCCAGTAGATGGGGTGGGCGACGATCCAGTGGGAGTGGGCTGATTTGGGGAGGAGGAAGGGGAGGATTTGGCCGAGGAGCATCACGGCGAGAAAGGCGATGAAAGGGGAGAGGAAAGCTTTTTCTTGGCGATTGGAGCCGAACATTGGATGAGGAGTTTGAAGGGAGCGAAAAAAAAAGCAACCCTTGGGGAGGGAAATGGTGAGGAAGAAAAGTGGGGAGAAATTCGGCACATGGAATGCTTGAGAGAGCGGTATGGCGAAGGCTTTGAGTACAGTAATTGGGGTGGATCTGGGGCGACACGCGATTAAGGCGGTGGTTTTGGAGCGGAAGAGTGGGGATCGGTGGGTATTAGCGGATTATGCGTGGGAGGCGATGGGGGAAGGGGAGAATGGAATGGGGGATGGGTTGCGGGAAGTGTTTCGGAGATTGGGAGGAGGAGGTCGGGGGTGTGCGGTGGCGGTATCGAGTGGAGGGGCATTGGTGCGGATTATTGAGCAACCGGAGACCCCGGTGAAAATTTTGCGGGAGGCCTTGCGGCTGAATGGGGTGGCGTTGATGAACCAGGATTGTCGGGAATTTGTTTTGGACTGTGACGAGATGAGGGGAGGAGAAGGAGGGGTGGTGCATGAGGGAGTGAAGAAGCGATACTTGGTGGGTGGATTACCGAGAGTGGAAGTGATGCGGGTGGGTCGAGCGGTCGAGGGGAGTGGGGGGAAGGTGAGTGCGATGCAAATTGGGGCGATTTGTTTGAGTAACGCGTTTGAGTTTGGGCACCGGGAAGAGTATATGGGGGGGACATTTTTTTTGGTGGATTTGGGGAAGGGGAGTTCGACTGTGGTGGTGGGTCGATGTGGGGAATTGTTATTGGTGAGAGGCATTGAGATTGGGGGGAAGACCTTATTGGAGGGGATGAGTCAATTGAGTGGGGAGAGTGAAGAATCGGTCCAGGGGGCATTGGAGGAAGAGGACGAGGTGATGATGGAATATGGGAGAGTGGCGGTGGGGGGATTGGTGAGAGAGGTGCAGAGTTCCATGGGATTTTTGGAGAACCTCCATGAGGAGACCGTGGAGAAGATTTATGTTTCTGGTGGAGGAGCGAAGTCGTTGGGGTTGATGAGGTTACTGAGTGAGAGTTTGGGGATTCCGTGTGAGCCTTGGAGTGTAGTGGGGAAGTGTGAAGTGGGGGATGTGGGGAGGCGTCGGGTGGGGTATGAGAGGGAGTCGATGGATTTGCATGTGGCGATGGGGGCGGCGGTGGAACTTTTGGAGGGGAGATAAGCGATGGCCATTCGTTTAAATTTGTATCATGAGGTGATGAAGGTGGAGGCATTGAAGCGGAGAGATCCGTTGAAGATATCGATGTATGGGCTGAGTGCGGTGGTGATGGGATTGGCGGGGTATTATTTATGGCAGGTGATGGTGGGGAGTGGGTTGAAGAGGGAGTTAGCGGGGAAAGTGGTGGAGTTTCAGGAAGTGGAGAGGAAGGCGAAGTTGGCGAAGGCGAGGGAGGAAGAATTGGAGGAAGTGGCGAAGGTGGGGGTTTATTTGGTGAAGAAAGCGGAGGGTCGATTTTATTGGGGGCCGGTGTTGGAGCAGATTGCGGGGGTCGTGCCGGCGGAAGTGCAGTTGACGCGGTTGGTGGGAGGGGTGAGTGGGGAAGGGGTGAAGCGGTGTGTATTGACGATTGATGGGGTGTCTGTGGGGGCGGAGCCTCGGCGAGTGGCGGAGAATTTGCGGAAGGCGTTGGCGGAGAAGTTGGGGGTGGAGTATGGGGGAGTGACGGCAAAGTTTCGATCCTTGGAGGATATGGCGGAGGGATTGGCGAAGGGAGGGAAGGGTATTTCTGGGGCGACCTTTGCGATTCAGGCGGAGTTTCGGATGGGGGAAGAAGTGGTGGTGGAGACAGGGAGGAGGAAGCGATGAAACTGGGGCGTGAAGAAGTGCAGAAGATTGTTTTGGGTGGGCTGATTATTTTTGGAGTGATTTTCAGTTATTTTAATTTGTTGTTGGGGCCATTGGCGCGTGGGAAGAAAGCGACCCGGGAGCGGATTACCGCATTGGCTGGGGAGATTGAGGCGGGGAAGGCGCAGTTAATGAAGACGGAGGCGGCGGAGCGTTTGGCTCCTGAGCAAGCGGAGGTGAGGCGGGCGATGGTATCGGGGATCCCTGAGGGGTCGCCGGTGGCGTGGTTTCCGCCGCGGATGGGGTGGTTTTTTAAGGAGCGCGGGATGGAGAAAGTGAGTACGCGGATGACTAGTGAGGTGGTGGAAAAAGAGGTGCGAGGATTTCGTCAGGTGGTGTGGACGTTAGACTTTCCGAAAGTGGGATTTTTCCAGTTTGCGGGAGCGATTGCGGATTTGGAGAATGCGGAGCCGTTATTAGAGGTGACGCAGATTCAGATTGATGCTGGTCGGGAAGAGCCTGAGGCGCAGAAGGCGGTGTTGACGGTGAGCCATTATGTGAATTTATGAGAGTGAGAACGGCAATTTTAGGGGTGTTGATGTGGGGGTTGGGGGGTGGGAAAATGTGGGCTGAAGAGATGGTGCAGAGTGGGGCGACTGGGGGTTATCGATTAAAGAGGCAATCGAGTTTTAAGGCTGGAGGGGTGGGGGTGCGGGTGCCATTTTGGCCGATTGGGTGGGTGCATTTGGATGGGGTCACCGTGGTGGAAGCGCCGCCGGCGGTGCCGTTGGAGCCGTTTGACGCCAAGGGGTTGCGAGTGACGAGTGTGTTGATTGGGAGTGGGGTGGGGGGATCATTGGCGGTGATTAATGGGCGGGCATATGG
>JBAWZW010000172.1:0-5729 GCA_037142835.1 Verrucomicrobiota bacterium
GCCCCATCCTCCTCCCCGAAATCCTCCGCATCCTCAACCCCCAACCCGGCCACATCGCCGTCGACGCCACCCTCGGCTACGGCGGCCACGCCCGCGAACTCCTCGCCGCCATCCAACCGGGTGGCCTCCCCATCGCCACCGATACCGATCCCCTCGAACTCCCCAAATCCGAAGCCCGCCTCCGCGCCCTCGGCTTCCCCCCCGACTCCCTCCTCGTCCGCAGAATGAACTTCGCCGGCCTCCAAAAACTCCTCGCCGAAACCGCCCCCCAAGGCGCCGATCTCATTCTCGCCGATCTCGGCGTCTCCTCGATGCAAATCGATAACCCCTCCCGTGGCTTCTCTTTCAAAATCGATGGCCCCCTCGACCTCCGCATGAACCCCCAACGCGGACTCTCCGCCGCCTCTCTCCTCACCAAACTCTCCCCACCCCAATTAGAAAAAATCCTCACCGAAAATGCCGACGAACCCCACGCCGCCCTGATCGCCTCCTCTCTCTTCACTCCCTCCTCCTCCCCCATCCCCACCACCCCCCAGCTCGCCCATCGCCTCCGCCAAATCCTCCAAACTCTCCCGACCACCACCGAAGTCGATCTCTCCATCCGTCGCGTTTTCCAAGCCCTCCGCATCGCCGTCAATGACGAGTTCTCCGCCCTCGATACCTTCCTCCGTCACCTCCCCAAATGCCTGAAACCAGGCGGTCGCCTCGCCATTCTCAGCTTCCACTCAGGAGAAGATCGTCGCGTCAAACACGCCCTCAAATCTTCTTTCCTCGACGGCGATTACTCCGCCATCGCCCCCGATATCCTTCGCCCCACCCCCGATGAACAACGCTCCAACCCCCGTTCCTCCAGCGCCAAACTCCGCTGGGCCATCCGCTCCGCCTAAAACTTCTTCAACTCTCTCCTCTCTATCCTTGCACCAAATCTCTCCCGCTTTTAGATCAACCACTCCCGTTCAATTCTCCATCCTCTTTCCATGAATTATTACGTCACGTCCTTCATCAATATCCTCCACTTCATCAGCGAAGACCTCATCCAAGTCGACTCCACTTCCCGAATCGCCGAACTCTTCTGCGACGAATTCGATGACCTCGACTTCGAACTCGCTCTCTGCTGCTTCGAAGCCACCCACAAAGTCGCTTTCGCCGAAAAATTCTGGGAAGCCGACGCCGATGACTACGAGGAACTCTCCATCGAGGAATTCATCGAAACCTATGTCGACGCCCACGAACAACGCGATGCCCTCTTCGTGACCAAGCGCTTCATGATGTATCAAGAGTCCCTCACCAAAGCTCTCACCGAAGAGTCCGAAGGTCCTCCCCCAGACCATTTTACCGACTAATCTCTCCCTCCCTCAGCCACCGCCACCCCACAGTATCCTCAGTAGACGTCTTTCTTGTACCTCTTCGACTTCTTCATCTCCTCCACATAAAGCGCCGCCGCCTCCACGCTCTTCCCCCCCACGGTCTCCGCGATCCGGTGCAACTCCGTGTCCACATCCTTCGCCATCCGCGCCCCATCCCCACACACATAAAAATGCGCCCCCTCCTCCAACCACCCCCACAACGCTTCCGCATTTTCTCTCATCCGATCCTGCACGTAAATCTTCGCCGCTTGATCCCGCGAAAATGCCAAATCCAATTTCGTCAAAAATCCGTCGCGCTCCATCCCCAATAATTCTTCCGCATACAAAAAGTCCGACCCTCGCGTCTGCTCCCCAAAGAAAAGCCAGTTCTTCCCCACCGCCCCAGTCACCCGACGCTCCTGCAAATAAGCACGAAACGGGGCCACCCCAGTCCCAGGCCCCACCATAATCACGGGCGTCGCCCCATCCTCAGGTAAACGAAAATGCTTCGCCTTATGGATAAAAACCCCAGCCTCCGTTTCCCCAGCCCACCGTTCCGCTAAAAAGGTCGAGGCCACTCCCTCCCTCGCTCGCCCATGACTCACATACCTCACCGTCGCCACCGTCAAATGCACCGACTGAGGATTCGCTCGCAAACTCGAGGCAATCGAATAAAGCCGAGGCTGAAGCTTCCGCAAAGTTTTCAAAAACTCCTCCACCGTCCACCCCACACTCGGATTATCCAGCAGCAAATCGATCAACTCCATCCCCCAAAGATAATCCTCCAAGGCCTTCTTCTGCGCAGGATCCGCAATCAGTTCCCCCAACGGATCACTCTCCTCCCCAGTCCTTTCCACCAGCGCACTCAAAAACTCCTTCGAGGGCTCCGTAATCGTATACTCCCTCATCAAAGCCTCCCGCAGTGGCTTCAAAACCCCGTCCATCCCCCCCACAATCTCTTCCCCATTCGCCCCAATCGCTCGCAAAATTTCCTCAACCAATTGCGGGTTGTTCACCGGAAATAATCCCAGCGAATCCCCCACCTCATAACTCAATTCCGATCCCTTTAAACAAATTTCATGATGCCTCGTGTCCTTCCCCGATCTCTCCCCAGAAAGCTTTCGATTCACTACATGCCGCGCAGGAAACGGATTCTTGCGGCTAAACGGAAGAAGAAGATCAGAGGACATAAGCCCACCACTCTACAAAATCTTCCCACCCCTTCAAATCGTTTCCTCACCCCAACCCACAACCCCGCCCCTCTCTTCACCATTTCTTAAAACCATATCCGCTCGCTCACGACATCCATCCTCCAAAATGATCTCCGCATTCTGCCAATCACTCCCCCTCGCACGCTCCGACGCCACCTCCAAACTCGACCCCAACCCACTCTCCATGTGCCTCCGCGTCAACCGCCTCACCGCCTCCTCAAATTCACAGTCCACAAAAATCCTCCAATCAAACATCGCCTCCACCCCCCAATCCCCCATCAAAACATAAAGCCCCTCGACCAAAACCATCGGCGTCTGCTCAAAAACCTCAATCACCCCAGCCTCAGGATCTTTTTTCCCATGATCAAATCCAGGGAAAATTCCCCGTCGGTTCCTCCGTAACCCCTCCATATCCGCCCGAAATAATTCCCGAGCAAACGTCCACGGCGCCCCACGACGACGCAACCCCTCCGCATCCAAACTCGCCCGAGGCAAATGATAGCCGTCCATCGGCACCACCACCGCCCCAGGAATCTCCGACGCCAACGCTCTCGCCAAGGTCGATTTTCCACTCCCCGGCACCCCACCAATCCCCACCAAATACACCCCACTCCGCCTCCTCAGTTCCCTCAAAATCCTCTCCACGAATAAGGACGTCGGGCTCATCGCTTCACTCGCATCCGATCCAGTAAGACCGCCCCCAAAATCACCATCCCCAAAACCACTTTCTGCGTGTAGCTCTCAATATTCGTCAGATTCATCCCATTCTGAATCACCGCAATGATCAAAGCCCCAATCAGCGTCCCAAAGATTTTCCCCTCGCCCCCACTCAAACTCGTTCCACCAACCACCACCGCCGCAATCACATACAACTCATACATGTTCCCATATGTCGGTGACCCACTCTTCAACTGCGACGCCATAATCACCCCGCCCAATCCCGCCAGCAACCCGCTCGCCAGATACGCAAACAGTAATACCCGCTTCACCGGTACCCCAGAAAGCCGCGCCGCCTCCTCATTCCCTCCCACCGCATAAAGATACCGACCCAAGGTCATCCGCGACATCACCCCATGCGCCAACCCGTAAAGCACCAGCATCAACAAAACCGCATTCGGCAAATTCCCTAAATCCGCCCCACGCCCCAACCACACAAAGGAATCTGGAATCTGATAAATCGATTGCCCCTTCGCTAGCAAATACGCCAACCCACTCCCCACCAACATCATCGCCAAGGTCACGATAAACGGCGGAATCCGAAACCGCGTAATCATCGCCCCCGAAAAAGCTCCCACCGCTCCACTCAGCAAAATCGCCACCACACACGCCAAAATCATCCCGCCCACCGAGGCCTCCACCCCACCCGCAAAATCCCGAATCAACCGCGCCACAGCAACCGCCGATAACGCAATCAAACTCCCCACCGAAAGATCAATCCCCCCAGTAATAATCACCATCGTCATCCCAATCGCCACAATCGCAATCACCGCAATTTGACTGGCAATGTTCAAAAGGTTTTCCGCCTTCAAAAAATTCGGCCACCGATAACTCCGCGGCGTTATCAATCGGGGTTCTCCCAACCCAGGAAAGTCCACCGCCATCTCCGAAAAAACCCGCCACGATCCCACCACCTTCGTCGCCGCAATCCCGTCCACCTTCCCACCCGCTTGCCGAATCTTTTCCAATGCCTCCCGCGCGTCTTTCGGCTCCCCACGCACTTTCCCAATCACTTCCGCCCCGCCACTCCTCAGCGACCGCTCCAAACTCTCCGCAAACACCCCGTCGCCAGGCTGATCACTCGCCACAATCAAAATCCGAGGCGCTTTTCCCAACTGCTCAAAAACGAATCCACTCACCTGCCGCGCCGCCACTTCTCCCACGGGCGATTGCTCGCTCATCGTCACCACACTGAAAAATCCACACAACAGCAGGAGGACGAAAATCATCCCATAATCCTTCAAAAAACGCCGGTATCTCATAAAATTAAGCGTGGGCCAGTTGCATGATTTCTTCCTGTGTCGCACTCCGCGGATCACAGATCTCCCCAGTCACTCGCCCTTCGTGCATGACCAAAATTCGATCCGCCATCCCCAAAACCTCGGGCAACTCCGAGCTAATCATCACAATCGCTTTCCCCTCACCCGCCAGCCGATTCATCAAAAGATAAATTTCATACTTCGCCCCCACATCAATCCCCCGCGTCGGTTCATCAAAAATCAAAACCTCACAGTTCCTCGCCAACCACTTCGCCAAAACCACTTTCTGCTGGTTCCCCCCAGACAAATTCCCCGCCAACTCCTCCGCATCCGGGACCTTAATCCGCAACTGCTCCACATACCCCGCAAATTGCCGCCGCTCCTCCTCCATTCGCACCCATCCCTTCCGCGATAACCAACTCAGATTCGGCAACCCAAAGTTCTCCCGCACACCATGCCTCAAAACCAGTCCCTCTAATTTCCGATCCTCGGTCAAAAAACCTATCCCCGCCGCAATCGCATCCCGCGGCGATCGCACCTCTAACTCCTTTCCATCCAACCAAATCCCCCCAGAATCCCTCCGATCCGCCCCAAATATTAACCGCGCCGTCTCCGTTCGCCCCGCCCCCACCAACCCCGTCAAACCCAAAATCTCCCCCGCACGCACCGCCAACGATACATCCCTCACCGCCTTCCCCCGTTGCAAATGCTTCACCTCCAAACGCACCTTCCCCAGCGTCCCACTCCGACGCGGATACTCCTCATCCAATGCTCGCCCCACCATCATCCCGATCAACTCATTCCTCGTCACCTCACTAGTCGGCCGATTCCCCACATTCACCCCATCCCGCAAAACCACCACCCGATCCGTGACCGCAAACACTTCCTCCAACCGATGCGTAATATAAATAATCCCCAACCCCTCCTTCTTCAAATCCTCGATCACCTCAAAAAGCCGCCCCACCTCATGCGCCGTCAACGCCGCACTCGGCTCGTCCATGACCATGATCCGCGCTTCACCTGCCAATGCCTTCGCAATCTCCACCAACTGCTGCTGCGCGGTGGTCAGATACCCACACGGCACCTCCAAATCCATCTCCACCCCCAGCCGCTCAAACAGCTCCACCGCTCTCTCCCGCTCCCCTTTCCTCCCAATCACCCCACCCCACCCTTTCTCCTGCCCAAGAAAAATGTTC
>JBAWZW010000173.1:0-5711 GCA_037142835.1 Verrucomicrobiota bacterium
GGGGGTGGGGGCGATTAGAATTGGACGCCGAGGGTGAGTTGGGCTCCGTGGGTGATGGTGTCGATGAGGAGTTGATCTTGTTGGTAGTCGACGCCGGCGGCTCGGTAGCCGAGTTCGGCGAAGATGTTGGGGGAGAATTGGTAACCGAGGGCGAGTTCGGCGGTCCAGCTGAGTTTGCTACCGACGGAAAAGCCGCCAATGTCGGCTTTGGCGTTGGTGTAGAAAGCTGGGTAAAAGTAGTAGCGACCGCGCAGACCGACATAGGGATCCCACCAATCATCGTTTCTGGAAATGGCCTGATCGAGGGTGGTGTTGAGTTGTTGGGAGATTTGGGCGGATTTGGCGGCGATGGATCCTTTGATTTTGCTGATGGTCGAGGTGAGGAGGGCGACCTGATCGGCGGAGAGTGGGGCGACAGGGAGGGTGGGATTGGTGGCGGCGAGGGCGGAGAGAGCCGTGGAGAGTTTGGAGCGCAAAGCTTGGCGAGCGGCGGTGGCGAGGGCTTCGGCGGAGGCGGCGATTTGGGCGTGATCGGGTTGGAAGGCGAGGCGTTGGTAGTAATTGTTGTAGCGGACGCCACCGGTGAGGTCGAGGTAGCCGCGTTTGCTTTCGGTGAGTCTCCAAGCGGCGCCGAGTTCGCCCATGGTTTGGGCGACTTGGAGATCGACTTTTTTGAGGAAGCCGGACTTGCCGATGCCGTCGGATAAGCTGAGGTAAAGAAATTCTCCGATGACGCTGAGGCGAGCGTGGTGGGCTTCGGCGCGGAGATTGGCGACCATATCGATCTTGGGGATGATTTGATCGGGGGCGATATGGACATCGGAAGTGGAGTTCCGGAAGCCGACGTCGCCAGTGACCCAAGGGATCCAGCCTGGGGCGGATAAAGTGAAGTGCCAAGGATCGGGAGGTGGCGGGGTGAGGGTGGGGGAGGTGGAATCACCAGCGAAAGTGGTGATGGTGGCGGTGAGGGTGAAGAGGAGGGCGAGGGCGGTGGCGATTGGGCGTGGCATGATGAAGAGTGTGGAGGATGAGGTGAGGGAGGGGAGAATTTGAGGGCAAGGAAAGGGTCGCACCTGAAATGAACTGGTGCGACCCGTGGCTAAATAGAGAGGAAGATTTTGGGCGGATGATTATTGTTTGGAGCCTGCGGTGACGGCTTCCATGACGCGATCAAGGTTAAAGCTTCCGGGTTTTTGGCGGGGCGGAAATTCTTTGAGGCTTTGGAGCCATTGACCGACGTAAGCGCCGGCGGGAGCGATAATAAACATGTGATCTAAGTACCAGCGTTGGAAGCCGATAGCGTGTTCGTGTTCGGCGCGTTCGAAAGGATCCATTCTGAGGTTGGCGATGGTGGGAGCACGGAGAGCGACGAAGGGTTTTTGCCAAACTTCGAGGCCTTCGCCTTCTTGTTTGAGGAAGGAGATTTTCCAATTATTGTAGCGGAGAGCGGCGACGCTGCCGTCGTCGGTCCAGTAAATGAATTCCTTGCGTGGCCATGGGGCTTCGCCCTTGAGAGCGGGGAGGAGGTTATAGCCGTCGAGGTGGACTTTGTAGGTGGTGTTGCCGATTTTGCGTCCTTTGAGGAGGTCTTCTTTGGCGGTGGGATCGCCGGCGGCGGCGGCTAAAGTGGTGAGCATATCTTCGTGAGCGGCGATTTCATTGATCACGGTGCCGGGTTTGATGACGCCGGGCCAACGGATGATGGCGGGGACGCGGTAACCGCCTTCCCATTGGGTATTTTTTTCGCCTCGGAACATCGTGGTGCCGCCGTCTGGCCAGGTGAAGGTTTCGGCGCCGTTATCGGTGGAGTACATGACGATGGTATTTTCATCGAGGCCGAGTTCCTTGAGTTTGGCGAGGACTTGTCCGACATGGCCATCGTGTTCCACCATGCCGTCGGCGTAGATGCCGAGGCCAGTCTTCCCTTCGGACTCTTTTTTCAAGTGGGTGAAGATGTGCATTCGGGTGGAGTTCCACCAGAGGAAGAAGGGTTTGTCGGCTTTTTTGGCACGATCAAGGAAGTCGAGGGCTTTGGTGGTGACCTCTTCGTCGACCGTCTCCATGCGTTTTTTGGTGAGAGGGCCGGTGTCGTTGATCTTGCCGTCGGCGAAACTGTGGATCACGCCTCTGGGGCTGAATTTTTTCTTAAACTCGGGAGAGTTTGGGTAATCGGGATGTTCGGGTTCTTCTTCGGCGTTGAGGTGGTAGAGATTGCCGAAGAACTCATCGAAACCGTGGGCGGTGGGGAGCATGTCGTCGCGATCGCCGAGATGATTTTTGCCGAACTGACCGGTGAGATAGCCTTGGGCTTTGAGGATGGTGGCGATGGTGGGGTCTTCCTTTTTCATGCCCTCTGGGGCGCCTGGGAGGCCGACTTTGGTGAGGCCGGTGCGGATGGGAGCTTGGCCAGTGATGAAGGCGGCGCGACCTGCGGTGCAGCTTTGTTGGCCATACCAGTCGGTGAAAAGGGCACCTTCTTTGGCGAGGCGATCGATGTTGGGGGTTTTGTAGCCCATCATGCCGAGGTTATAGGCGCTGATATTAAAGGCACCGATGTCGTCGCCCCAGATGATGAGAATATTGGGTTTCTTCGGTTCTGCGTTGGCGAGGGAGGTGAGGCAAACGAGGCCGAGGGCGAAGGTGAGGAGTTGATTTTTCGGGTGGAGTTTCATTGGCGGATAGGGATTAGCAATCAGGGTGAGCGGAGTGAAGTAGTGGCGGGGAAAGGAATTGGCTATTGGACCTTAGGCCAATGGGTTGGGGGGAATTTGAAGGGTGATGCCTAAGCGGTCGACCATGCGGACGAGGTCGGCGAGGGAGTGGGCCTGCATTTTTTCCATGATCCGAGCGCGGTGGACCTTGATGGTTTTTTCGACCGTGCCGAGGATTTGGGCGGTTTGTTTATTGAGGTGGCCAGTGACGACATAGTGGAGGACTTGGCGTTCGCGAGGGGTGAGGCTTTGGAGGCGAGTTTCGATGGATTGGAGTTCGGCGTGTTGGGTGGAGGCGGTCTCGCCTTGGGTGAGGGCGCGAGCGATGGCGGCGAGGAGATCCTCGGCATTGACGGGTTTGGTGAGGAAGTCGATGGCCCCGGATTTCATGGCGGCGGCGCAGTCGGGGATATCGGCGCGCCCGCTGAGGAAGACAATGGGGAGAAGATTATTTTGGTTACGGAGAATTTTTTGGAGTTCGAGGCCGTTGATCTTGGGGAGGGCGAGGTCGAGCAGGGCACAGCCGGCGGCGGGGTGGATGGGATTGGCGAGAAATTGCTCAGCCGAAGCAAACAGTTCTACGGCATAGCCTTCGGAGCGGAGGAGGCGGCTGATTGCTTGGCGAACGAGGGGGTCGTCATCGACGATGAGAATTGTTTTGGGTGGAGGGGTCATGGGTTGGAATGGGTGATGGAGGGAAGCGAGAAGTGAAAGCAAGCGCCCCCATTTGGATGATTTTCGGCGGAGAGGAGGGAATGATGGGAGGCGAGGAGGGATTGGCAGAGACCGAGACCGAGGCCGAGACCGTGGATTTTTGTGGTAAAGAAAGGTTGGAAGATTTGCTGGAGTTGGTGAGGGGGAATTCCCGGGCCGGAGTCGTGGACGCGGACACGGATGTGGAGGTTGGGGAGGAGAGTGGTAGTAACGATGATTTTTTTGGGGGTGGGTTGTTTGGCCATGGCGTCGCGGGCATTGGTGAGGAGGTTGAGGAAGACTTGGGCGAGTTGGACGCGGTCGCCAGTGATGGGGGGGAGATTTTCGGCGAGGTGAGTTTCGACGATGGTGTGGGAGTGGCGGAGATCGGATTGGAGAAGGCTGAGAGCGGCGAGGAGGACGTCGTTGATTTGGAGGGATTGGAGTTGGGGCGGGCCTTTTTTGAAGAGGGTGCGGAGGTGTTGGATTACTGTGCTGGCGTGATGATTGGCGGTGACGATATCTTGGAGGGCTTCGGAGAGTTCGGGGTAATTGGGGTGAGGTTGAGCGAGGAAACGTTGGGCGGCTTGGGCGTTGCTGAGGATGACGGTGAGTGGCTGATTGAGTTCGTGAGCGAGGGAGGCGGAAAGTTCGTTGAGGAGGGCGATGCGTGAGAGGTGAGCTAATTCAAGGGTTTGGGCATGGGATTGGCGTTCAGCGTGTTGGAGTTCTTGGGTGAGTTGGGTGGCATGGAGGAGATCTCGACTGAGGGCATAGCCCATGGCGAGGACGATTCCGAAAAAGAAGAGGCTAGCGGTGATTGGGGAGACGAAGAGTTCCCAAAAGACGAGGATGACTTGGAGGGTGGCGGCGAAGACAAAGAAGACGATCGTTCCGCCGAGGATCAAGGACTGGCGGGGATCGCCGCGCCGCCAGCAGGTGATGGTGGCATCGATGACAAAGAGGAGGAAGAGGGTGAGGGCGAGTTGGCCGGTGAGCATCCAAGGGGAGGGGATGCCATTGGCGGTGGAGATGGATTGGTTAAGGAATTGGAGGTGCGAGAGGCCGAACATTTCGCGATAATTGAGATTGATGGGGAGGAGGAAATTGATGAGGAGCGAGAGCGAGCGGGTGGCGATGGCAAGGGAGCTGAGCCACAGTCGGCCGGCGTGGAGATGGGAGTGGACGAAGCCGATGAGAGAGACAAAGGTCACCCAAGCGGCGGCGTGGAGCCAGCGGAGTGCGGGATTAAATTGGGCGACGGATTCGGCCTGCATCATGAGGAGTTCGCAGGTGGCGATGCCGGCGGTGCCAAAGGCGGCGAGGGCAAAGCAGAGTCGATCGGTTTTTGAGCGATCGTGAAACCAGGCGAGGAGTTGGATGGAGCCGAGAGAGAGGCAAGTGGCGGCATTGGCGGACCAGAGAATCGTGACCCAGTTCATGGCATACCTTTGTGATGAAGGGCGAGGATTGTCACGCGTTGGCTGGATAGGGATGGCGGAATTTTGGGTGAGAAGAGATTGTGTTATGGTGGGGATTTGGTTGATTGGAGTGATGAAAACATTTCTTTACCTGAGTCGATTGGTGTGGGTGATGGTGTGGGGAACGGCTTGGGGATGGGGATCTGGGGTGAAGGGTGGAGCGCAGAATGGACTTGGTCCCGGTGGGTATTTGCCGAAGCCAATCGAAGTGGCTCCCGTGCAAGTGGTTGACCCGGCGATTAAGGCGGACGCGAAGGTGACGTTGACGGGGAAGTTGCGAGGGGGAATGATGGCGATTGGAGGGGAGACGACGGGGTGGACGCTGGCTTATGGGGTGGGTGGTGGAGTGGCAAGGATTGAGGTGGATGTCCGAGGGGTTGAGGGATGGAAGACGGAAGAGGAGACGGAGGTGACGGTTTCTGGGGTGATTGTGGTTAAGCAGTATGTGGAGCGTGGAAGTGTGTTTATTTTGAAGGCGACGAGCGTGGTCAAGGTAGGTGGTGGAGCGGGGAAGAGTTAGGATTGCGGATGGAGATTGGCAGTGGGAGGGAGAATGAAATAGAGTGGGGAGGTGAGCGAATTTCAGACAGACCACTATGCGACGTTGGGGTTAGATCGGCGATGCACGGAGGCGCAATTGAGAGCGGCGTACCGGAGATTATCGAAGGCGCATCATCCTGATTTGCATGGGGGTTCGGAGGCGTCGGTGAGGAGAACGCAGGAGATCAATGAGGCGCACGAGGTTTTGAGTGATCCCGTTCGGAGGAGGGTTTATGATCGGGAGTTGGCGGCGGAATCGGGGTGTGGAGGGGGTGAAAATGGGGAG
>JBAWZW010000174.1:0-5646 GCA_037142835.1 Verrucomicrobiota bacterium
GAGATGGGGAGGGGATGGGGAGGGCAACAATTGAGCTGGTTTTTTCTGCGTTCGACGGGGCGTTGCGACCCTGTCCGGGTCAGGAGGGGGGTGTCGCTACTCAATCCCCGGCTAATCGCTGGCATACCTCCGGGATGGTGGAGGAGGCAATTAACCTGTCCCCTTATCTGGGTTTGGCATCCCTCCGGGATGGTCGTTGACGGAAACAACCCCGCGCGACGGATGACCTATCTATTGGTTTCCCTCTGCTCTTTGGATCATGGGGGATCACCATCTGCGAACCCCAAGGGTTCAAAGCGATTAGCCCCCAGCACCGCCGTCCATCGCCAACAACGATCCGCCCAATCCGCCAAGCCGCTCTTCGCGACTTAGATAAGCCCTTGAATTCGCGCTCCACTTTGGAGTTCAGGTTTAGGGAATTTTCCCAATGCACGGCGACTGATCTGTTCGTGGAAAAACTGAACTGGTTCAGTTTATTGCTTTGGCTGGGTATTCCACCGCTCCCGTTAGGCGCAAGTCGTCGCCAATCCGCTGGTATTGAGGGTTGCGGATTTGGGGCGCCACAATGCTTACGCCCACTCCACGGCCCCCAACGGCGGGGACTGGTCCCCCACAGATGAGGGGCGCCAGATAAAAGTGGACCCGATCGACCAGTTGCCGATCGAAAGCTTCTCCTAAAATTTTTCCTCCTCCTTCAATCACCAGACTGGTGATTTTTCGGCGCCCGAGTTCTTTGATCACGGTCCGGAGACTTTTTCCCACAAAGACAAGCGTCCGATCGCGGTGTTCGTCGGTGAAAATTGTGGCGTCTTTTGGTAGGGAGTTTGTCCTGGTCAAAACCACCCGCCATGGTTGGCGAGCGTGAGGAATTCCGCGGACGGTCAGTCGCGGGTTATCCACCCTCACGGTCTCTGCCCCGACGAGGACGGCATCGACACTGGCCCGCAAGCGCATGGCGTCGGCTTGGGAGGCCGGGTTCGTCAGCCAAGACGACTCGCCTGGTGGGCGGGTTAGTCGCCCATCGAGCGAGAGTCCCGCCTTGGCAATGACGAGGGGCAGGCCCTCGACGATCCAGTGGTTAAAGGCGGCATTGATTTCCCTGCAGGCATCTTCCATCACGCCGACCGTCACCGCAATCCCTGCGGCGAGAAGCATTTGGATCCCTCGGCCTGCGTGGAGGGGGTTGGGATCGAGGGTGCCGACGACTACTCGGCTAAAGCCTGCGGCGATAATCGCGCCCACACAGGGAGGCGTTCTGCCTTGGGTGGAACAAGGTTCAAGGGTGACGTAGAGCGTTGATCCTCGCGCCAGTTCGGGTTTTTTTAACCGGGCAATCGCCTCGATTTCGGCGTGGGGCAGTCCTGCTCGTTGATGAAATCCACGAGCGATCACTCGGGATCCGCGGACGATCACCGCCCCGACGGCTGGGTTTGGGCTCGTCTGCCCGAGTCCTCGTTGGGCTTCGATCAAGGCTGTTTTGATGAATTTTTCGTCGCTCATGAATCTTCTTTAAGTCTTGTGTGGGGAAGTTTGAAACGGGAACTTTAGTGGGTGTCTTTGTCTTTGCGCGATAAGCAACTTCTTTATCATCACCTTGGGCAGTTGGCCCTTGCGGGTCTTTCTTTTCCTCTTTCCCTCACCAGCCTTCTTCGGACTTCCCGTGGCAAACCCCGAATCCTTCTTCAGCATCTTGAGGGAAGTATCCAAAAGGGGCTGAGCATCGGGGAATCCTTTGCTCAAGCCCAACCGAACGTCGGCGGTTTGGAAGTGGGAATGATCACCGCGATGGAGCAATCTGGTCGTCTTTCTGGGGGATTTACGGAGCTTTCCGACTACTTCGGTGCCATGGCGACCGCTCGGGAAAGTATCCTTCAGAAGTCGATGTATCCCCTCGGAGTTGCCCACCTGAGCGTGTTTGTTTTTCACCTGAAGACGCTCTTCACGCCTGGCGGATTTCCATCGTATCTCTTGCAAACCTTTGGTCTGCTCGCGGCGGTTTATCTGGTCGTCATCGTCTTGGCTTTCCTCGCTTACTTGCTTGGGCGTTCTGGAAATACTTCCGCCCGGATTGATGGGTTGCTTCGCCTCATCCCTTTGGTGGGTCGCATTCGTGTCGACTTCGCTACTGCCCGCTTCTCTGCCACTTACGGGATGCAACTGAACGCGGGAATTCATCTGGTCGATGCTCTTCAATCAGCAAATTTGGCCAGTCAAAGTGGTCTCATTTCTCGGGCGGTCGAAGCGGCGATTTCTCAAGTCCGTAAAGGTGAACTGGTTAGCCAATCGCCCGTCTTTGGTCAGGCGTTTCGTCCGGAGTGGATCGAAAGTTTTTCGGTCGGAGAACAAACGGGGCGGCTCGATCTGGAGTTGGCCCGCCTCGCGGAGGACTCGAGGAAGTCTGGGTTAGCTCGGGTGGAGCGGTTGGCTGATTGGCTTCCTCGGTTTCTCGGGTTCCTCGTGCTCCTTGGTGTCGGTTACGGAATCGTCGATTGGTATCGAGATTATTTTGGTCAAATCAGCGGTCTGCTTGACCCTCCTTAATTCTTCCTTGATCAAGTTCACTGAGCAGAATTTTATTTGGATCAGCGATCGACTCCGTCTAGATTGCTCCCACTTTTTTACCCATGGCCACTACATTTGCGAATCACTTTAACGCCGATCTCCTTGACAAAAATTATGCGGCTTGGCGCCATGACCCCCGTTCGGTTGAGCCTCTTTGGGCAGTCTTCTTTGAGGGCTTTGAACTCGGTTCTGTCGCCGCAGAAAAGAGCGAAGCATCTGGCGGAAGTGGGATCGCCGGCGACAGCTCGTTGCAGGCTCGAGTCGATGGTCTGATTTACGCCTATCGCACTCTCGGGCATACGATTGCCAATCTTGATCCTCTGATTAATCAGCTTCCTGAAAATCCTCTTCTTAGTCTCGCGGAGTTAGGATTTTCGGACGCTGATCTGGCCCGCGAGGTTCAGACAAAATATTTTTTCGAGGGTCGCCCCACCCCTCTCCGGGATCTCCTCGCCAAACTGCAATCGATTTATTGTGGATCGATCGGCTCGGAGTTTATGCACATTCAAAATCCGCGGGTGCGCGATTGGCTTCGTGAAAAAATCGAGAGTCGGCCCCCCGAGTCCAGCATCGCCCCCGAACTTCAACGGCGGATGCACCGTGAATTAAGCAAGGTCGAAAGCTTCGAGCACTTTCTTCACACGCGGTATCAGGGCCAAAAAAGGTTTTCTCTCGAGGGCGGGGAATCCCTCATCACCGCCCTTTATGGCATTCTCGAAAATTGTCCCGCTCGGGGCGTCGAGGAAATTTGCATGGGGATGGCTCACCGCGGTCGACTGAGCGTGATCGCGGAGTTTCTCCGCAAGCCCTTTGATTTGATCTTCGCGGAGTTTTCCGAAAATTATCTGCCCAACACCACCGCTGGGGACGGTGATGTCAAATATCACCTCGGTTACATGGTCACCCGAAAGCCAAAAACGGGGGGCGAAGTCCTCGTGCGGCTTTCCGCTAATCCTAGCCATCTGGAAGCGGTCAACCCCGTGGTCATGGGGATGACCCGCGCCCAGCAGCGCATTCGTCAAGACACGGAGGAGCGGAGGAAAGTTTTGGCGGTGATTGTGCACGGCGACGCCGCCTTTGCAGGACAAGGCATTGTCGCCGAGACGCTGAACATGTCGCAACTTCAAGGTTACCGAATCGGGGGGACGATTCATCTGATTGTGAATAACCAGATCGGTTTCACCACCCTCCCAGCGGACGCTCGATCCACCCAATACTGCACTGATGTGGCGAAGATGATTGAGGCACCGATTTTTCATGTGAACGGCGACGACACGCTCGCCGTGCGCTTTGTTTCTGAACTCGCTCTGGAGTTTCGCCAAACGTTTAAGCGCGATGTGGTGATTGATATTTTTTGTTATCGGCGCCACGGACATAACGAGGCGGACGACCCCGTTTCCACGCAGCCGACCATGTATCGAGACATTGTCACCCATCCGAGTGTGGGGACGATTTTCCAGCGGAAACTGCTCGCCAATGGGATGCTCACTGCGGAGGGTGCGGCGGCGCTGGCTCACGAAATGGACGAGCGTCATGAGAAGGCGCTGGCGGTGGTCAAAGCGGCGGAGAAAGATCAGACCATCAATCAGTTCACGGGTTCAACGGCGGCACCGCAACCTGCTTACAGTCACGCTCCCGTAGCGACCGCGGTGGCGAAGGATTCGTTGAAGAAGATTGTTAAAGCACTCACCACCGTGCCAGAAGGCTTTGCCATTCAGCCGAAGTTGAAAAGCTTCCTCCTTGAAAAGCGCTCGAAGGCTTGGGCAAATGGGGGTCCCTTCGACTGGTCTTATGCCGAGGCCTTGGCCTTCGGTTCGCTCCTCATGGAAGGCATTCCCGTTCGGCTCAGTGGTCAAGATTGCCGGCGCGGAACCTTCAGCCAAAGAAACTCTTATCTCTACGACCAGAAGACCCGCGAGCGCTGGTGTTCTCTCAAACACATCGCCAAAGATCAGGCGCGGATTTGTATCTATAATTCCCTGCTTAGTGAGTCTGGGGTTCTTGGTTTTGATTACGGATACTCGATCAGTTATCCTGACCTCCTTTGCCTCTGGGAGGCCCAGTTCGGAGACTTCGCCAATGGTGCGCAGGTGATTATTGATCAATTTATCGCCTCTGCAGAGTCTAAGTGGCAGCGGCCCAGCGGGATCGTCCTCCTGCTCCCTCACGGCTACGAAGGACAAGGTCCCGAACACTCGTCTGCCCGCCTCGAACGGTTTCTGCAAATTTGTGCCGAGGACAATATCCAGGTGTGTAACCTCACCACTCCCGCACAATATTTCCATGTGCTTCGGCGACAGATGAAGCGGCCTTTTAAAAAGCCTCTCGTCATCATGACTCCCAAGAGCATGCTCCGTTTGGATGCCGCCACCTCCAAGGTCGAAGATTTTACGAACGATTGCTTCCACGAAGTCCTTGCTGGGCCTCTTCCCGACAAGCCGGAGAAGGTCAAGCGGGTGATCTTTTCCACGGGAAAAATCTATTACGATCTCTTGAAGTTTCAGGAAGAGCACCAGATCGCCAATGTGGCTTTCGTGCGAATCGAACAGCTCTATCCTCTGGATGAGGCCCAAATTCAAGCGCACCTCGCGCGCTATCCCCAAGCCAAAACCTTTGTCTGGTGTCAGGAGGAGTCCCAAAATATGGGGGCTTGGAATTTCATGGCTTGGCAACTTCGCAAACTCCTCGGAACGTCCGTTTGGTATGCGGGTCGGGCCGCCAGTGCCAGTCCCGCGGTCGGTTCTTTAGGGAACCACAAACGGGAACAAAAATTACTTATCGAAGAAGCCTTTACGATCGGTTAACCATCCCGCTTTGCTTTTTCACCTCTGCTCTCTTTTCTCATGACTGATATCAAAATTCCCACGGTTGGCGAATCCATCACTAGTGGCCTGCTCTCCGTTTGGCATAAAAATCACGGTGACCCAGTCACGGCTGGGGAGATCCTCTTTACTCTCGAAACGGACAAGGTCTCGACGGAGGTCACGGCCGAACATTCGGGCGTCCTCCAAATTACCGTTCCTGCTGGTTCTGAGGTGAAAATCGGCCAAGTCGTCGGCATCCTTGGTGACCAAGCGACCGCTG
>JBAWZW010000175.1:0-5639 GCA_037142835.1 Verrucomicrobiota bacterium
GATTTGGAGGGGAAGCGCCGAGATTTTTGGGGTTGGGGATGGGGTGAACTGAGCTGATTGTGGGTGGGAGTGGAGAGGCGGCTTGGATGGCTGGGGAGTTGGGGAGGAGGAGAAAATTATTGAGGGGCTCGTTGGTGAAACCGGGGAGATCTCCAGTTAGGGAAGTTTCTGTGCCGGAAATGGTTGGGTTAGAGAATCCGTGATTGGTCACCCAAGCGGTGGAGAACCAATTGCGGTCGAGGATGAATTGGCCTGGACCGTCACAGAGGGCGAGTTTGGAGCCACCGAAGCGGTCGTAGAAGAGATTGTTTTGGGCTTCGACGCGTTCAGCGTTGGAGGAGAGGCCGAAGAGCGTGGTGCGTTTGGTGCGTCTGGAGATGACGGTATTGTGGAAGAAGTGAAGGGTGCCTTGGCGATACCAGGCGAGTTTCCCGCTATCGCCGCCGTAGTGGACGACTTGGTGATTGGGGGCGTCGTCGAGTTTGATGAGCGTGTTATTATAGACCCAAGAGTGGCGATAGGAGGGGTGGTCGCGGAGTTCGGCGGAGCCTTCGGCATCGACGAGATCGAGGGCGCGGTTTCCGCCTTCGATCCAATTATTTCGGACGATGAGACCGGCGCTTCGGTCCTTGAGATTATTGCCTAAGCAGAGTGGGCGGAGAGGGCCGAAGTGATTATTTTCGAAAGTGATTTGGAGGGCTTCGGTGTAGCTATTGTGTTCGTAGATACTGTTTTCGATGCCGTTCTCGAAGATTTGGCAGTGATCGATGAGGAGATTTCGGGAGGCGTGACTGACGAAGAGACCATTGCCGGAGTCATGGAGAGCGCAGTTTCGGATGACGAGATGTTCGCCAGTTTCGATGAAGAGGGAGGCGGCATTTTTGGTATAAAGTTCGAGGCCTTTGCGACTGGTGAATTGGAATGGGGGACGGGCGCTGCGGATATCGAGATTTTCGATGAGGAGATGGGCGGGAGTGATATTGGCGGGTTCGGTGGCGCCTCCGATTTTGATCACGCTGCGTTCACCTCCCCAGTAGTGGAGATTTTTTGGGGTCACGGCGTCGCGTCCGTCGATGATGGGGCGGGAGCCATCTGGGGCGGGGATGCCCCGGATGATGATGGGTTTTTCGGCGGAGCCTCGGACGGAGAGGACGAATTTTTCGTGGTAAGGATTTGGGCGGGAGTGGATAGCGACGATATCGCCTGGCTGGAGATTTGGCCAAGGGACTTCGGCGAGGGTGGAGAGTTTTTGATCGGGACCGACTTCGTAAGTGGTGGCGAAGGTGGAGGGGAGGAGAGAAAAAAGCAGGATGAAGGGGTGGAGGGTGGGGAAAGACATTGAGTGGTGGTGGTGATTAGTCGTTGCGGCGTCCGCCGAGGAGGAGTGGGAGGAGGTGATAGAGGAGATAGCCGAGGGAAGTGATGAAAGCGGCGACATAGGTCCAAGCGGCGGCGTCGAGGACTTGGCGGACGCCGGAGATTTCTTCATCGGAGCCGATGAAGCCCATTTCGGCGAGGACGCGTTTGGCGCGTGAGGAGGCATCGAATTCGACGGGGAGAGTGACGAGATTGAAGAGCATGATTACGGCCCAAGCGGCGGCCATGATCCAGGAGGCGGAGTGCCAAGTGAGGATGCCGGTGAAGATCCCGACGAGAGGCAACCACATGACGATTTGGCTGGCGAAGTTTGTGGCGGTGACGGCGGCCATGCGGAGGTGGAGAGGGGCGTAGGCTTGTTGGTGTTGGATGGCGTGACCGCATTCGTGGGCGGCGATGCCGTAAGCGGCCACGGAGTTGCCATGGTAATTTTCCGAGGAGAGCACGAGGCGTTTGTGGGTGGGATCATAATGATCGCCGAGGATGCCTTCTTGGGGGATGACATCGACATCGTGGATGCCGGCGCGTTGGAGGATGGCTTGAGCGACTTGGGCGCCGGTGGCGTTTGCGGAGGCGGGGACTTTGCTGAAGCGGTGGTAGATGGATTTGACTCTAGCGGAAGCCCAGAGGGAGATGAGCATGGTGACGACGAAGAGAAGAAGGGCGAAGAGGTTCATCAGTGAGGGAGATGGTTGGTGGTTGAGATGAAAATGGCGAAGGATTTTTTACGGGAGGGAATCAGACTCACAGGGTTGGGGAAACGTTCAGAAATTTTCGAGCTTTCCATGGGGGAGCTGGGAGTGAATGTTCACGCCCCACTTATGCCTGATCCGATTGCTAGCGCTACTGAATTGACCGTCCGTTATGGGCCACACACCGTGCTTGACCGTGCGACGATGGCGATTGAGGAGGGGGAGCGGATTGGGTTAGTGGGTCGGAACGGGTGTGGGAAGTCGACCTTTCTGAGAATTGCGGCTGGGGAGTTGGTGGCGGACGCGGGGATATTTACGCGGCGTCGGGATTTGAAGACGGGGTGGTTGCCGCAGGCGTTTGCGTTGGATGAAGATGCGACGGTTTTTAAGAACATTGAGGCCGGAGCGGCGGATATTTTGAAATTATTGGCGGAGTATGAGGACACGCCTGGGGATCATCCGCGGAGTGCGGTGTTGCTGGATGAGATCACGCACTTTGACGGGTGGGATTTGGATCGGCGGATTGAGAGTTTGGCGACGAACCTGCATGCACCGGATCGGAGTCGATTGGTTTCGACGTTGAGTGGTGGGGAGAAGCGGCGGGTGGCGTTGTGTCGGGCGTTGGTGGGGCGGCCGGATTTTTTAATTTTGGACGAGCCGACGAACCATTTGGATACGGAGTCGATTGAGTGGTTGGAGGATTTTCTTTCGAGGTATCCTGGGGCGTGTTTATTTGTGACGCACGACCGCTATTTTTTGGACCGGATTGCGACGCGGATTGTGGAGTTAACGCGTGGGGGATTTCTTTCTTATCAAGGTGGATACAACGATTTTTTGTTAGCGAAAGCGACGCGGACATCGACGGAAGAGGAGCAGGAGCGGAAGCGGCAGAAGTTTTTGAAGCACGAGTTGGAGTGGGTGAGAAAGGGGCCGCGGGCGAGGCGAACGAAAAGTGTGGATCGGATTGAGCGATATTTTGAGATGGCTGGTCAGGATGGACCGGAGCAGGAATTGGATGTGGAGATGATTATTCCGCCGGCGGCGAAGTCATCGAATCGGGTGATTACGTTGACGGGGGTGGGGATGGAGCTTGGGGGTCGGAGATTGTTTAGCGACTTGCACTTAGACTTACCGATTGGGCAGCGGTTGGGGATTGTGGGGCGGAATGGGGAGGGGAAGTCGACATTATTGAAAGTGATTATGGGGGAGTTAGTTCCGACTGAGGGGAAAGTGGAGATTGGGGCGAGGACGGAGGTGAACTACATTGATCAGAACCGGCTCCTTTTGGATGATGACAAGACGATTTGGGAGGAAGTCGGGGAGGGGAGTGAGCACATTCGGCTGGGGGAGGAGACGCTGTCGTTGCGGGCCTATTTGCGGCGGTTTCTTTTTACGGACGACCGAATCAATTCGAAGGTGAGGCTATTGAGTGGGGGCGAGCGGAGTCGGGTGATTTTGGCGAAAGTATTGAAGCGTGGGGGGAACGTCTTAATTTTGGATGAGCCGACGAACGACTTGGATTTGGCGACCTTGCGACTTTTGGAGGAAGCGTTGGCGTTATTTAAGGGGAGCGTGATTGTGGTCAGTCACGATCGATATTTTCTGAATCGGGTTTGCACGCATACCTTGGCATTTGAGGGGGAAGGGGTGGTGACGATGAATGCGGGGGCATACGACTATTATTTAGAGAAGCGGGCGGAGCGAACGGCGGTGGAGACGGCGTTGATTCCCGTGAAAGTGGTGGCGGTTCGGAAAGTGGAGAAGGCGCGAAAATTGAGTTATAAGGAGACGCGGGAATTGGAGACGATTGAGGCGGAGATTTTAGCGGCGGAGGAGAAGGTTTTGCTGATGGAGACAGCGTTAGCGGCGCCAGATTTTTACGCGAAGCACGGGCACAATTGGGAGGCTTTGGAGGCCCAATTGGAGGCGGCGAAGGCGCGGGTGCCGAAGCTCTACGCGCGCTGGGAGGAACTGGTGGAGATCAAGAACGGCTGACTTATTTAGCGGCGAGAGCGGAGTCGATGGCTTTGGCGAGTTCGGGTGAGTCTGGGGCGACATTGGAGTCATAGCGGGCGATGATTTCGCCATGGCGACCGATGAGGAACTTACTGAAGTTCCATTTTACGGGGCCTGGGGTGGGTGATTGGGGGCCGGTGAGAGAGGCATAGAGGGGATGTTGATCGGCTCCTTTGACATGGATTTTGTCGAAGAGGGGAAAAGTGACGGAGTATTTGGAGGTACAGAACTCTTTAATTTCGGCATTGGAGCCTGGTTCTTGGGCACCGAAGTCATTGCAGGGGAAGCCGAGGACGACGAGGCCTTGGTCGTGATACTTGCGGGAGAGCGCTTCGAGGGCGGTGTATTGGGAAGTGAAGCCACAATTGGAGGCGACATTGACGATGAGGAGGGTTTTGCCTGCGTAAGATTTGAGGGAAGTGGGTTGGCCGTCGATGTTGCGGAGGGGGATATTGTAGAGAGGAGAATCTTCAGCGAGGGAGATGATGGTCATGAGGAGTGAGAGCGTGGTGGTGAGGAGTGAGCGGGTGAAGTGCATAAGTTTTGAGTTGAGAGGTGAGGACTAGTGGGAAGCGGAAGATTTGCTTTGGGGTGGGGAGGTTTGGAGAGAAAGGGTGGACCAAGAGGTAAAGCGGACGTTTTCTTTCTTTTGGAAGCCCATGCGTTGTGGGGAATCGGGGAGGCCAGTGTAGAGAATGCTTCCTTGGAGGGCTTTGGTGGCGTTGTGATTCGATGAGAGGGAGGGGGTGCCTGAGGCAATTTCGCTGAGTGGCGGTGGAGAGGCTGGAGAGGGATTGGTGGGGGAAGATTGGGCGAGGAGGGCGGGCGATGTGTTTGGGGAATATTTAGCGAGTTTGGGGAGTTTGCCTGGGATGATGGAGACGAGGGAGCCGACGGGAGTTTGGTCGAAGAGAGCGATGACATCGCGAGAGCGCATGCGGATGCAGCCCCAGCTGACGGGGGCGCCGAGTTTGGATTCTTCGGTGGTGCCGTGGATGTAAATGCTTCGGGCTTTGGCGTTGCGATTTTGGGGATCGAGGCCATCGAGCCAGATGATTCTGGTGACGATGGGGTCGCGACCGGCGGCATTGACGGGGAGGACTTCGTTGGTGGCGACGCGATGTTTGATGACCGTACCGCTGGCGAGATCATTGCCGACTTTGTCGCAGACCTTCAGGTTGCCGAGGGGCGTTTTGTAGCTTCCGATGGAGTCGCCGAGGCCGAATTTTGAGGTAGAGACGGGGTATTTGCAGATCACGTTGCCTTCGCAAAGGATGGCGATTTTTTGATCGGCGACGCTGACTAAAAGTTCAACAGGTTTGGGGGGAGAGACTTGGGCTTGGCCGTTTGCGAGGAGGAGGCTGAGGCAGGCAGTGGGAAACAAAGATAGGCGGAAGAGACTTTCGAGCACGGCGAAAGAATGGAGCATTAACTGGCCAGAGAAACAAGGGTGGAGTTTATGTGGGGAAGGGTGAACTAGCCCGGATTTTTCAGAGGTGGAAGCATGCTGGGTGTTTTGGGGCGATTTCGCGGGGCGGTGGGGGCGGTTTTTAG
>JBAWZW010000176.1:0-5623 GCA_037142835.1 Verrucomicrobiota bacterium
GGGCGGGTTGGAACTCGGGGAGATGAGAGACGAGATTCCAGCCGAAGGCGGCGATATCAATGACGAGAAGTTTTTTCGAGGTGCTCAAGCGAATGGATTAAAAAGGCGGAAGGGATAAGGAAGCAGAAAACGGGGACTTGGCGAGTTTGAGGATAAGAAAGGGGACGGGTGGAAGAGGAGTCGAGGGATGGAGTGGGGCGGGATTATAGGGTGATGGGTTGACCCGGGGTGGGGGTGATGACCTGACTTTCGGGCAGATCGGTGGCGAGAGTGGAGCGGAACCATTCGATGGCGGCGGGGTCGCCGTGGACGAGGACGATTTTTTTGGGGCGGACGCGGTTGACATAAGCGCGGATGCTTTCGCGGGTGGCGTGGGCACTGAATTGGAAAGTCTGGAGATTGCAGCGGAGGGGTTGGGGAGGGAATTCGGCGCTGAGCTGAACGGTGGAGCCTGCGGTGGCGGAACGGAGGCGACCCGCTGGGGATAGGGGATCGGCGTACCCGACGAAGAAGAGAGCGTGTTTGGGGTCGCTGATGATTTGGCGGGCGAAAGAATTGGAGAGGGTTTTTTCGGTCATCATCCCGCTGGAGATGGCGTAGATGCGCTGGCCGTGGACGGGGGTGGCGGCGGCGGCCTGGCCCGCCATCGTGTAGGGAGCGAGGGTATCGAGGAGCTGGAGGGAAGGATTTTGGCGGGGGGTTTTATTGGCGAGCCGATCGTAGATTTCGGTGAGTTTGGTGCCGAGACCACCGATATAAATCGGGCAGTTACCGAGGAGCCCGGCTTGGCGAAAGCGGTGGAAGAGGGCGAGCATTTCCTGGGTCTTGCCGAGGGCGAAGAGGGGGATGAGGATGGCGGCGTCGCGGGAGAATTGTTCTTTGATGGCGTGAATGAAGCGATCTTCTTCAGCCGCACGGGTGAAGGAATCGGGGGTGGGATGATCGCCTCGGGTGGTTTCGATGATCAGGACATCGAGGGGTTCATCGGGGAAGGACGCCCCTTGCATGATCGTCTGGTCATCAAACTGGATATCGCCCGTGTAAAGGATGGAACGGCCTTCGGCGCGGATGAACATTCCGACCGAGCCGAGGATGTGGCCGGCGTCGAAAAACTCCACGGAGATGGGCGCGGATTCGTCTGGGCGAAGGCGTTCGCCCGTGAGATCGAAGCGGGTGTGGAGGGGAACGGGACGCCACCGGAGGACGGCTTGTTCGACTTCGCGATGGGTGAAGAGCGGGTAGTTGGCCACGCCTTCGTCGCGCTTTTTGAGCATGACGTTGACGGAATTGTGGAGCATCACGTCGCTGAGTTGGCGGGTGGCTTCCGTCATAAAGACGGGGGCGCTGGGGTTGCGGCGCATGAGGAGGGGGATGGAGCCGAGGTGATCCTGGTGGGCGTGGGAAAGGAAAATGGCGTCGACGGAATTGGGCGGGAGCAGGCGATGCTGGGGGAGAGCGAGGTCGCCGTCGATTCTGGGATGGAGACCGGAGTCGAGAACGAGGCGTTTACCAGCGAGGTCGAGCGCGTAACAATTAGCGCCGATTTCGACCTTTTGGGTGAGATTGGTAAAAATGATATCGCCCATACGGATGAAGGGAGAAGATGGGGAGACGGCGGGAATTTGGCAATGGATTTTATAGAAAACCCAAGGTCAATTTGATCAGGAAAATGACTAGGGGGAAGTGCTGGGTAGCGATGGTTTCTGGGTGGTAAAGCGGATCAGAATGGAGAGCAGGGTAATTCCTAAGGGAAGGGTTATGGGGAGGCAGAGGGCGAATCGATCGAACAGGGCGAGGGCGATCATCGTGTAGACGACTAAAGAAACGAGGCCGATGAAGAGCACGGAGGATTTTTTCCAGTGGGGAAAGGGGAAATGGAGGAAGAGGAAAACGGCGAGGATGAGGAGATGGGCCCAGAGTGGTGGGGAAAAGATAAACGCCTGATTTTGGATGGTGGCGATGGCGGCGGCGAAGATTGCGCCTGAGGGGGCGGTGCGGGTGGGAGCGATCTGGGCGCGAGCGGTGGCGGGATCGGTGCGGGAGAGGAGGACGATTTGGTCGTCGAGGCGGAGTGGGTGGGTGGAGGAGGATTGTTCGCTGGCGAGGATCAGGGAATCGAAGGGGAGACGGGAGAATGGGGAGCTGAAGTTGACGCGCATGCGACCGGCGGGGTCGATGGGGACGAGGAGATGGGGGCCGATCTGGAGGTGGGAGCCGAGGTGGAGCGAGAGATCATCTGGGGTGAGGCGGAGCCAGAGCATGACGGCTTGGAGGGGAAAAGTGGGGACGACTTGGCCTCGGTAGCGGAGGACGAGAGGGACGGAATTGGTTTGAGTGGTGACGGTGGGGAGATTGGTGAAGCCGACGGTGGAGGAGAGGCGAAAATTTTCGGTGGGTTGATTGGCAACAGTGGAGAATTCTGGGATGAGGGAGAGGTCGCCGTGAACTTGGCGGATGGCGGGGACTTCTTGGAGTGGGGGGATAACGGTGGGATCTTCTGGGAAGCCGAGTTCGGCACCGAGGAGGACTTTGGGGGAAGCGAGGATGAGGTCGCGGAGGATATTTTCGTATTGGGGGAGCTTGCGTTGTTGGTCATCGGAGAGGCCGAAGCGACTCCAATCGAGGATGATATTCGAGGCGAGGACCGCGGGTTTTGCGGGGAGAGCGGATTGAAAGAAGAGGGAGAATTCGAGGGGAGTCCAGGGCCAAGGATGATCGGCGAGGGAGGAGGAATCGATGGAGACGAAGGTGAGGGGAGCGGGTTTGGAGCGCGGGGAGCTTTGGGTGGAGAGAAAGTTTTCGAAGAAATTTTCGCAAGTAGCGAGGGGCTCTTGGCGGGATTCGTGGATGAGGACGAGGCCAGCGATGAGGAGGAGCAGGATGAGTTGGGCACCGGAACGGAACATCGGGAGCAATGAGGAGTTTTTTTAGGGTGAAGTCCAAGGAAAAAAGGGGGATGGAGTGAGGAAAGGGTGGAGTTCACGCTTGCGGGAGCCAAGGGGGAAGGATTGATTGGGCGAAAACTGCACACCGATGGTTAAACTGCACCAAGTAACAAAACGCTTTGGCGACTTCGTCGCAGTGGAGGAGGTGGATTTGGCGATTGGGGCGGGAGAATTCCTCACCTTACTAGGGCCATCAGGCTGTGGGAAGACCACCCTTTTGCGAATGATCGCAGGGTTTGAGATTCCGACTTCGGGGCAGGTTTTTCTTCAGGGAGAAGATGTGACGCGGCTGCCGCCGTATGAGCGGGATGTCAATCAGGTCTTTCAAAGCTACGCCCTTTTTCCGCATTTGACGGTCGAGGAAAACATTGGGTTTGGGTTGCGCATGAAAAAGGTGGCGAAGGCGGAGATGCGGGAGCGGATAGCGGAAGTGATTGATTTGGTGGCGCTTGGGGGCATGGAGCGACGACGGCCTAATCAGCTTTCAGGTGGACAACGGCAACGGGTGGCCTTGGCGCGAGCGATTGTCTGCCGGCCAAAGGTCTTGCTCTTGGATGAGCCCCTGTCGGCGTTGGATGCGCAGTTGCGGAAAGCCATGCAGATCGAGTTAAAGCGCCTCCAGAAAAAGCTCGGGATTACCTTTGTGTTTGTGACGCACGATCAAGAGGAAGCCTTGACGATGTCCGACAGGATCGCCGTGGTCAACGGGGGGCGGATCGAGCAGATCGGAACGACCACGGAGATTTATCACGCCCCAGCGACGGCTTTTGTGGCACGCTTTATCGGGATGGCGAATATTTTTGCGGCGACGGTTTTGGGGGAAGAAGCGGGGATGACGCGTCTGGGATTGGGTGGAGGGGTGGAGGTGCGGATGCCGTGGCGGGCGGATCGTGGCGGGGACGGCAAATTATCGATCTCCATTCGGCCGGAGAAGATTCATTTGCAAAGCCAGCGAAATCTGGGCGAGAGCGTCTTTGAGGCGGAGGTGGTGGAGGAGCATTTTAAGGGGGCGACCAACGAGTTATTATTGCGGACGGCGGGAGGGGTGGAGCTGATGGTGATTGTGGCCAATGAGAGCGCGTCTGAGGAAGCCTTTCATCAAGGGGCAAGGGTTTGGTGCGGGGTGAATCCGCAGGACATCGTGGTGGTTCGTGGGGAACAAAGTGAGAGGTGAACCTTTTCATCAAAGAATTTTTTTCATCGGAGGAATAATCACCCTTGAGGATGCTGATCGCTTCGGTATGTTTTTCAGAAAACCACCCAATCCTATGAGATCCGCCATCACGATATTATCCCACCTGCCCTTACTCATTCAGCCACGGATCCTCAGCATCGGTCTGACCATCGCCACGCTAACGATCGCCTCGACCTTCGCCGCTCCCCCGAAGCCCGGAACGACAGCCCCCGCCAATCCCTCGGAGAAGGCCAGCGGCGGGGTATTTTATCTGACAGAAGCGATCTCCATCCCCACGGATTCCGGGGTCATTGGTGCGCCGGCGGGCACGAAAGTCACCCGAACTGCCACCACTCCCTCGGGTATGAAAGTTAAGCTGGCCGACGGCACCGCTTTCACCGTCAAAGAAAAACAAGTGACCCCCGACGCCGCTAAAGGAGCGGAGCTCGCCACCCTCGCCGCCGCCGAGCAAGCCAACATCGCCTACCAAACTAGACTGGCGCAGGAAACCGCCCGCGCCAATGAAGCCGAGCGTCAAAGGGTCGCCGTACAAGCCGCTCAGGAAGCCGTCCGCGCTGCCGCTGCCGCCACGCCCGCCGCACCCGCTGCCTCCGCCTACACGCCCCCAAGTGGCTCGGGGGGTGGGATTAAGGGGACATCGCTCGACGAAAAACCCAAGGCCGCTGGTAAAGTCACCCGCGCCCCCACCCCGCCTCCCATCCAACTCTTCCGCTAGCCGAGTAGCCCGCCAGTAAACCCCCGACTCCCTTGATTCACGGAGTTTTCGGTAAGGTGTGAAAGTCTTTCGGTCAATGGGTTCGCCTGAGAGCAAGCCAACTTCCTTACCGGAGCGGACATCAGCCAACGCCCGCCTCGCCATGTAGATAAAGTGTAGATAAAGGGACAGGTCAGTTATCTCGTAACCGTTACCGCCGCTTTTGTGGACGTCCCCTTCGTCATCTGCATGAACCAGTCCGCAGCCGAGGCCCAAATCTCTAATGCCGGTCTCACGCACAGTGCTATCAATTACCAACACAATGCCAATATCCCCCAAGGGGAAGTCATCAGCCAGAACCCGGAAGGCGGAGCAAGTGCCCAACTCTGGTCTGCTGAGGGGAGCATAAAGGGACGAGGGGAGCATAAAGGGACAGGTCAGTTATCTCCGGAGGCGGCGGAGCGGTGCCTTTGGAGGTCTGGCGATCGGAGCAAGGGCGGAATCAAGTGCTGGCGGGGCGCGGATCAGAGCGTCTGGAGAGCAACGGCGGCATCTGGAGTGATGAAATCGCTGGAGAAACCAGCCAGTTGATCCGGGTGAAGTGGCGGGCAGAATGCTGGGGAGAGTCGCCAGGCAAAGCAAATCGCCAAGGGCGTCCCGCTTCGGCGAAGCCCGCCCAGAGATCCACCGCGGGCTTGTCCAACCAAGGCTAGCTTTGAGGTCATGGCGGGGAAAGTCTTCCCCGAAAGCCAGTAACCCCAGCCATGACTCAAAGGGCACTTAGGGGTT
>JBAWZW010000177.1:0-5603 GCA_037142835.1 Verrucomicrobiota bacterium
ACCCTCCCCTCCCCAAATGACAGGTCGCCCACGTCCACGGCCCAGCCAAAATCGCCACCAATATCACCCCCAACCAAAGCTCGAACCTCAAAAATAATCCCCAACGCCGCGACCCCACCAACGCCAAGGGCGCCGCCAATGCCAACGCCATCCCCGTCCCTTTAGTCATAATCGCCAACCCAGCGAAAATCCCAAACCGCACCGCATCCCCACGCTTCCCAGAATCCAGAAAATCTCCCCACGCCATCATCGCCCCAAAAATCAAAATCGTGCACAATGTCTCCGCCATCACCATCCCATATCCCGCCCGCACCAAGGGCAACGAAAGCCACATCACCCCCCCAAAAATCCCTGCCCAAAAACCAAACTCCCTCCGCAATACCGAAAAAAGTTGCCCAGCCACCACCGCAGCTAACCCACAGAGCAAGAGCAACATCGATGTCCGCGACACCGAAAATGGCAGAGTCCAAGCCGTCTGCACCACGTAGAAAAATGGTGGCCAAACCCCCAACCCAATCTTCGGATAGTGCGCGTAATAATCATTCGCAAACTCCTTGCCCACCGCCACCGGCGATCCTTTCATTCCTCCACCCACATACTTCCACCCCTCCACCACCGCATCATGCACAAATAACCCCGTCACATAGTGCGCCGCTTCATCGGGATGCCCCCCAAATTCACTCCGATCCGCCCCCTCCATCTTCTGCCAAAAAAACCCCACCGCAAACGCCAACACTATCCACAATCCCATCTCCCACCAACGTCGCCCAGTCACTCCTCCTCCAACAATAGTGATCTCGGTGCTCTCGTTCATTCTCCGTTTTCTTTCATCGGTTGAAATCGAGCCATCACCGCCTTGTGCTGCGACTTCGTCCCAGCCTCAGGCCGACACTCCACCGCCCGCCACCCGCGCCCCGTAAAAAAATAGTCCAATCGCAACCATGGCCCAAATCCCGCCAACGGATTCCTCGTACTCCCAGGAAATGTCAGCCCCCACCCACAACCCGCGTCTTTAAATGCGTCGCTCAGTTCACTCGCAAACAAATGATAAATCAGTCCGTGATCTGGCATATTAAAGTCGCCCCCCACAATGCACGGACTTTTTTCCTCCGCCAAGATTTTCCGCACGGTCTTCGCCAATTCCACCCGCTTAGCCATCCACTCCCGATAATTCCCAAATCCTGGCTCCCGATGAGGACGCCCCACAAAATCTCGCAGGATTCCGCGAAACCCAATAAACCGCGAAAGCTCATTCCGCGGCGTCGGCATATGGATGCTGTAAAAAACTAACGGCCGATCATTCACCAGCACCTCAAATCGCATCCCCACAGGCCGACCAGCCCACGTCGGCTCTGCCAAAATTCGCGCATCTCGCACCGGAAATCGACTGACCATCGCAAACTCCCCATCCGCCGCCACCACCGTTCCCCGCATCTTCTTCGCCAAAAGGGTCGCGTAAGTCTTTGTCGTGTCCTGCAACAAAATCACCTCAGGTTTCTCCGCCTCCAAAAATGCCTCAAACTGCGGACGATTGCTTTGCCCCACATTAAATGTCACCGCGGTCAACTGCCCTTCCCCCTTCGCCACCGTCTTCGACCACTCAAAGTTCATATACCAAAAAACCAAAACCAGCACCACCCCCAGCTGGCACAAAGCCAACCTCGGCCGCATCACAAAACTCACCACCAACAACGCGACCAGCAGCGAAAACATCACCAATCGTGGCGCGAAAAACAACCCACTGAAGACCAACAAAAACATCACCAACCCAACTCGGTATAAATTCACCCGATGCCTCGTCACCAAACGCATCCCCGAACTCATCACCGTCATCACCATCAACGGCAGTAAAGGGATCAACATCACCAGCGGGGGCGCGAAAAGCAACAAACTGAACACCCACAACCGCTCAGCCCAATACTCCAAAGCCACCATCCCCACCAACGCCAACACCCCATAGATTCCTGTCAACCAACCCAATCCCCCCCGACTACCCTTCCACCCCCTCCACGCCTTTCGCCACTCTGCTATCGACGCCTGAAAACCACTTTCCCCAGACGTCCTCCCCCAGTCCTCTCGCTTAACCCTGCCGTTCATCAATCAAAAACCTCGTCACAAAGTCATCGGCGCAGTTCCAATTTCCTCACCCCTTAAGGCTTCTCCACCGATGGCGGAGCCACTTCTTCCACACCCCGTTTCAAATATTCAGGATCGAGGACCTGCTTCCCAAAGTCGCTCGCCTTAAATTTCTCAATTTCTCGCAACGCCGGTCCACTCAACTCCGTCTCGTGCAACTGGTTCGCCTTCTGCAAATACAACTCCGCCTCAGGAAAATTCCGCATCAGCTTAAAGTGCAAACCATAATATGCGTAGACATTGCCAAAATTGGGGTCCCCATCAATCGCCCGCTGATACACTTCTTCCGCCTCTGCAAATCTTCCCGCAAGATCCAAAGTCATCCCCAGCTTCAACAGCAAGCGCGTGTCTCGAGGAAATAACTTCAACCCTTCCTCATAGGCTTCCGCCGCTTGCTCATGGAGCGACGCCCGCAGCACTCCATCCGGTTCTTTCTCCGTCAAATAATGCCTCGCCTCCCCAAGGTAAAAATAAATGTTCGGGTTCTTCTTTTCCACTTCCAGCGCTTCCATCGCCAAACCCTGCGCCCGATCAAATTCTCGATCTCTCAAGGCTCTCCGAGCCAGTTCCCCACGATATTCCCCAGGCCAGAGCGGACACCCCAAAATCAACAATCCTAACCCGCCTAACGGCACCCCCCAAGCCAACCATCCCCGATATTTGCTAGTTTTTTCTCCTGATCGCTTCAAATCAACGCTCGATTTCGCCAAAATCCCCAGAAAAACCGCCCCAATCAGCGCGTTCGCAGGCAAGTGAAAGTTAAAGTCCACCACCGAATGCACCAAAAGCGCCCCTATTCCACACAAAGCACCCAAAACCAACGCCAACTCATTGCTCGAGGTCTGCCACTCCGATCGCAATTTGTGGTTGACTATCTTCCTCAGCCCCAGCCAACCAGCGCTCAGGTGCATCCCTAAAAACGCCAATCCCAAGGCCGCCCCAATCATCCCGTACTCCGCCAATAAATGCAGGTAGTCGTTATGGACAAAAATCGGGTCTTGCTGCACCTCAGGCGCTCGAAATTGCCGCGCATAGTAAACAAATGTTCCACTTCCCGTCCCCAGCAACGGACTAAGCTTGAACTGCTCAAGTGCCGACTTCCACATGAATATCCGCATGTTTGTTGGATCATACACCGTATCCACTCGCTCTGAGATCAACGAGCTCTTGTACATAAAAAACAACGCTCCGCCAACCAACAACCCCGCCCCACAAAGGGCCGCCAGCGTCACTGGCCACTGCCGATCAGGGCGCACTCGCCGGATAACCCAAAAACTCAAGACCCCAAAAAGGAGTAATCCAAACAAAGTACTCAAATACCCCCCGCGACTCCCAGTCAAAGCCACCCCTAAAAGGCACATCAACGCACAATACCCCGCCAAAATTCGCACCCAATTCGAAACCCTCCCCCAACAGCCCACGCTCAAGGTCATAAAACAGAGCATCTCCAGCAATCCCGCCAAGTGATTTGGATAAATATAAAAACCACTCGCCCGCCAATCCCAGTTCGAACGCCGCAACCACGGAATCAGCATGAAATTGTCCATCTGCTTAAACTGGATCGCCCCAATCAATACATGAGCCAACACCAATGTTCCCAAGACCCCAATCAGCACCAACCGATCACCCGCACGCACAAAGTAGTAACTCGTGATCAAATAAGCCACCAAACATCCAAGTGCCAAAAAAAGATCCCAACGAGCCAAATAATCTACAGGAGAAAAGTAGCTTCGCCCCATCACAAACCCTGCCAAGCTCAATGCCGAAATCCCTGACCAAAAGGTCATCCCACTACACGACTTCTCGTGCGATACCCCCACCAAAACTAAACCCGTCACCCCCAAAAGAAGCATCGTAGGCAAGGCGTAAACCAGTCCTGCCCCCCCAATCAATACCTGAATCAAGACGAGAACTACGGAAAACAAAGCGAGTGCTACAAATCTCATGCGAAGTCAAAGGGTAAACATTAAACAATAAGCCAAAAGAAAGTCGATGAATGAAACCGCCTCAACCACAATGGTCAAGCACCGTCATTCGTAATCAAATCCACAACATTGCACCAATTAAATTGTCGGCAGTTGAAAGCCCAGATTAAAAACTCTCTCGCTCACTCGAGCTCCATGTCGAAACTCCAAAAGGAAAACGTCGCTGTTCACTTTCCGCTTCCCCTAAACCAACCGACACGGGCTAAATAAACCTGCCAAAAATCGCCATCCATCAGGGGAAGTTAAGCAATAAAACTCCTCGGGTTCCACCCTCCAAACTCTCCAAAAACCTCCTCAGACCGTCTTTCATGCGTCCAGAATGGCACTTTCTAACCTTGCCTCAAATCACCTCATCGGTCAGACCAAAAAAACGCCCCTGCGAAGTAAATCGCAGGGGCGTCAATTTTAATTCTTAACCCGTTAACTTAGAGGGTGAAGATGTTCGAAACCGGCAGGCCAGAAGCACTGTGGTTATTGTAGTAAGGGGCTCCAGGATTCGTTACCAAATCACGAAGACCAGCCGCACCAGCACCGGGAACCGCCCCGACGCCACCACCATTCGCTTGCGCCATACCGAAGGTCGCCACGTTGATGTACTTAGTCAACTGAGCCGCGGTTGGCAGGTATCCAGTATTAACCGCGTTCGCGATCGCATTGATTACTCCAGCATTGGTGACTTGGCCAGAGACCCATCCGTAGGCCTGCGCCGCCGCCTGCACGATGTCATTGCCAAAGTTACCAGAACCAACCGCCGCTTGGATCGCACTCAAGGCCGTGGTGACATCCGTGCTGATCGTCAAGTCGCCAGGTTTAACCATTTGAGCGACGAACCCAGTCACACCACCAGCCACACCCTTGGCATTGACAGTCGTGAAGCTGGTCGTGGTGACGCCAGTTCCTTGTTTGAAGCTCGCCACACCCTGCTTATTGTAAGCGGCAGCAACGACCGACTTCGTGACTTCCCGAACCGCATCCCGTAAGGCGTTGGTTTTGTTCGCCGCCGACAAATCCGTTGACTCAAGAATGCCTTGCGTGAATCCCGAAGTGACCGCCGCGATCATTCCTGGACGGTCACCCCCAGCCGTACCCCGAGTGCTAATCTCCGAGTGACCAACCACACTCGCTGCCGCCAAATACGCCTGTTGAGGTGCATTAAAGGCAACTGCATGAGCGGCATAGTTCACGTATTGTGGAGCCGCCACCGTTGCGGCTGTAGCGATGTCGACAACCAAGGTGGAGTTATCGACAATCTTCTTCCCGAGATAGGCCTGAAGATTCGTTCCCGCGATCGTGTTCGATTTGATGTAAGAGACCACCTCAGCCGCCACGGTTAAATTCGCATTCTTGCTCCGGTTCGCACTAATCGCCGCCTGCAAAAGCGCCGTCGGGCTAGTCGTCGTCTTGTTGATGGCGGTGGCTAATCCACCCACCGCATCGGCGGAATACCCCAAACTGGAAGCGTAAAGCAAAGACATCACCTCA
>JBAWZW010000178.1:0-5567 GCA_037142835.1 Verrucomicrobiota bacterium
CCCCAACTCCCAAAATCACCTTCGCCCAATGCCGCGTCGATGGCCCCTACATCGCCCTCACATTCGATGACGGTCCACACGCCACCAATACTCCGCGCCTCCTCGAAATGCTCCGCCAGCGCAAAATTCACGCGACCTTTTTTATGGTCGGTCAGTGCGTCAACGAACTCCCTGAAATCGTCAAAAAAATCGTTGCTGACGGCCACGAAGTCGCCAATCACTCCTGGTCTCATCCTCAACTCTCCTCCATGTCGGATTCCTCCGTCCACGACCAGATCCAGAAAACTCACGATGCCATCATTGCCGCTTCTGGCGTCACCCCAAAAATCTTTCGCCCACCATACGGTGCCTTCACCGCCCGCCAACGCGCCATCGCCCGCGCGGAATGGGGCTACCGTTGCATTCTCTGGGATGTCGATCCCCTCGATTGGAAGGTCCGCAATGCCGAACATGTCAAAAATGAGATCTTAAAAGCAACCGTCTCCGGTTCGATTATCCTCAGCCATGACATCCACAAAACCACCGTTGATGCCATGCCAGAAACTATCGATGCTCTTCTCGCCAAAGGCTTTAAGTTTGTCACTGTTTCCGAGTTGCTCGCCATGGACAATCCCCTTCCACCTCAACCAAAAACTCCGCCAACCCCCAAAAGTGACCCTAGCCGTCCGCACGAGGACTCCGCTCCACCTGCCCTAACTCCGCCTGCCCCCTCCCCCAAACCCTAACCACCTGCAAACCGCCGACAACTCGCAATCGTATTCGCCATCAGCATGGCAATCGTCATCGGCCCAACCCCCCCAGGCACCGGCGTAATCGCCCGACACTTCTCCGCCACCTCCTCAAAAGCCACATCCCCAACCAGCTTATAACCCTTCGCCGAAGCGGGATCCTCCACCCGATTGATCCCCACATCGATCACCACCGCCCCTTCACGCACAAATTCCCCACGAACAAATTCCGCACGCCCAATCGCCGCGATCAGAATATCCGCACTTCGGCAAACCTCGGAAAGATTTCTCGTCCGAGAATGCGCCACCGTCACCGTAGCGTCGCCCCCCATTCCTTTGTTCATCAACAAGAGCGCCAACGGCTTACCCACAATCATCGAACGCCCCAGAATCACCACATTCGCCCCCGCAGTTTCAATCCCACTCGCAATCAAAAGTCGCTGGCAACCCAGCGGCGTGCAGGGAACAAATCCATCGCTTTCTCCCAGTGCAAGTTTCGCAACATTGATCGGATGAAACCCGTCGACATCTTTTCGCGGATCAATCGCTCGAATCACCGCCCGCTCATCAATCTGCGCCGGGGGCGGAGATTGAACTAAAATCCCATGAATCGCAGGGTCATTGTTCAGCTGTTCAACAATCGCTAATAGTTCCGCCTGGCTGGTGGCCGCAGGCAACTCGTGCTTCACCGAGTGCATCCCCAACTCTAAACAGACCCGATCCTTACTCCGCACATATGCCTGAGAAGCAGGATCCGCCCCCACTAAAATCACCGCCAAACCAGGAACAAGACCACGCGAACGAAGCTCAGCGACCGCCAGCCTTGATTCCTCATGGGTTTGCTGCGCAATCGCTTTTCCGTCAATGAGATGCGGGATCAATTTCATGAGATTTAAAAAAGAAGGTCGGAAGTTTAGTCGGTTTCTGTCGAAGAAAAAATCTCATTGTCCATGCTGCGGTCGCATCATCTGCTCCAAATGAATCCGCGCGTTTTCAAAAGTCTCCGCAACCACGGTCGCTGGCACTTCATGAAGGACATCAAAGGTAATATGAATGCGCGAGAAAGGCTTCGGAATCATAAATCCATCCCACGTCTTCAATTGCCAATAACTGGAGTATGTCACATGAATCGGCAAGATCAGTCCCCCCGTAATCTGGGCTAATTTAATCACCCCAGGACTGATGGAATAACGCGGCCCACGAGGCCCGTCAGGCGTGATCGCCATAATATATCCCGCCTCCATCGCCCGCTTCATCTCAATCAAAGCCCGACCACCACCACGAGAACTCGACCCTCGAATCGCCCGAATGCCAAACCGCTCCAGAAACGCCGAAATAATCTCCCCATCCTTACTCGCACTAGCCAATGCCGCCCCCAAACGCCCCGGAAAGTATCGCTCAAAAAGGCGCGGCATCACAAAGAGTTTGTTATGCCAAAATGCCCAAAGTAAGGGCTTTTCTGGCGGAGTCTCCAGAACTCCCGCCCGATCAACAATCCGATACCGCAGAGTGAAAATCCACAGTCGCACCAAGCACGCTCCCAACCCTGCGAGCATCCGAGCCTTTGTTTCCCTAGTCACTCGGCACTCTCCGCCCAACGAAATGTTCCCGGCGCAGGTAGATCAAGCTGATCAAGAATCCTCGCCACCACAGTGTCCGCCACCTCCTCAATCGTCGCTGGTCGACTGTAAAATCCCGGCGACGCTGGCAGAATAATTGCCCCCGCTTCCATCAGCGAAACCACATTCCGACCATGAATCAAATTCCACGGGGTTTCCCGAGGAACCAGAATCAACTTCCTCCGCTCTTTTAAAAAAACATCCGCCGCACGAAGGATCGTGGAATCACTCGTCCCAGCCGCAATCCGACCGATCGTCCCCATCGAACACGGACAAATCACCATCGCATCAAAGCGCGCCGACCCACTCACAAAGGGCACATTCATTGTCTTGTCCCCGTGCTGCTTCACCCCATTTGGCACCGTCAACCCTCCGATTTCCTCCGCAATAACCTGCTTGGCGTAACCACTCAAAATAAGGTGCACCTCGTTTACTTCACAATCGATTTGGCCCAACAATCGTTGCAAATAAATCGCCCCACTCGCTCCACTCGCCCCAATAACCAATTTCATAATCCCCTCCCCAAGAATAATTTACACCCAGGCTCTCTCCAAAAGAAAATTCTCAGCCTTGGCATATTTACCCTTATCTCCACTCCACAAATCTCTCGACGCTCCGTCCTCATAAGTATCCCGCCGCATGCATCCGACGCGTCAAATCCCCCTGCCGAGTCAGCAGGTCCGCGTAGGCTTCTTTGTTTTCCGCCTGAGGCTTCGCCCGCGTGGAATCATCCACCTGCACAATTCTCGCACTCAATTCGCGAAAGGTCGTCGGCTGACCATGCGCCGCTTGACACGCATAGCCAGCTTGCATCGCCGCCCCCAATGCCGCCCCCTCTGACGAGGCCAAACAAACCGTCGGCACCCCAAAAATATCCGCCGCGATCTGCCTCCAAATCTCACTCCGACTCCCCCCACCAGTCAGCCGAATTTCCGTCGGCTGTATCCCCAATTCCCGAAACCGATTCAACCCATACGCCAACCCCAACGTCACCCCTTCCATCGTCGCTCGCGCCATCATCGGCGGGGTCATGGTATTCGTGTTCAATCCGTGAAAAACTCCCGATCCACCCGGCAAGTTCGGCGTCCTTTCCCCGTTTAAATACGGCAGAAATAGTAACCCTCCCGCACCCGCTGGCGCCCCACTCACATTCGCCTCCATCTGCTCATGCGACCACCCAAAAAGTTGCCGCGCCTGCTCTGTTGCCACCGTCACATTCATCGTGCACACCAAAGGCAACCACCGATCTGTGCTGTCGCAAAACGCTGCCACTTCCCCTTGCACATCCACCACCGGCTTATCCGCAAAGGCATAAACCGTCCCGCTCGTCCCCAAACTCACCGTGACCACTCCCGGTTGCACATTCCCCGTACCGATCGCCCCCATCATATTGTCTCCACCACCCGCACTCACCGTCACCTCAGTCTTCGATAAACCCCAAGCCTCCCGCAAACTCTCGCGCAAAAGCCCAAAGGCTCTCCTCGAACTCGCCGGCGATGGTAACGCGTCCACCAATTCCGAACCAATAAATTCCACGAGCGGTTCACACCACTTTTTCTCCCGAATGTCCATCAAACCCGTTCCAGATGCATCCCCAAATTCCATGCCCCGCTCCCCAGTCAAATGAAAGTTAATGTAGTCGTGCGGCAACAAAACCGTGACCAGCGCCTTGTAGTTCTTCGGCTCCTGCTCCTTCATCCAAAGAATCTTCGGCGCCGTATACCCAGGCAACATCGCGTTCCCCGCAAGCTTGATCAACCCAGCCGCCCCTCCAAACTCTTCCTCAAACCGCTTGCACTGCTCGACCGTCGAGGTGTCACACCAAAGCTTCGCTGGCCGTATCACCTGCCCCTTCTTATCCAATGCCACAAACCCGTGTTGCTGCCCGCTCACCCCAATCGCCTGAACCTCATCCCTCCGCTTCCCCAGCTTTTGTAAAACCGCCCGCACCGTCAAATCAACCGCATCCGTCCAAGTCTGCGGCTCCTGCTCAAGATGTCCCGGTGGAAGCCCATCGATTAATCCATAACTCTCCGCCGCCGATGCCAGAATCTCCCCAGTCTCCAAGTCCAGCGCAATGGTCTTCGTGCTTTGCGTTCCACTATCAATTCCAAGGGCGATCATAAATTGTCAGTTAAAGGTTTACTTCGTAGAATTGCTGTCGCTATCCCACAAACTACAGGCTAGATGGAGAACCGAAAATCTGACACCTGAAATTTTCTATGCTCACTCGCCTCCTTCATACCCGCTACCGCGTCTCGGATCTCGAAAAAACCGTCCACTTTTATCGCGAGGTTCTCGGCCTCACCGAAACCCGACGCCATACCTCCCCCAGAGGCTCCCAGTTAGTCTTTTTTCAAGCCCCAAACGGCGACCAAGAAATCGAAATCTGTCAGTTCGACCAAAGTGGCCCCGTCAATGTCGGCCACGATCTCACTCACCTCGCTTTTGAAGTCGATGATCTCCTCGCCTTCGCCACCCACTCCGCGGCCCTCGGCTACCCCCTCTCCGATGGCCCCACCCCCACCAGCTCCGGCCACTTAATCGCTTTCATCGATGCCCCAGAAGGCTACGAAATCGAACTCATTCAACGCCACACCTAAACCCTCACCCTTCTTCTCGAATCCAAACCCATGGACTTTGATTGGCTCGATGCCCCTTTCGATCTCAGAAAAATTCCCCCCAAGGACATCGAGGAGTCCTTCGAAGACCCCTTCAGCCTCCGCCTCCTTCCCGACTTCGCAGGAACAGAATCCAAAGCTCGCTACTTTAATCTCGGCAAGTCCATGAACGATCGAGGCATTTTCGCCGTGTTTTGGACCGATGGAAAAAGCTACCGAGTCATCTTTGCCCGCGAAATGACCCCAGAGGAAACCGCTTTCTATGAACGCAAAAACTCCGAGTTCGGCTTTTAAATTCCTTTAAAACTCCCATGAATGTCATCACCCACTGGGCCGAAGTTCCCTCCTTCGAAACCGAAGAAGACGAGGCCGCCTTCTGGTCCTCCACCCGCGTCGATGGCCGCCTCATGAATGCCTCTCTCCTCAAAGCCGATAGCCGCGAATCCACCACCATCACTCTCCGCTTCGATCCTCGCCTCCTCGCCCGCATCAAACGAATCGCTCGCTCCCGTTACCTCAACTACCAGAGCATGATGAAGCAATGGCTCAGCGAACGCATCGAAAAAGAAACCTAATCGCCCCCTCACTCCACATAGTCC
>JBAWZW010000179.1:0-5563 GCA_037142835.1 Verrucomicrobiota bacterium
ATGGGGATGAGCCTGGGGGGACGGAGGGGTTGATTGGTTGGGCGGAGAGAAATCTCCAACAATTGGCGAAGCTTCCGGGGTTAATATTTCCGTGTTTGAATCCGTGGGGATTGGTGAATAACCAGCGAGAGACGGAGGATGGGGTGGATTTAAACCGGAGTTTTCACCGGGAAGATTTGTTGGTGATTCGGGCGGTGAAGGAGTTGGTTGAGGGGCATCAGTTTGCGGTGGCGCTGATGTTGCACGAGGACTTTGACGGGCAGGGCTTTTATCTCTATGAGACGGAGGGTGTTCGACCTTTTTGGGGGGAATCGTTGATTGCGGTGGCGGGTGAGGAGATGGCGATTGATCCGCGAGGAAAGATTGACGGTCGGAAAGCGATTGGGGGGCTGATTCGTCGTCGGGTAAGTCCGAAGCGGTTTGCGAAGATTGGGCTTCCCGAGGCGATTTGGTTACATGCAAAGCATGCGGAGCGAGCGTTGACGATTGAAACGCCGTCGGAGTTTGCTTTGGAGCGACGGATTGCCGCCCAGATGGCGGTGATTGAGGAGTGCGTGGGGAGGGTGGTGGCGGTTTAAGTCTCTGGGAGTGGGAAACTTGGGGGTGGGGGGAGAGTGGAGTTAGAGGAGATCTGGGTAGTGGGCACGGGCCACGGCTTGGCATTTTGCGAGGATGGCACTGGGGGTATCGAGGTGTTTGATTTCGTCGATGAGTTGGCGACAGGCAGCGATGTTGAGGGATTGGACGGCGCGTTTGACGCGCGGGACCGCGCTTGCGCTGGTGCTAAGTTCATCGACGCCGAGGCCGAGGAGGAGGGGGGTGAGGAGAATATCGCTGGCCATTTCGCCACAGACGCCGACCCAGAGGCCTCGGGCGTGGGCGGCATCGACCGTCATTTGAATGAGGCGAATGATTGCTGGGTGGGTGGGTTCGTAGAGATGGGCGATGCGTTCGTTGAGGCGATCGACAGCGATGGAGTATTGGATGAGGTCGTTGGTACCGATGCTGAAGAAATCGACTTCTTTGGCGAGGATGTGGGCGGTGATGGCGGCGCTGGGGATTTCGATCATGGCGCCGACTTCCATTTTGGGATTGAAAGGGACGCCTTCGGCGCGGAGTTCGGACCGACATTGTTCGAGGAGGAGATTGGCTTGGCGGAGTTCATCGACGCCCGAAACCATGGGGTACATTATTTTGACATTTCCGTGGGCACTGGCGCGAAGGATGGCGCGGAGTTGGGTTTTAAAAATGTCGACGTGTTCGAGGCAGAAGCGAATGGCGCGCCACCCGAGGAAGGGGTTGAGTTCCTCGGGTATATTGAGGGCGCTCGTTGATTTATCGCCACCGATGTCGAGGGTCCGGATGATGATACTGTGTGGAGCGGACGCTTGAGCGACTTGGAGATAAGCGGCGGTTTGTTCGTCTTCGGTGGGGAGTTCGGCTTTATTTAAGTAAAAGAACTCGGTGCGATAGAGGCCGACGCCTTCGGCGCCGTTTTGTTTGACCTGCGCCATGTCGCCTGGGACTTCGATATTGGCGGAGAGGATGACATGGCGCCCGTCTTGGGTGGTTGAGGAGGTATCGCGAAGTTCGTGGAGTTTTTCTTCGACGACGGTTTTTTTAATTTCGAGTTCTCCGTATTCCCAGAGGGTTTGTTCGTTGGGGTGAACGATGAGGAGACCATTATAGCCGTCGAGAAGGACGGGATCGCCATTGGCGAGTTGGGTAGTGGCGTCGTGAAGGCCGACGATGGCGGGGATATTAAGCGATCGTGCCATGATCGCGGTGTGGGATGTTTTGCTACCGACATCGGTGGCGAAAGCGAGCACGAGATTTCGGTCGAGTTGGGCGGTATCTGAGGGGGCAAGATTTTGGGCGATGAGAATGTGACTAGCGGTGGCGGTGGTGAGGTGTTGTGAGCTGATGCCGAGGAGATTATGGACGATCCTCCGGGTGACATCGGAGATATCGAGGGCGCGCTCTCGGAGGTAGGGATCATCGATTTCGCTGAGGGTTTTAGCGTAGCGGTCGGCGACTGACTGGAAGGTGTGTTCGATATTGAGCTGATCGCGGACGAGGAGTCGGAGGACTTCATCGATGAGAGTCCGATCTTCGACGACGAGGAGGTGGGCATCAAAAATGCCGGCGTCTTTGGCACCGATGGATTCTGCGATGCGCTGTTGCATCTCGAGAATTTGGGATCTGGTGGTGATGAGAGCGGCCTCGAAGCGATCGATTTCGTTAGGGATTTGGTCTTCTTCGATGCGCCAAGGGGGAGGGACTTCGTGATCGGGTCGGCAAATGAAAACCGAGCCTCGGGCGATGCCTGGAGAGACGGGGATCCCTTGGAGTCGACGTTCTTCGGTGGCGGAAACGATGGGACTCATGTGGGGGGTAAAGATGGGAGGTGGCGGGGGTTAGTCCTCATCGAATTTGCGGAGCATGATGGTTTCGATTTCGAGGAGGGCGAGTTCGGCATCGGCGCCTTCACAGGAGACGAGGAGTTTTGAGCCTTCGCCAGCGGCGAGGATCATCAGGCCCATGATACTTTTTCCATTGACGCGGACGCCGTCTTTTTCGACCCAAATTTCGGAGCGGAAACGATTAGCGGTTTTGACGAAGAGGGCGGAAGGGCGTGCGTGGAGGCCGAGTCGATTTTTGATGGCGAGCTCTTTGGAGATTTTGATGGGGGAATTGGAGTTGGGTTTGGTGGCGGATGATCCCATGGCTAATCTTTTTTCTTCTGGATGGTTTTGATTAAGCGTTCGTTAAATTCGGCGGCACTATTTTGGCCGATGGCTTTGAGTTTTTGGTCGAGGGCGGCGACTTCGACGAGGCGAGCCAAGTCACGACCCATTCGTACGGGGATGGTGATATGGGGGATGAGGATATCGAGAATTTCGAAATATTCTTGGTCCAAACCGATCCTATCGACTTCTTCGAGTTCCTGCCAATCTTTGAGAGTGACGATCAGGTCGAGTCGTTTTTCTGCGCGAACGCTACCGATTCCAAAGATGGACATGACATTGATGACGCCGAGGCCGCGGACCTCCATGTGATGGCGGGTTAATTCGGGGGAATTTCCGACGAGTTCTTTGCCTTCGAGGGCGCGGAAGCGAGTCATGTCGTCGCTGACTAAACTATGGCCGCGTTCGATGAGACCGAGGACGCACTCACTTTTTCCGATGCCACTGGAGCCTCGAATGAGCGTACCGACGCCCATAATATCCATCATGCTACCGTATTCGCTTTTGGTGGGGGCGAAGTCGAATTCGAGGGCGAGGGTGGCGGCGTTGGTGAAGCGCATGGTGACCATGGGGGTACGAAAGACGGCGATCCCTGAGGCCTCGGCTTCTTCGAGGAGCGCTTCGGGTGCTTTGGCGGATCGTGAGATGACGATGCAAGGGATGGGTTCGGAGCAGAGGGCCTGGAAGCGGTTGCGGACTTCGGAGTCTGGGAGACTTTTGAGGTAGGAGAGTTCGGCGCTTCCGAGGACTTGGATGCGTTTGGAGGCGAAGTAGCTAAAGAAGCCAGCGAGAGCGAGGCCGGGTCGATTGATGGTGGGCTCGCTAATTTTGCGATTGAAGCCGGAGTCAGAGCCGAGGAGTTTCATCTGCAACGCTTCGGAGTGACGCGTGTAGAATTCGCCGACGGTGACGGATGGTTGATGGCTTGCGGGGGTGGTCATTAATTTTCGCTACGATAGCGAATGATCACGGGAGGGCGAAGCTGAAAGTGGAGAATTTGAAAAATTAGGGATGATATTGGGGTCTGAGCAGAGAAAAGTGGCGTGAGAGCTCCCCAAGTTGGGGATTTTTCACGCGGAGAATTTCCTTGGGGGAGTTTGGGAATCAGCTAAAGACGGGTTCCATGAGGCCGAAACCGCCGTCTTTGCGACGGTGGAGAACATTAATTTTTTCGGTTTTGGCGTTGAGGAAGACAACGAATTGCCGATTGGACATTTCGATTTGAAGGACGGCCTCGTCGACGAACATGGGTTTGACGGGGTAACGTTCCGTTTTGACGATTTCGGGCATGGAGTCCTCGATATTTTCGAAGGATTCGTTGAGGTGAAAGACTTCTTCGTTGAAGTGTTGGACATCATGGCGGCGGGGGCGATGATCGCGCAAAATCTTGGTTTTGTACTTGCGCATTTGGCGGGCGACCTTGGCGATGACCTCATCGATCGCCGCGTAGAGGTCGTCGCATTCGTGACTGGCTTCGATGGTGATGTGGTTGCTGCAGTGGAAGATGATTTCGGCGAATTGACGATGTTTTTCGACATCGATGATGACTTGGGCGTCGATGATTCGGGGGTAATCGAGGTGAAGATTTTCGATTTTTTTGACGGCGTAATCCTTAATGGCTTCGGTGACGCTGATGTGGCGACCGGTGACTTTGATGGGGACGTTGATGTTGGATGTTTGCATGGTGGTTATGGTGTGGGGTTATTGTGAGTTACATACGGAAGCCTTCACCGAGATAAACGCGGCGGGCGATGGGATCATTGATGAGAAATTCCTTGGTGCCTTGGGTGACCACCTTTCCTTCGGAGATGAGGTAGGCGCGGTCGACGATGTTGAGGGTTTCGCGAACATTATGGTCGGTGATGAGGATGGCGAGACCGGTGTCGCGCAAATTGGAAACGATTTGTTGGACATCGGCAACGGCGATGGGGTCGACTCCGCTGAAGGGTTCGTCGAGCATGAGGAGGCGGGGTTTGGTGACGAGGGAGCGGGCGATGGTGAGGCGCCGTTTTTCTCCACCGGAGAGGGTGAGGGCGACTTGTTTGGCGACGTGTTCGATGCCGAATTGATGGAGGAGTTCTTCGCAACGGAGGCGGCGTTCGGAGCGGTTGAGTGGTTGGGTTTCGAGGATCGCCATGATATTTTCCTCGACGGTCATTTTACGAAAGATGGACTCCTCTTGGGGGAGGTAACCCATTCCCATGCGGGCGCGACGATACATGGGAAAGCGGGTAACGTCTTCGCCGTCAAAGATGACGCGGCCGCCGTTTGGTTGGACCAAGCCGACGATCATGTAAAAACTGGTGGTTTTTCCGGCGCCGTTTGGGCCGAGTAATCCGACGATTTCGCCACTATGGCAGTGGATATCCACGCCATTGACTACAGCGCGACCGCCGTAGACTTTGACGAGTTTCTCGGTGCGGACGATTTCCGGGCCGAGGGATGGGGAAGCGGTAGATGGCGGATTTGCAGACATTTAGAGTCCGTTGCCTTTATCGATGATGATGGTTTTGTGGGGGCCTTGGGCGCGCATATGTCCATCGCGATTGAGGGTCATTTTGGTCCGTTTATCGGTGGAGACGATGAGATTATTGCCCTGTTGGATGCGGGGATTTCCGGTGAGGACGATATCGCCGCTTTCGGCGTCATAGGTGGCCTTATCAGCTTCGCCGCCAGAGTGTTGGACAACGCCCTCGGCGTCTTTTTTGTCTTGGGTGATGAGGACGCGGTTTCCTGGTTTGGCTTCAGCGATAGCGGTTTGGAGTCCGCCGGCTTTTTTGGGTGGGGGTGTGGTCGTGGTGGGGAGGGGTTTAGTT
>JBAWZW010000180.1:0-5490 GCA_037142835.1 Verrucomicrobiota bacterium
TCTCTCGCCTCCACCGCCGCATCCATCGCCCTCCGATACACTTGGCAGACCGCTGCCACATATTCAGGAGTCTTTAGCCGCCCCTCGATTTTAAAACTGACCACCCCCAACGCCATCAACGCAGGAATCTCTTCGACCGCCGCCAAGTCCTGCGGCGACAACAAGTAACGCCGATCGCCCAAATCCCGAATCGCTCCATCCACCACCAGCTCATAGGGCATCCGACACGCCTGCGCGCACTCCCCGCGATTCGCACTCCGCTGGCCCAGCGACTCACTCGTCAAACACTGGCCCGAGTAAGCCACGCAGAGCGCCCCATGCACAAACACCTCCAGCGGCAACCCCATGGCACCCCCCTTAAATTTGCCGATCTCTCCCAAGGAAACCTCCCGAGCAAGCACCGCTCGCTCCACTCCCAACGCCCGCGCAAACTCCACCCCTTCAGGCGACGTAATCGTCATCTGGGTCGATGCATGAATCGGCAACTCAGGCACAATCACCCGCGCTAACCTAACCAAGCCAACGTCTTGCACAATCAAGGCGTCCACCCCACTCCGACTCAACAACCGCAGATACTCCGCCGCCTCGTCCAGTTCCCCAGTGAAAATCAGGGTGTTCAAAGCCACATAAGCCTTCACCCCATGGCGATGACAAAACCCCACCACCTCAGGCAACTCCGCCTCCGTAAAATTGTCCGCCCGCAACCGCGCATTAAACTTCGGCAACCCAAAATAAACCGCGTCCGCTCCGTTCGCCACCGCCGCCCGAACGCAGTCCCACCCACCAGCAGGAGCCAGCAATTCCGCCGAAATAAATCCCGATGTGGTTGTCATCGCACCAAGAGAACTCCTCCAGCGATGAATGTCGAACGCTTCGCAAAAAATCCCCCGCCGCCCCTCACCTGCAACTCCGCACCTTTCGCAAAAACGCCTCCCAACGCGCCCCCGGTCGCCCACGATCCAAAAGAATCCGCGGACAATTCTTCTGATTATTGTGAAAATGCCGTTGCGGCCAATGATAGTGGGGCACGACGTGATCCAACTGAATTCTTTGATCTTTCATTAGCCAAGCAACCAACGCCGCCGCCCGATCAATCGCCGCCGCCTGTCGACGCGCATCCCGAAACTCACAAATCTCCACCCCGATACTCGTGGTGTTCCCAGGCCCCTCGTGATCCGCATGCTCCCCTTGAATATTCAATGGCAAAGACTGCATCGCCTCCCGGTCATCCACCGAAAAGTGCCAAGTCATATACCCCGTCCGATTCCACTGCGACTTTCCCCGAAAATTTCCCGCCACCATCCCCCGCGCATGCTGGCTCGCCGTTCCCCCAGGATTATCCGTGCTATGGACGGTGATAAATTGTGCTCTCAAAGGAAACTCCCGATGCCGACCCACCTTCCCCTTTGGCACGATCAACTGACGCAGTTGAACCGACGCCGGTGCCTCACTCTGCCGCAACTTTTCTCCAGAAGGAAAAACCGTTGCCCCCTCCAAAATTCCTCCCATCACCCACCATCCCCAAAACAAAAGCAAATATTTCATCTCCCAACCCTAATCCATTCCTCACCAGCGTCACGCTCTCATCACCGATAATCATATTCTAACCAAACAATCATTGACTCCCCACGCCTCCACGAGAACCATCACCCCATGCTCCACCGTCCTCGCTCCCGTCGCTCTTTCCTCCAAGAACTCGCCCTCGGGGCCATCGTTGCCCCATGGATCACCACCGGCGCCCGTGCCCTCTCTCCAAATGGCAAAATCCGTCACGCCACTTTCGGGTGCTCTGGAATGGCCGCCTCCGATATCGACTCCCTAGCCAGCCACCCCTCGCTGGAAATCGTTGCCGCATGCGATGTCAGCGAAAAAAGCACCCTCGCCTTTCGCAAAAAATTTCCCCAAGCCAAGATCTACGCCGACTTCCGCGAACTCCTCGAAAAAGAAACCGACCTCGATAGCGTCAATGTCTCCACCCCAGACCATATGCACGCCCCCATCGGCATGATGGCCATGAAACGTGGCCTCCATCTTTATGGACAAAAGCCCCTCGCCCACGACATCGCCGAAGTCCGCGCCATGACCGCCCTCGCCGCCGAAAAAAAATGCATCACCCAAATGGGCGTGCAAATCCATAGCAGCGCCGAATATCGCACCGCCGTCCAACTCATCCAAAACGGCACCATTGGCAAAGTCCGCGAAGTCCACACTTGGAGCAGCAAAAAATGGGGCGATAACGGGGCGATGCCCGACCGCGTCGACCCCATCCCCGAAGGCTTCAGCTGGGACCTTTGGCTAGGCGTCTGCGCCGAACGACCCTACATCGGCGAGGAATGGTACCAACCTTCAAACTGGCGCAAGCGCCTCGACTTCGGCACGGGAACTTTCGGCGATATGGGTTGCCACATCTACGACCCAGTATTCACCGCCCTCGCCTTGACCGCCCCCCTCAGCGTCCGTAGTGAAGGCCCCGCACCCAACGCCCACTCCTGGGCGACCGACGCGGTGATCCATTATCTTTTCCCAGGTACCGCTTTCACCGAAGGCAAAACCGTCCAAGTCGTTTGGTATGACGGCGATCAGCGTCCCCCGGCCGATGTCCAAGCGCTCGCCCGACCCGCCGACGCCACAGAAGGCGACAAAGCTTTCGCCATCCCCAACCAAGGAAGCATCTTCCTCGGAACCGATGGCGTGATGGTCCTGCCCCACATTGGGATGCCCAAACTTTTTGGAGCCGCCACCGGTCGCCCCGCCGAACGCGTCGCTGGCGATAATCATTACCACCAGTTTTTAAAAACCATCCTCGGAGACCGCAAAAATACCGACGCCTCCTTTGCCTACGCTGGCCCCATGACCGAGGCCGTGCTCCTCGGCGGCGTGGCCACCCGCTTCCCTAAGAAAACCCTCGAATGGGACGCCGCCACCCTCGCCTTCACCAATACGCCAGAAGCCAACGCCTTCGTCAGGCGAGCCTACCGTAAGGGCTACTAAAGCAGGATCTTCCCTAAAACTCCCCCCACGAACAACCAGCTGGGGCCTTCCCCAGTGGTCGCGTGGTCGAGCGGCGCCGCTACTCGCAAAGACCCTACTTCGCCGCCGGTCCGTACCCCGCCGCCGCCGTCCCATCGGCATTCAGCTTGCCCGTCGCCCACAGGACCCCGCGCGCCACCAAATCAAGGTACCGTGCATCCCCCACCGTCTCGGTATTGTGCCCGATCGTCGTCGAAAAAACCCGCGTCTTCTTCTCCCCATACTCATTCGTCCAAACCACCACATTATCCGCGTTCCCTTGCTTCCCCTTCGCCAAGGTCTTCCCCGTCAAAATCTGCACGTTATTATAAAGCTCTTCTTTCCCCGTCTCCCAATCCACCAAGCCTTTGGTAATCGGTGACTCCTTATCCGTAAACGTAATCGCAATCGGTTGCTGCGCCCCGTGGCCCGTCGACTGCAACCCCAAATACTCATACCACTTCCCATTGTCCGCCCCCGCCGCCACTGGCTTCTTAAAGTCCCCAGACCGATAACTATGCATCGCACAATGCAAGTTCACCCCAGGAACCCCATCCACATGCGGCTGCAAAACTCCCTTGACCACTTCAGGATCATTCACCCCTGCCGCACACTCATCATGAATCACCAAATCATAGCCCTTCGCGTAATCTGGTTTGCCGTAAATCTCCAAGGGAGGCTTCACACTCCCATCCGCAGAAAAAGCCTGATCCACTACCACATTCACCCGTGCCTCCAATCCTTGCTTCAAAATATCCTTCTGCTTCGCGTATTCATGGCAACAACCACCCGAAATTAAGAGCACTTTTAATGGCTTCGGCGCATCTGCAGACCACGCATTCAAACCGAGAAAGGTGGACGCAAGAACAGTAAACAAGACGGTGGATTTCATAAGTATGTTTGGAAAAGTAACCTGCCCACCCTTCCTTAGTTTATAAAGAAAAATCTCCACACCTTCCCTCGGAATGTCTTGCCGAATCGCTCCACCCCTCTTAACCACTTCGCCGCCCAAATCTCCCTCGCTCTTTACTCGCTCCATCGCTTCCATCCACTCGTATTCCACCCTCTTTTCCTATGCTCACGAAACGCGTCATTCCCTGCCTCGATGTCCACGACGGCAAAGTCACCCGCGGCATCCAATTCGGCCGCGCCGAAGAAGGGGGCCTCCGCATCGTCGGCGACCCCGTCGAACTCGCCATCCGCTACAACGAACAAGGCGCCGATGAAATGGTCTTCTTCGATATCACCGCCAGCTCCCAAGGCCGCAATACGATGATTGATGTCATCGAACGCACTGCCGCTCATTGCTTTATGCCTCTCACCGTCGGCGGTGGCATCCGCACAATCGACGACATCAGCCTCATGCTCAAAAGCGGCGCCGATAAAGTCAGCATCAACTCCAGCGCCCTCGCCACCCCAAACCTCATCACTTCCGGCGCCTCCCGCTTCGGTAGCCAATGCATCGTCGTCAGCATCGATGCCAAAAAAACTGCCCCAGATCGCTGGGAAGTTTTTGTCCAAGGTGGTCGCAAACCCACAGGCCTCGATGCCGTCGATTGGGCCACCAAAGCCGTCGCCCTCGGGGCCGGCGAAATCGTCCTCAATTCCATCGACGCCGATGGCACCAAAGCAGGCTACGACCTCGTCATCACCCGCAGAATCAGCGAAGCCGTCGGCGTCCCCATCGTTGCCAGCGGCGGCGCCGGCAAACTCGCCCATCTCCACGACGTCCTCTCCACGGGACGCGCCGACGCCGTCCTCGCCGCCAGCATTTTTCACTTCGGTGAATACACCGTTGCCGAAGTCAAACGCTTCCTCGCCGATCAAGGCCTCCCGATGCGCCTTTAAAACCTCCTTCTCCGTGATCGAGACCAAAGTCAGATCGCGGGCTTTCTCGTCGCCGATCAGGAGGAATGACTGACTGCTGACAGAGGCCTGAGCTTGAACAAATCTTTCGTTCACTCGATCACCACGGAGGATTCCACCGCTGACCCTTTGATGATCCCCAGGACACGAGCATCCGCGGGATCGGTCTTCTATTTGCCATCCTTGAAATGGTGAGCATCGTCGGGAACCTCCGTTCCAGACTCTGCACTCCACTCCAGCTTCCCAAGATCGAGCCCCTCGTCAAATCTTTCACGTTCGTCCAGCCCTCGCCATTAACCCAGAATGGATGCTCACGCCTAGCCTTGAATTGGGCCACACGCTTCGCGGAGTCTTCCGCCTCGATGGTGACAAGATTGTTCGGTGAAGTTCTCCAGTCGCGCCGCGACCTAGAATGCCACCAGTTCGTCAGAGTCTGTCGGATCGTCTGCTAGAACCTCGTCTATAGCAGCAGAGGATTCCAGACTTTTTCGAAGCCCCACCCTTGAAAGTCCTTCACATTGGAGGTGGCCAAATGGGTGACTCCATTATGACGCAATGTCAGCGCAAGCCGAGCATCAAAGATCCGCCGACGAGCAAAATTCTTGCCCCCAGCCA
>JBAWZW010000181.1:0-5460 GCA_037142835.1 Verrucomicrobiota bacterium
GGAGAGATCATCGACTTGGAGATTGGCGATGATTTCGGCGGCGAGCTGGCGGGGGTTGGCGCGTTGATCCTTGGCGAGGATCATGGCGACATTGGTTTGGTAGTGACCGAAGCGGAGGTCAGCGGTGGGTTGAACGCGGGCTTTTTGGGTGGGGAGAGTGGGGAGAGCGGCGAGGAGCCTGGCTTCGAGTTGGGCGGCGAGAGTCATCAACTGGAAGTGGGGGGGAGGGCGGAGTCGTCGTTAAAAATGGCGAGGATTTCTTCGGCGGAGGAGGCGACGGCGAGGGAGTCGCGAGTTTTGGGATGGTTGAGAAATTTGGCGATGGAGGCGAGGGTGCGGAGGTGGGTTTGGAACTGATCTTTGGGGACGACGAAGAGGACGACGAATTTGACGGGATGGTTATCGAGGGAGTCGAATTCGAGGCCTTCGAGGGAGCGACCGAAGGCGGCGACGACTTTTTGGATGCGATCGGAGGAGGCGTGGGGGATGGCGATTCCGAAGCCGATGCCCGTGCTCATGGTTTCTTCGCGTTGGCAGATGGCGCTGAGGATGGATTCGCGATCTTCGGGGGCGAATTGTTTTTGGGCGACGAGGAGATCGACGAGTTCTCCGATGGCGCCCCAGCGTTCCTTGGCGACGAGTGCGGGGAGAATGAGCGGGATCGAGAAGAGGTTACTGAGCGACATTCGAGAGAATATACGGGAGACGAGAACCTGAGGAGAGTATTTGGGGAGGGCTAGGAATATTTGATACTTTTGCCGGGCTCCATTTCATAATTTTGGGTGAAGCGCTCGGTGGTGTAAGGGTGGAGGAAATCGGCGACGAATTTGATATAGATGGCGTCATCGAGGGTCATGGCGAGTTTTTCGAGGGATTCGAAGTCGAGGGAGAGGAAAAAGGGCCAAGGGGAGAGGGGATCGATATTTTTCCCGCAGCGGACGCTGAGGATTTCGGGAATTTTGAGGAGGCTCATTCTGGTGGTCATCATGAGCTGCTCGAGTTTCTCTGGGGAAACTTCGTGGTGGAGCTTACAGAGGGAGAGATGATGGACCATGGAGTCCGGCTAGGATTTCCAGTCGAGGGCGCCCTTCATGATGGCATAGACGTAGCCGACGGTGAGGACGGCGACGAAGCTGAGCATACTAAAGAAGATGGTGGCGGCGTTTCCTTGGGCGACGAAATCGCGATAGACGACCGCCCAAGGATACATGAAAACGACCTCGATATCGAAGAGGATGAAGAGCATCGCGACGAGGTAAAATTTGACACTGAAGCGGGGTTGGGCGTCGCGGGTCGTGGGGATCCCGCATTCGTAAGCGGAGTCCTTGGTGGGGTTTGATTTGGCGGATTTGCCGAGGAGAACGCTGGTGATGAGGGCGGCGGCGGCGAAGCCGATGGCGACGACGATTTGGAGAAAGATGGAGAAATACTCGCTCATGGAGAAGAGGAGAGATTAAGCGGGTGGCAGAGTGGGTGGGGAGCCTTTGGGGGGAAAGGTTTCGAGGGTGGCGAGGATTTTGGGGACGCCCTTATATTTTTTCTCGACTTTTTTGACCATGCCGCGGCTGACGAGATTTTGCAATTTTTCGTAGGCGCGGAGGCGGAGCATTTCTTCGCCACCGCTGGCGGCGTTGCGAGCTTTGAGTTTCGTGTGAACCACTTCAAAGAGATCCTTGAATTCGAAGTTGGTTCTGGACATGAGGGCTGCAGCCAGTTCTTCGGTGACGAGATCAGGTAGACGCCTTGAGAAGGCGGTCTTCTTGTGAATGAGCATAAGGAGGATTATCTATCACGGTTCGGGGAGTTTGACGAGGAGTTTTTCTGGGGGGAGGAACTGGGGGGGAGGGATTAGGGTTCGGGGGAGCGACCCACGGAGCGAAAGCCGGTGGAGGAGACTTCGAAGACCTCGAGGCTGATGGGCCAAGCGGTGGAGCGGAGGGCGTTGAGGATCATGGGGGCGAAGTCATTGAGGTTGTTGGCGAGGGCGGGGAAAACGAAAGCGGTGAAGCGGTTGGGGATGACGACGAGGACTTTGTCGCCGAGGGTATTTTGAAAGAGAGGGAGGAATTGTTTGGAGAGGACGGCGGAGGCGACGATGGGTTGGGGGCTTTGGAGTTCGGCGTATTGGATGACGTGTTGGCGATTTCTTTGGTAGCGGGGTTTGAGGGTGGCGAGATCGGCGTCGGCATTTTCGCGGGCTTGGCTAATGAAGAGGGGCCAGGGGACATCGAGGGATTGGAAGGCGGATTTGGTGAGGGGTTGGAGGCCATCTGGGAGGAGGATTCCTGCGCAGAGAACGGTGCGTTCGGCGCCATCGATGGGTTGGGTGAGTGGGGAATGGGAGGACATGGGTTCGAGCCAGACGCGCCAGGTGGGGTGAGGATCTGCGGCATGGGAGTGGGGGAGAAGGGTGGCGAGGATGGCGAGGAGGAGGAGGGGAAAATTTTTAGTTTTCCAGTGGGGGCGAGGGTGGGGCAAGATCTGGGGATGATCACTTTTCTTGAAGGCATCCTTTGTGAGGCGCTCCCGACGTATGTGGTGATAGGGGTTCATGGGATTGGGTATCATGTGAGCATCCCGCTTTCGAGTTATGACAAGCTTCCTGTGACTGGGCAACCGATCAAGATTTTAACGCATTTGCAGGTTCGGGAGGATGCGCATGTGCTTTATGGGTTTGCGACTTCGGCGGAGCGGGATTTGTTTCGGTTATTGGTGACGCATGTGAGTGGGATTGGGCCGAAGACGGCCTTGGATGTGTTGAGTGGGATTAGTGTGACGATGTTTAAGGCGGCGGTGGTGAATGGGGATGTGGGGTTGCTTTCGAAGACCAAGGGGGTTGGGAAGAAGACGGCGGAGCGGATGATTGTGGAGTTAAAGGATAAAGTGGGGATTGCGGCGGCGTGGGAGGCGGCGAGTCTGGGGCATGCGCCGACGGAGGCGGAGGTGCAGGTGAACGACGCGGTGTTGGCGTTGATCGCGCTGGGGTATAAGCAAGTGGAAGCGCATCAGGCGGTGAAGTCGATCCAGGAGAAGGCGAAGGGGGTAGCGACGACCGAGGAGTTGATTCGTCAGGGGCTGCAATTGCTCCTTTGAATGGGGGGTGGTTAAGAAGTGATGGGGGGGGAATCTGGTAAGGCGAGGACGCTGGAGGACCAATAATCGATGACATCGAGGGTGGCGAAGCGGAAGACGATGAGGAGGGCATCGTTGAGGGGGATGCCGATGCGTTTGGCGATTGATTGGAGGGATTCGGAGCCATTGATGGCGGTGGCGAAGCGAGCTTCGACGTCATTGAGCTTGAGTTTTTGGATGAGATCGTAGCCTTTGCGGGTGTAGGCGGGGCTTCCGTTGGGGTCTGGTCGTTGGGCACCGAGGAGATTTTCGAAGCGGAGATGGCGGAGGCTAGCGAGGACCCAATTATCGGGATCTTCTGGGGTGGGAGGGAAAGATTTTACGAAGTCTGGGAATCGGGTAAGTTCTTCGAATTCAAAGGGAACGCGACCTGCGGTGTAGAGGTGAGAGAAGAGGCGCGAGCCGTGGTCGCGCACGATTTGGACGACATCATCGTGGGGGAAGCCGGATCGGGAGGAGAGGTGGAGGAAGATGGGGCAAGCGGTGGCGGACTGTTCGGCTTGGGATTCGGCGATGAGGCCGAGGGAGGTGGAGGGGAGGATGGTTGGGGAGTTTTGGCAATAGAGGGGGACATTGCGAGTAGTGGCGAAGAGGAAGCGACCTTGATTGATGAAGAGTTCGATGGGGTAGCGGTTGAGGAAGAAGCGGAGGACGCCGGTGAGCCGATCGCCGGCGGCCATTTGGAGGGCGGCGCGGAGGGGGAAGAAAGCGGTGTGGCCGCTAAAGACCGTGTGGGAGGGATCGTGAAAGAGGAGTTGGCGAGCGGGATGATAGTGGGGTTTTGGTTTGGAGAGAGAGGATTTGACTACCTCTTCGAGGGCCTCTGGGGAGACGGGTTTGGGGAGGATGCGGAAGACATTGGGGTAGCGGAGGGTGAGGGGTTCGTCGTGGTCTTTGTTGGTGAGGAGGAGGACGGGAATGCTGGCGGTAGCGGGGTCATTGAGGAGGCGAAAGCAGATGGATTCGGCATCGAGATCGGCGATGGAATCATCGAGGATGATGAGTTCTGGTTTGGCGAGGTGGAAGCGGTCGAAGGCATCGATACCGCGTTGGGCGACAAGGACATCGACGTTTTGGAAATTCTGAGCGACCACCGCCTCGGTGAGTTGTGAGGTAGAGAGAGAGTCATCAATGACCAGAATTTTTTGGGACATACTGGGAACTGGAGCGCGAAAGAGATTAGGTGAAAGCGAGCGGGTGAAGCGGGTGAAAAGTGGCAGGTGGTGGGGAAGGTAAGTGGAGTGTGGGAGGAGTCAATAAAACTCCCGAGGGAGGGGAGATTGGGGAGTGGTGGTGAGGCGAGCGATTTGCTGACGGGAATCGGAGTCATGGACGTCGCGGTTGGCGGCTTCGGTGAAGGCGATGAGGGCGAGATCGGGGCGGTGGAGTGATTCGAGGAGGGAGGCGAGTTCTCGCCAAGTGCTTCCACGGTAGGGGGCGATTTCGAGGGCGAAGCGGAGTTGGGCGAGGGCGAGTTCGGGTTTGGCTTGGGAGGCGAGATAATCGGCGTAGCGTTTACGGATGGACCAGCGATGGGGGGTGAGGTCGAGGGCTTGGAGGAGGAGATCGCTGCGATCTTCGTGGTGTTGGCGGGAGCGGAGAGCGGCTTGGAATTCGAGACAATCTGGGGTGAGCCACGGGGATTTTTGTGCTTCTTGGAGAGCGGCTTCGGCTTGGGGAAAGAGGTTTAACTGGAGGAGGAGTTTGGCGTAACCGAGCCAAATGATGGCTTGATGGGGGCTGCGTTGGAGAGCGTTGCGGTAGTGAGCGAGGGCGAGATCGTGGTGATGTTCGGAGGCTTCGAGATTGGCGAGATTCATGCGGATGCGGGGGGAATCGCCGCCGTTGGCGATCGTGCTTTCGAAGAGGGAGCGTTGGTTGAGCCAAGCGGCTTGGCGGAGGAAAGTTTGGGTAGCGAGGGAGAAGAACCAGAGGGTGAGGAGGGCGAGGATGGGGCGGATGGGGAGGGAGGATGTGGCGAGGGAGAGAGCGGTGGCAAAGAGGAGCCAGGCGCTGGGGAGATAGAGCCAATGTTCGGCGACAGTAGCGTTGAGGGAGAAGAGGTTACTGATGGGGAGGTAGGCGAGAACAAAGGCGGCGAGGGCGAAGGGGATGAGGGGATGGTGGCGGGAACCGCGGACGGCCCAGAGGGCGAGGGCGAGGGCGAGGAGGACGCCGGCGAGGGTTTGGAATTCGCGGAGTCTGGCGTAGTGAAGTGTGGCGGTGGGAGAGTTTTTGGGGGAGGAGGAGACATCGCGTTCCATGTGGAGATGGAGTGGGGCTACGGTGAGGGCGGTGTATTCGGCGAGGGCGCGGGCGGCGAGGATG
>JBAWZW010000182.1:0-5382 GCA_037142835.1 Verrucomicrobiota bacterium
GGCCTGCTTAGCTAAAGAGGAAGCCCTTCGATAGTCATCCTTCTCGTGACGGGACTCCAAACGTAACCCAAAAGCAGACCAAGCCAAGAAGAGGAAAAGCCCAGAGAGCAGCCCCTTATAGAGAAAAGGGCGGACAAGCAGTCGAACCTCGCCGATCCCCAGGAGCATCAATGCACAGAAAAATGGAAAATTGGGGGCAAAATGCCGGCCCCAAATCGGAAATCCCTCGACGACAGCAAGCAAAACTAAGGAACCAAAGCTCACGCCAAAAATTCCGCCAATCCAGAGCGCAAGTGGATTATTCTTTAAACTTTTCCACCGCAGAAAGACGCATCCCAAGATCGCCACATAAACAGCCCCCAAACAAATCAACCCTGGGTAGCTTTCCCAAAAAACCCGCAACACGCCCAGACTCCCGTGCTGATGGGCGAGTTCCCTAATCTCATTTCTGGCAGGCCCTAATCCACTAAATCCAGCAATCTCATAAACCGTAAAAACAATATTTTGTAGTCCGACATCCCAAAGCTTTACCCCACCCGCGCCCCGCGAAAGCGTCATCAGATAGTAGACACCCAATCCACCCATCCAAAAAAGTGCCGCAGAAATCGAAAGCCCCCACCACGCTGGTCGTGGCCACCGACCTTGCCAGATTAACCAGAACAGAGCGCCCCAGACCGTTCCCACCATCAGAATCCCGAATAAGGTGGTCGCAACCAAAGCACAAGAAGCCATCAGCAAAATCAGAAAAACCGACTGACGAAGGCGCTTTTCCTCAAAAACAATCACGAAGCTAGCGACCAACCACGACGCCGAAGCAATCTGAAATGCATACGGGCGAGCTTCATTCATATAAAACCACAAAAATGGTTGGACGGCGAAGAAGAGTGGAGCCCAAGGAATTTTCCACCGGCGACCAACCTCCGCAAATGCCCACACCGCCAATACCCCCCATAAAATGTTCATCGCTCGCAATCCCCATTCGGTATGGCTAGTCACTCGGGCGGAGAACCAAGCCACGGTCACCCCAAGTGGCATCAGCGCCTCAGACGCAAAACTCGCCGTCAAGTCCTTTGCCACCAGAGAGAGAGACGGCATCGATGCCAGACGGTAAGTCTGCGCCTCATCCATCCAAAGACTCTGTTGGCTAGGCATGAGAATGCAAAGCACAACAGCAAGCGCCCAGCATCCTTTTGAAAAAAGCGACATCCTGATCATGATTAAGAAACAGGAGGACGCCGGGCCACCGCAATTAAACCCACGCCAAACGGAAAGGAGACCAGCGTCTGCGTCGCAGGGTAGACGAATCCCCAAAAAAGCAACCGATTCAACCACCGGGGGGGCATTTTCTCCTCAGCACGGAGACCAACACTTCCCACCGCTCGCGGGAAAAATGCTCGCCACTTCCGAACCATCCATACCGCGGGGAAAGCCAACACATTCACATATTCACAGCGCACCACCTCAAGTCCACTCGCGAGAAGCAGTTCACGCAAGCCAGAACGCCGATAACGACGGAAATGATGGAGCGAAACATCCCAGTCACTCCAGAGCGACTGGAAGGCGGGAACCGTGATCACCATCACCCCACCCGGCTTTAGAATCCGAACCATCTCCGCAACCGCTGCGCCATCGCTCTCGATATGCTCAATCACATCCAGCGCAGTCACCATATCGGCGGTCGCATCGGCAAAGGGTAACGATGTGCAAGATCCCCGACGCACCGAATCCGCACCCAATTGCCTAGTGGCAATCTCCAGCGACTCCTCATGGTCATCAACCGCAATTGCTGTGCAACTCTGACTCGCCTCCTTCACAAACCGTCCAGTGCCCGCACCACAATCAACCAACAACCGGGACGGTTTCAGCACTTCCAACCGCCGCAACCAATCAAACACGATTCGTCGCTTTCCTGCATAAAACCAATGCTGAACTTCCACCGCCTCAAGACGCACGTATTCTTCGGAATTCATAGATTTTTAGATTGCAAGACCTCCGCGACGATAAATAGAGGTCGACGTTTCACCTCCGTATAAACCTTCCCAAGATATTCCCCGATTATCCCTAGGCAAATTAATTGGATCCCCCCTAAACAAAGGACCGCGACTGCAAGGGTCGTAAAACCTTGAACGGCCAAGAGTGGAAACCAACCGAAACATTGAATCAATCGTAAAATGATCAAAAATGCCGCGTAAGAAAAGCCAACCAGCGAAATGACAAGGCCTAAGACTGAAATCAGCTTCAGCGGTATGGTACTAAAGCTCGTAATTCCATTCCAAGCGTAACTAAACAGCTTCGAAAACGACTGTTTGGGCATCCCGTCCCGCGCCGCACGATCGTACCAAATAACCTCTTGGCGAAACCCCACCCAGCTTCGAAGAGCGGGAAGGAAAACGCTCAGTTCTGGCATGCGCATCAACTCATCCGCGACTACTCGATCCATCAGCCCAAAGGTACCACTGTCCTTAGGCATCACCCCATGGGTAACGAGGAAAAATATCGTGTGAAATGCATCAAAGAGTAACCTCCGCACCCCTTTCTCCGCTCGGCTTTTTCGACAGGCCGTCACCAACTGTGCCCCTTGATCCCAAAGATGAATCATCTCGGGAATGAGCTCAGGCGGATCTTGAAGGTCCGCATCCAAAAAGATCACCGCTGCCCCATTGGAGGCATCCAGTCCCGCACGATACGCCGCCTGTTGCCCAAAATTTCGACTGAGTTGAACGAACTTCCAACTCGGCAACTTCGACGCCAACTCCAGAAGGCGCGACCGGGTCTGGTCCGTACTCCCATCGTTCACAAAAACAAACTCCCACTGAGCCACATGCATCTGTGAGACCGCATAAAGACGATCAACGAGCGCGATAAGGCCCAGCTCTTCATTATAGAGAGGCACAACCACAGAAATAATTCGCAGATTCTCCATAAGCATTCGACTTTACATCACCGCTTCGCCACCACCAGAAACTGCTTCCCAAAAAACTTCCACGCCCAGCTCAACTTCAGATAGGCCCGAAGGAAAATCAGCGGCCACCTCGGGCCACTCGCCATCGTGTAGGGCAAAAATCTCCCCAAACAAACATCCATCTTAAATCCCCGCGTCTCTAACGCTTCCCGGAGCGAAAGCTCCGTCAGAATGACATAGTGATCCCAGAAATCCCAATACGCGCCAGGCAGATATTTAATATTTGGCCCCATCGCCACCAATCGTCCCCCCGGCTTCAAACAACGCCGAATCTCATCCAGCGTTCGCCCCAAGGTCGCCTTATCAGGAAGATGCTCGAAAAAGTTACTCGTAAAAACCACATCCAATGACCCGTCCGCCAATGGCCAACGAGTGGAGCAGTCTTGAAGCAAAAATTCCACTTCCGCCCCCAGATGCCGAGGCGCATCAGGGTTCAGATCCATCGCATACTTTTTCCCCGCACGGATGGCGTTGCTGAATTCACCATACCCCGAACCAAGGTCAAGAATCGTCTCCTTTTCCCCCACAAATCGCTGAAACCAATCACCACAAAGAACCTCCCAAACCCGTTTCCGATATTCAACGCTCGAGGAAAATCGGGCATCGTAAATCCGCTGAAGGTCAGCAGGATCGTGAGCAGCACTCATAATTTTTTATAATCTCCACGGCTAAAATACTTTTCCAACCAAATATACAGGCAGATGAAAAGATACCGGCTCCCCATTTCCTTGAGCTTCAACTTCGCTTCCCCATGCCGGCGGTTCTTCCAAGTAATCGGAATCACCGACCACGAATAACCGCGAACAATCGCCTTTAAAGGAAGCTCCACGGTCAGATTAAAGTGCGGCGCGATCAGCGGTCGACACCCGTCAATCACCGTCTTCCGATAAGCCTTAAAGGCGTTCGTCGTGTCGTTCAGTTTAATGTTGAAAAGCACCCGCAAAAAGAAGTTCGCTAAACGATTCATCCGCAACTTGAACGGCGGATAATCAATCACTCCTCCCCCCTTCATAAAGCGACTGCCATAGGCACAATCATACCCCTCGTTCAGCACCTCCCAATAGCGGACGACATCGCGACAATCGTCCGATTCATCCGCCATCATAATCACCACCGCGTCCCCCTGCATCCGATCCAGCCCATGGATGATCGCCCGCCCAAACCCGTGAAGCCCTTCATTTTTAAAGGGATGCAACTCCGCAATCGTCGAGGTCAACTTCTCCAAAATCGTCCAAGTCCCATCACTACTCCCATCGTCAACCACGATAATCTCATGAGGAACGCCTCGGAGCTTCAACTCGATATGGAGATGCTCGACGGTCGAGGCGATGCATCCCTCTTCATCCCGAGCGGGGATGACCACGGTCAAAAGACTCAGTGGTTTCTTCGAGGGATCTTTATCCAGTGCAAGCGTCATGGATCTCCTTCAAAATCTCCCGGATGCCATACCGATATTGCCAGTTCGGAAAGTCCGCCTGAAATTTTCGGACATCGCTAATCCACCAGATATGATCGCCAATCCGATTGTCTTCGACATAAGTCCAATCGAGCTTTTTCTGGCTGATCTCTTCGCAGATTTCAATCGCTTCCAGCATCGAACAATTCGAGTGCCGACTCCCCCCAAGGTTATACACAGCCGCCGACCGAGGCGCCTGAAAAAACTCCCAGAAAGCTTCCACCAGATCATGACTGTGAATGTTATCGCGGACCTGCTTTCCCCCATAACCAAAAACCCGATAAGGCTTTCCCGTGGCCGTGCATTTCATCAAATAAGCCAGAAACCCGTGCAACTCCGTGCCCGCATGCCCAGGCCCCGTCAAACACCCCCCCCGAAAGATCCCCGTCTTCATCCCAAAGTATCTTCCATACTCTTGAACAAGCACGTCCGCCGCCACTTTGCTCGCCCCAAAGAGCGAATGCTTCGTCTGATCGATAGACATACTCTCGTCGATCCCCACCGCATACGCGTGGGCAGGATCAATCTCCCAGCGCTTCTCCAACTCAATCAGCGGGAGCCGGTTCGGGGTATCGCCATACACCTTGTTCGTACTCGTAAAAATAAAAACCGCCTCAGGAGCGTACAACCGGGTGGCCTCCAAGAGGTTCAACGTACCCGTAGCGTTCACCCCAAAGTCGATGTGCGGAGCGCGAGCCGCCCAATCATGGGAAGGCTGGGCCGCCGTATGAACGATCACCTTGATCTCCGCCCCATAACGCTCAAAAACCTTTTTGACCGCTTCAAAATCGCGAATGTCGATGCTCTGATGCGTGTACCGCGGAAGTACCGACTCAAGGCGTTGCCGGGTGCTCAAAGTGGACGCCTCAGGCCCGAAAAACTCCGCCCGCATATCGTTGTCGAGACCAACAATCTCCATTCCCTCAGCGTGCAATCTTTTCGAGGTTTCAGAACCAATCAAACC
>JBAWZW010000183.1:0-5320 GCA_037142835.1 Verrucomicrobiota bacterium
TGGTCTGGACGCCCTTGAGCGCCTCAAGCGCCACGCGGGCTTTGCATTCGGGTTCGTGTCTCCTTCGTTGGGCTTTCATTTCGGATGGTTGAGGTTGGGTTCAAGACCCGCTCCCGACCACCACCATCAAAGCTTAACCCCTGGCCCGAATTTTGGGCTCCGCGTCAGATCGGGTTGAGTGGCGCTATTTCGTCACCAAGTTGCGGTGCAGCACCGCGTCGTTGAAGGCGTGGTCGCAGGTGTCGAACACGTAGGTTTTTTTGCTGCGCCGCGTATCCACGCGCACCCGTGGCGGCACTTCCTGGCGGTCGGAAATCTGGCTCAGGTCCGCTTCGATGAACCACTGCCGGATCGAATCCGCCGTCACGGGCGGGGCCGGCTTTTCCAATTTCCGATGCGATTCTGCGATGGCCTCCAGCGCGGCGGCGTCGAGCAGCTTGCTCCAGAGCTTCCTGAAGAGAATCCCGGAGCCGTAGGCGTCGGCCGTATTGATCTCGCCGTTGATCGCGAAGGCGTAGCCCACGGCGTCGGGCTTTTCCTCGATGATCTTCGCCAGGGCGGCGCGATACTGATGCTTCCGCTTCAGCAGATCCCCGTCCTCGACGGAAAGCTGGTAGCTGGTGGGAGAGGCGTCGGCATGCAGAGATTTGCCGAGGCTTTCGCTCAGGTTCGCCTGCGTCTCCGCCACATGGTCCCAGACCTCGCTCTGGCTTTTGCTCATCTTCGCGGCCATGCGCAACTTCTTGCTGGAGAGATAGTTTTTCGAGCTGGAGAACGAGCCGTCCTCCTCGGAGGCCCGCCGGTACCAGCGGCCGCTCTCGACGCAAAACGACGGAATCGGCATCCGCCCGGATTTTGCCGGCAGGACAAAATCCACGCCGAGAGTGCGATCCTGGCGCCCGCCTTTCACGACGTCGCCGGCCTGGATGTAGAGGTCGAAATGCTCGGAGAGGTTCTCGACTTCGAGCTGCCCGACATCGCCGGTCTCGTGGACCGTGACGCATTTCTGCTCCAGCGCATCATCGAGCGGGATGAAGCGCTGGCCGTCGAGGCCGTCGGCGCCGAGGAGCAGGAAGATACTGAGGTTTTCGTGCGTGTAGGGGCCGGCGATGGTGAGGTGATTTGTATTCATGCGTCAATTTTACCAAGGGGGGTCAGACATCCGCGGTCCTACCTCGAAAAAAAAGTTTGCCCTACCATCATCGGCTCCTCGACGACCTCCTCCTCCCATTCGCATTCCTCCTGGCCCAGCGGCCAGATGTGGAATCCTCCTGAAGCATACTCCAACTCCCAAAGCCCCCAGATGCCCTTGCCCTCGTGAAAGGCGCAGTAAAACACGTCATGCGCCCCGATAGAGGATTTCGTCCATTGGCATTCCCCGCCCGTGCCGTCGAAAGGTAAGCGGGTGAAGCTTTCTGAAAGGGCGAAGTTTTACTGCGGAGCAATCTCGAAGTGCAACTTCTGTGGCTTGGCGGCTTGGCGGATTTTCTCGTCGGCTTCCTCCACGGTTTTGGTCACAAGCGCGAGTTTCTCCTGAAGTTCGGGAGCGGCTCCAGGGGCGAAGGCTTGTTTTGATTGTCCGCGCCATTGGCCGACGAGATTTTCCTTATTGGCCACCGCGCTGAGGATTGCTCGGCTTTGGGCGGTGATCGGGTTGACTGTGGCTGGGGCAGTCGAACTGAGGGCCGTGAGGTTCACTCCATTGGCCAGTTCTTTGCTGGTGAGCGTGGCGCTGGCGATGCCATTGATTTTCATGGAGTAACTGCCGTCCTTGAGGCCGGTGACTTTGAGCGTGTATTGGCTCAAATCGAGAATGGTGGGATAAAATGCGGTCACCGTCTGAGCGTCTTCGGGGATGGGAAATGGCAGGCGTTCATCGAGGCGGTCGAACTCGATCCGTCCGGCTTCGGCTTTTAAGCCATCGACCTTGCATCCCTTGGCTTCCACGACCTTGCCATCGGCGGCGAGGGTGAGGCTACTGACGAAGCCATCTGCCCCGAGGGCTTTGAGCAAAGCGGCGGCCATCATCAATTGGCCTGGGGGACCTGGGTGAACGGCGTCGCCTTGCATGGAGACGAGCGGCACAGGGCTTTTGGCTTGGGCGGCGAGGAAAGCCCGAAGATGCTCCACCCCAACCAAGGCATCATCAGCGGAAGCCTGTTGGAGTTTGAGGATCGTGCCTGCCATGGTTTCCTTGGATTTGTTTAAGCCCCAGACATCGACGAGGGCGTGGAATTGATCGGCGTAGGGGATTTGCTCTTTCGTGGAGAATTCTTTGAGGGCGACCGCATATTCGTGGAGGCGCTGATTTCCGCCTAAGTTCGCCATCGTGGTTCCGTCATTGACGGGGCTTGCGGAGAGGATGATCGGGCGGGCTTTGACGGAGCGGATCCGCTCGACCATCGTGGTCATGTTGGCGACGAATTTATCTGTGGGGGTACCGCCTTTGTCGTTCATGCCCAGCTCCACCGAAACCACAGTGGGCTTCCAGGCGGCGATATCGTAGTCGAAACGGGCGAGGGTGCTGGGGATGGTGTGTCCGCCCACGCCCGAGTTCCGGAAGGCGAACTTCAGTTGTGGGAAGCGGGCAAAGCAGAAGGCTTCGAAGTAATTGGAGTGGAGATGTTGAGCGGTGATGCTATCGCCCGCCATCACCCAAGTGTCGCCTTGCTTGAGCGGAAATTCTGCTTTGAGGGAGCCCAGTCCCCATTGCAACGCGACCACCGCACCGAGTAAATATTTGTTCGTTTTCATTGGTTTCATTTGAGGATTTGGAGTCTGAGTTGTGGGTTACGGTTGCTTCTGCGGTCCCATGAGTTCGAGCATATTCAGGGCAAATTGCTGGCCGAGAAGGATGAAAAAGCGGCCTTCACCGTTGTAGTGAAATCCCATGTTCGAGGTGGCACGCTGGAGAAGGGCTTTTTCCTCGGCGGTCATCGGGTCTTTTTTGAAGTCGCGGATGTGCAGATACTCGCCCGCCGTGAGTTCGACGATCTTTGGGTGGAGCAAGGGGGCGCTTTCGAAGGCTTTGGCATTGCCTTTAAGTTCGGGAACCGTGTTGATAAAGCGTTGTCCTGCACGCACATCGGCCTGCTTGGGATTGTGCGTTCCCTCGTTGAGAGGACCATTCACGCCCATCACCCCGACCACGACTTTCATGTTGGGCGCCTTGAATTCCTTCCGCAGGTCATTGATCAGCATGACCAAGTTTTTGCCGTAGGCTTTGCGGCCCGTTTCATCGAACAAATCGTTGTAGCCTTGAAACCAGACGAGACCGGCGATTTCGTATCCGGCCTTTTCGTCGTAGGCAGGGAAGAGTTTTTTGAGGTCGCGAATGGTGTCGTGGACATTCTCCACGAGGGCGCGATACATATTGCCTACGTCTTCGGGCTTGGCGCCGGGGAGTGGTCCCGCGCTGGGTGGACGCCAATTTTGGTGGAGACTGGTGCCGCCTTCGGCGGTTTTGATGAGGAGGATCTGCTCGGGCAATGCCTCCGCCATGAAATAGCCAAAGGCATATTCGGGGCCGATTTTGCCACCGAGTTTGGCGGCGTCTGGTCGGGCTCCGAGGCCGGGTTGGAGTTTGTCGAAGGGGGCGCCGTTGCTGACCACCCAGACGTCGTCTCGGGTGATGAGCGTTTTGCCATCGGGCTTAAACTTTTTCAGCAAAGCGGCTCGCGCGGGATCGGTGTCCTCGCCGAGAAAATCAATCGTCGGCAAAGTGGCATGGCCTTCCATATTGGACTGTCCAGCGAGGAGGAAAATCTTCAGGGGACCTTTTTCGCCCTCCGCAAGGCCGAACGGGGTGAGGGCGGCAACGAGAGCGATGGCGCTGGCGATGGATTTGAGGAAGAATTTGCTCATCGGGAAAGTGGCTGGCGGTAATGGAGTGGGTGGCGGGATGATTGGAGAATTCTTGGGTGAAAACCTCTCACGGCTTCCTTCCTTGGAAAAAGTTTCAGAAGGGAGGAGCCGTTGGGTGATTCCTGATCGCTCGGTGGCTACTGGGGCTTGGGCGTTTGAGTTGGCGGTGCGGGAATGGTTGAGGGGGTGGAGGTTGGGGGTGGAATCGGGTTGGCGAGTTGATTGCGTTCGACGGCTTTTCGTTTGATTTCTGCGATCGAGGCTTTGAGCCGATCTGGCCAAATGAAGGTGGGAGCCGTGGTGGGATCGTAGCCTGCCAGATGACCGGTGAGGCGGGTGGTGGGTTTGGTGTATTCCAGTTCGGTGGTGCCAAAGACTTCGCGGCAGATGGCGGCGAGGCCGGGATCGTATTCGATTAACTGGGAGCGAAGGTGGACGTGGTTGTGGTCGTGATCGTTGACGCGATTGTTGTTGAACCACGACTGGACGCCTTCGGCGAAGTATTCGTGGTGATTGGTGGCGGCGTATTTCCCTTTCCACAAGCCTTTGGCGAGAGCGTCGTTGTAGGTCTTTTTTAAGCGATCATCGAAAGTGGGATCGAGTTTGAGCAGGCCGCGCAGGTGGATGTTGTGAGCGAACTCGTGGATGAAGATATTCTCGGCGGCGTAAGGATCGCCGGGCATCGCGAGGATATTTTCCTCGGCGCAGGCGCAGACGGGATCGGTTTCGGAGCCCCCGAGGCCCCGGGCTCGAGCATCCCAAAAGTCTTTCGGCTTCATGGCCGCGTAATTGGGAATATCGGTCGTGAACTCGGCGTGTCCGATGACGATGATTTGTGAACCATTGGCGATCATGGCTTGGCGAATATCCTCGCGCTGGCTGAGCATGAGGTCGGCGAGATAAGCGGTTTCTTTGAGGGCGTAATCGTTCACCTTGGCGGAGGAAATGATCGGCAAACCTTTGGCGCTGAGATATTTTTGAAAAAAAGGTGGGAGGTGAAGTTCGGCGGGTGGACTGGTTACCTCGATGGCGTGGCTTTGTCCGATGAAGGCGAAGAGCAGCGAGAGGGGGAAGAAGATGAAGGGAGCCCAGCGGGATGATGGGGGTGATGGGCTTGGGCTGTTGGTGGGCAGTTGGAGTTCCATCGCGGGGAATTCAGCGGAGTGGGGGTGGTTTGTCACGCGAGGAAGTTCCCGATGTCTGGGAGCGATCCGCGTGGAGAGGGGAGGGGAGCCGGTGGGAAGCACCGTGGAAAAACGGCACGAACCGCATCCACCCTCTGGTGAAGCGCCCTCGTCCATGAGAACGGCGCGGGTGGCTGGGATTTCAGGGAGGCGGGAGAGGATCGAAGTTGCTCCCCGCTTGGCATGCGAGCGGCGGGTTCCTGATGTCTCATCGGTCAGAATTCAGAGCCCATGAGTTTTCCGGTGCCACTCGAAATGTTTCGCGTCTGGTC
>JBAWZW010000184.1:0-5310 GCA_037142835.1 Verrucomicrobiota bacterium
AGCCAATCCCCCGCCCATGACAAGCAACTTCTTTCAAAAATCGTCATTTTTTCCAAATCTCACCGCATCGATCGACCCTGCGGCTGATTTCGAAAAGCTGAAGCCTCTGCAGGCGAATGAATTAGACAACGAAGGTTTCCAACGAGAGCCTTCACTGTTTTGAACTGTTTCCGCTGGTAATCGGGGCAACCCAACTGGCGTGACTTTAATATCGGCGGATCGTCTCGATGCGCGGACACTTTCGATCCCCTTGGTTGCCAAAACAATTTCACCAACTCACCCGATTCCTCAAATCTCTGAGCAACTGGCAATCAACAAGTTAACAAATCAACTAAATATTCGACGAATCTTGCCCAAACTCCGCGCGCATGATGCACACCGCCTGAAATGCTTGCCCAAGAACGATTTCCATTCTGACCGAGTTAAAGCACGGGGCACTTGTTTCAATGAACTCAAAAGTCCTCTACCCACGCAACCTCACTTGGATGAGCTCTTTATTTTTAGAAAACGGATTGCTCCTGAAAAATTCACAACAAACAATCGGTTTCATGAACGACACAACCACTTCTGCATGGCAGTTAGCTCACCTTCGGATCCTCGCCCGTTGCTTCCACTCCGCAACCGGTCGAGAATTAGTTTCACCCGACGCCGACGAACCAGATTTCCTCCGTCAACTCCATGACGCCTCCTTCGTTCTCGTCTCGCATGGCAACGAAACAGACCCCATTTTAAACTATGGCAACGTTGCTGCTTTAAAACTTTGGGAGATGACGATGGAAGAGCTGCGTTCCACACCCTCCCGCCTCACTGCTGAGGCTCCGAATCGAGCAGAAAGAGCCGCGCTCCTCGCACAAGTGACTGCCCATGGAGTAATTCACAACTACTCAGGCATACGAATCTCCAAGAGCGGCCGGAGATTTCGAATCGAACGGGCGACTGTTTGGAATTTAACCAACGATCAAGGAGAGCACTACGGTCAAGCTGCCATGTTTAAGGACTGGAAGGACATCTGAAGAGGCGGAGGAGTCCGCGCAGCTCCATTCACATCCTCGAATTAGCTGATTATCAATTGATTGTGTCAAATCCATGTTTCGCCCAGCTGAACGTTTCAGGGGAGTACACCCCAACAGGGCCGAGCATATTAAACCCCGGCGATAAGCTCAGCTAAGAGAAGCCCGTGAAAAAGATCATCTCATCGCTCATGAACCCGCCTCGCAATATTTGCCGCCTTCTCTGGTTGGTCACACTACTCAGCGGAACATCCTTGAATGCGGCACCCCTCGAATTCAACCGAGATATTCGGCCAATTTTAGCCGAGAAATGTTTTCAATGCCATGGACAGGACGCAAAGAAGCGCAAGGGTGGATTGCGCCTCGATGTCCAAGACTTTGCCCTTGGGAAAGCAGAGTCTGGAGAACTAGCGATTGTTCCAGGACATCCCGAACTAAGTGAGATGATTACGCGAATTTTTTCGATAGATAAAGACGAACTGATGCCACCTCCAAAGGCCCACCGCAGTATCAGTCCCGAGGAGAAGTTGAACCTCAAGCGGTGGATTTCAGAAGGGGCGAAATACCAAGCGCACTGGTCTTTTATCGCGCCAGTTAAAGTGACTCTTCCACAAGTGAAGAACCCAGGATGGATTCGAAACCCCATCGATCAGTTCGTCCTCGCGAAACTGGAGGCGAGCGGACTGGCACCCTCACCCGAGGCGGACCGACCGACGCTCATTCGCCGTCTTTCCATTGATTTGACTGGTTTACCGGCGACTCCCGGAGAGGTCGACGCCTTTGTGACCGACGACGCAGCGGATGCCTATGAACGGCTGGTCGATCGCCTGCTGACATCACCACAATTTGGCGAACGAATGGCCATGCCGTGGCTGGACGCGGCGCGCTATGCCGACAGCAATGGCTTTCAGCAAGACGGCGATACCTATCAGTGGATGTGGAGGGACTGGGTGGTGCGGGCACTGAATGCAGACATGCCGTTTGATCGCTTTTCGATCGAACAGTTGGCTGGGGATCTATTGCCAGAACCGACCAAGGATCAACTGATCGCTACAGCATTTAATCGCAACCATCTTTTGAACGGGGAAGGGGGGGCGATCGCTGAGGAGCAACGGTTTGTGAATCTTTTTGATCGGGTCGACACTACGGCGACCAATTGGCTTGGCCTGACCATGGCGTGTGCTCAATGCCACGATCACAAATACGACCCGATCACCCAACGCGACTACTACGGACTCCTGGATATCTTCAACCGCGTCTCGGAGAACGGATCGGCACCGATTATTTCTGGGCCGAAGCGAATCGCCACCCCTTTTTTGGAAGTGGCACCGGAAGAAGTGGAAAAGCGGATGCGGGCGCTGGAGGATGGCGCCACCAAGCTAGAAGCGGAAGCCATCAACAAAGACACCTTGATCAAGGAGTTTGCGGAGTGGCTACCAACCGTGACCGCGGAAACGAAGCGACCAAACCAGCAACTCCTTCCAGCGAATTTACTGACGATTCTGAAAATTCCCCAAGGGGAACGCACTGACGCCCAGAGTCTTGAACTGGAAAATGGCTTGCGGCCACTCTTTGAAAAAGAATTCTGGTCGGGAGTCGGGAGGCGAGATTTGGCGGTAAAAAATCTTGCCCTAGCAAAAAAGGAGATCGCCCGAATCAAGAAGGAGGAGTTTGCGCGAGTGATGATAATGCGCGACGACAAAGTGCGGCCGACATTTGTTCTTGATCGCGGAAACTATGAGAAGCCCCTCGAGAAGGTAGAATTTGCGACACCAGCATTTCTGCCGAAGGGGGCGAATGGTGCCCCGAAGAACCGCCTCGGCTTTGCGGAGTGGCTATTTACACCAGACCACCCACTGACGGCTCGGGTGCAAATCAACCGGATTTGGCAAATATTTTTTGGGGCAGGCTTGGTACGAACGGCGGAAGATTTTGGAGTGCAAAGCGAGATGCCCCTACACCGGGAGCTCCTCGACTGGTTGGCGGTGGAATTTCGCGAACGACATTGGCGAATGAAAGAAATGGATCGGCTCATCGTGACGAGCGCGACTTATCGACAGAGTAGCCGAATCACTAGCCAACTCCTCGAGCGGGATCCCGAGAATCGATTGCTCGCTCGTGGAGCGAGATTTCGAGCACCTTCAATGATCCTTCGGGATATTGCCCTATCGGCAAGTGGCTTATTGGATCAGCGACTCGGAGGAAAGCCCGTATATCCGTATCAACCCGAAGCAATTTGGGAGACTCTCGCGATTACAAAAGAGCGAGACTTTAACTATCCATTATCTTCGGGATCAGATCTTTACCGCCGAAGTTTATACACATTTTGGCGACGAACGGTCGGCCCAGCAAATATGTTTGATGCCTCGAGCCGGCAGACCTGCAAAGTGCGACTGTCAGCCACAAGTACCCCGCTACACGCACTAACAACGCTCAATGATCCCACCTGGGGAGAGGCTGCCCGAGTTCTCGCAGCTCGATGCCTGCAAGCGGGTGGCGATGCCAACGCCCAACTGACTCTAGCCTTTCGGCGGGTGGTCGGTCGCCATCCCACGCCAAAGGATCTGGCGTTATTGCGCCGATCTCTAGAAAAGCAACGGGCGATTTATTTAAACGATCCGAAGCGAGCCTCAGAAGTGGTGACGATTGGCAATGCACCCACCCATCCGGAATTGCCAGCGATCGATCACGCCGCGCTCACTGCCGTCTGCCTAGCCATCCTCAACTTAGACGAAGCGTTGACCCGCGAATAAGCCCATCCCATTCACTCCACCCAATGCTCGAAGAACTTTTCACCAATCACCAACGCGTCACCCGACGCCAGCTTTTTAGCAAGGCGACCCACGGAATCGGCGGGATCGCCCTCGCCTCGCTCCTCGGATCTTCGAGGGCCAATGGCCGAGGGCAATCCAGTCTTGTTGGTCTGCCCCAAATCGCTCCAAAAGCCAAGCGGGTGGTCTGCCTCTGGCAAGGTGGTGGCCCCTCGCACGTTGACCTTTTTGATCCAAAACCGACCCTCCAAAAAATGGCGGGGCAAGATATTCCAGAAAGCGTCCGCGGAACGACACGACTTTCCACGATGTCCTCTGGAAATAAAAGGTGGCCGATTACCCCCGCGATCAAGCCCTTTCAGCGTTACGGGCAGTGCGGGATGGAACTCAGTAGCATGTTGCCGAAAATTGGCGGTATCGCCGACGATATTTGTGTGGTCCGGTCGATGAATACCGAAGCGGTCAATCACGCCCCTGGGGTCACTTTTTTCATGACAGGTTCGCAAGTCCCTGGTCGGCCGAGCATGGGAGCGTGGCTGAGCTATGGCCTAGGTTGTGATGCTGATGATTTACCAGCCTTTGTAGCCATGACCTCCTCGGATAAAGAGCGAAGTTGTGGCCAGCTTTTCTTTGATTACTACTGGGGAAGTGGCTTTCTCCCCAGTCGTTATCAAGGCGTGCGTTTCAGCAACGCGGGGTCACCAGTTCCCTATTTAAACAACCCACCCGGGATGAGTCGAGCGGAGCGGAGAGCTCTGCTCGACGATCTCCAAGAGATGAACGCCGCGCATCTCGCGGAATACGGGGATCCAGAAATTGACACGCGAATTGCCCAATATGAGATGGCTTACAAGATGCAGGCCAGCGTGCCTGACCTTCTCGATTTTACGCAGGAACCGAAGTATATCCTCGAGCGTTATGGACCCGACGCACTGAAAAAGGGAACCTTCGCCAACAACTGCCTGATTGCCAGGCGATTACTAGAGCGCGGGGTGCGTTTTGTTCAATTGATGCACAGCGGGTGGGATCAGCACGGCAATCTCTTCACCCAACTCGAACAACAGTGTCGAGATACCGACGCCCCAAGCGCGGCACTGGTCACGGATTTAAAAGAGCGCGGATTGCTGGAGGATACCTTGGTGGTCTGGGGCGGAGAATTCGGGCGGACACCATTCGGGCAAGGTGACCCCAAAAAGCCGAACGGCCGGGATCACTTTGGCCGAAGCTATAGCATGTGGTTGGCTGGCGGCGGGGTGAAGGGCGGATCTACTTTTGGCGAAACCGACGAGTTTGCATGGAATATCGTTCGTGACCCCGTTCATGTCCATGATATGCAGGCGACAATTCTCCATCTCTGCGGAATAAACCACGAAGCTCTGACCTATCGTTATCAAGGCCGCCAATTTCGTCTGACCGATGTGCATGGGCGAGTGGTTCCAGGAATCATCGCTTGAAATAAAAAAAGGTCGGGCAGATCACTCAAGGAACTGCGCCCTCATAGCGGGCAACACTCCGCGGATCTCCCTGAG
>JBAWZW010000185.1:0-5266 GCA_037142835.1 Verrucomicrobiota bacterium
GAGGGGGGAAGAGGCGGGGTATTTTCGAGAATCAGCTGGCGAGCGGTGGAGAGCGAAATCATGGGAAGAAGTTCTAGCCGAAGAGAGGAAACACGGCTAGACCGCAGGTGATGGAGGTTAAACTTTTGGCATTTGCACAGTTGCGGGGGACGCTTGGATTTGGGGAGCGGATGATGGAGTGTGGGCGGGAGGAGACGCCGCGGATGATTATTGGGCGGATGATTTTGGGGGTGGATGTTGGGGGGGTGAGGGTGGCGGTGGATCGGGAGTATGCGGATTGGGACGAGCCGATCGGGGAGGCGAAGGAATTGGCCTTTATTCCGCCCGTGAGTGGAGGATAAGAAGAGGAGACTGATGAAAAAGCAGATTGTTTTTACGGATACGGCGATTATTGAACCAGCGATGGAGATGGGTTTGCGGGAGGTGGGTGCTCGGGTGGAATTTTGGGGGATTGTGAGAGAGAAAGAGGGGGAGAAGAAATTGGCGGGATTATATTACGAGGCGTATGAGCCGATGGCGGTCCAGGAATTGGGACGAATTTTTGATGAATTGGCGGTGGAATATCCGTGTGTGGAGGTGCAAATGATTCACCGACTGGGCTGGGTGCCGGTGGGGGAAGCGTCGTTATTTATGAGGGTTTTGGGGGTGCATCGTGGGGAGGCTTTGCAATTTTTGGGGGCGTCGATTGATCGGCTGAAGGAGGCGGTACCGATTTGGAAGCGGGTTTAGGATTTGGGGGTGAAGTGGGAGAGATCGTGGGGGTGATTGAGATTATGGAAGAGGGGATGGAGAGGGGGCGGGATGGGGAAGATTTCGAGGAGGCCAGCGGTGGAGGCGAGCTGGATGAAGTGTTGCATGGAGTGATCATCGGAGTGGAGGCAGGCCTCGACCATGGGGAGACAGGACTGGGGGTAGATGGCGGCGAGCGGCTCGAAGAATTGGCCAATTTTTGGGACACAACCAATTGAGCTGGAGGCAGATTTGTGGATGAGCAGGGAGAGGAATTCTGGGGTGATGGCGGGGAGATCGACGGCGAGGAGGAGGAGGAGGGGGGTGGAGGCGAGGCGGAGAGTGGCTTGGAGGCCACTGAGGGGACCGTGGTGGGGGAGGATGTCTGGGACGATGGGAAATCCGGCGTGAGCGTAGGGACCATCTGGAGGGCCAGAGATGAGGATTTGGGTGGGATTGAGGGATTGGAGAGTGGCGAGTTGTTTGGAGAAGAGCGGTTGGTTTTGGATGAGGAGCGAGGCTTTATTGGAGCCCATGCGGGAGGATGAGCCGCCCGCGAGGAGGACCGCGGTGAGGGGGATGGGTGGCAAGCTTATGAGGAGGAGGAGATTGCGGGAGTTTGGTGAGGTGGCGGCGGGGTTAGAGTTTCACGGAGAACTCGTCCGTTTCGCTGATGGAACGGACGAAAGAGACGAGGAGATCGATGATTTTTTCGACATCGGAGAGATCGGCCATTTCGACCACGCTGTGCATATAGCGGAGGGGGATGGAGACGAGGGCGCTGGGGATGCCGTTGCGGGAGTCGAAGATGACATCGGTATCGGTGCCGCTGTAGCGGGAGCTGCTTTCGTGTTGGATGGGGATATTGGCTTGGGCGGCGCATTGGAGCAAGCGGGCGATGACGGCGGGATGGTTGCAGGTGCCGTGGGTGATGGAGGGACCGCCGCCGAGTTTGACTTCGCCGTGTTGGGCGGCATCGATGCCGGGGGTTTCGGTGGCGTGGGTGACATCGAGGACTACGCAGACATCTGGGCGGAGGCGATGGGCGGCCATTTTGGCGCCGTGTCCGCCGATTTCCTCCATGACGGCGTTGACGGCGATGAGGGTGGCGCTGGGTCGATCGGGGGCGGAGGCGAGGCGGGCGAGGACTTCGGCGATGATGAATCCCCCGAGGCGGTTATCGAGGGCGCGACCGACGATCCGATTGGAGGCAAAAGGTTGAGCGGCATCGTGATAGACGGCTGGGTGACCGACGCGGAGACCGAGGGCGGCGACCTCTTTTTCGGAATTGGCGCCGACATCGACATAGAGTTCGTAAATTTTCGGGGATTTTTCGTCGGCGAGGGAATCTTTGCGGAGATGGATGGCGGTATTACCGATGATGCCGGGGACCGTTCCGAGGTCACCGAGGAGATCGACGCGGCGCCCGCGGGCGGTGGCGGTATCGGAACCGCCGATGCGATCGATGCGGAGCCAGCCTTCTTTGGTGATGTGTTTGATGATGAAGCCGATTTCGTCGGCGTGGGCTTCGAGCATGACGCGTCGGGGGTGTGTGGCGGAGCCGTGGAGGGTCGCCCAGGCGGTCCCGTAGGCATCATTTTCGACGAGATCGGCGAAGGGTTTGGTGTAGGCGACCCATTTGCGTTGGCCAGCGATTTCGAAGCCGGTGGGGCTTGGGGTATTGAGGAGGTCGTAGAGGAATTGGTTGGAAGCGGAATTCATGGGGGGAGGATGGTGGAGAAAGAAATGGGAGGGCGAGACATTTTCGGTGGGGAGGTGGAAGTGACAATTGGGTGACAATGAATAGGAGGATTGATGAGGGGCGGAGGGGGGAATAGGAGAGAGGAAGACTTTATGAAGATCCCTGTTTTGTTTGTTTGTATTCACAATAGTGCGCGTTCGCAGATGGCGGAGGCGTGGTTGAAGGTGATTGGTGGAGAAAGGTTTGAGGCGACGAGTGCGGGGATTGAGCCGGGAGTTTTGAATCCTTTGGTTGTGGAAGCGATGGGGGAAGTGGGGGTGGATATTTCGGGGAAAGTGCCCCAGAAAGTGGACGCGGTATTTGAGCGTGGGGAGACCTTTGGCTATTTGATTACGGTGTGTGATGAAACGAGTGCGGAGCGGTGTCCGACCTTTCCGGGGAGTGGGGAGCGCTTGCACTGGGGATTTCCCGATCCCTCGACTTTGGGGGGAACGCGGGAGGAGAAACTGGTAGAGATTCGAAAAATTCGGGATTTGATTCGTGTGCGGGTCGAGGAGTGGTGTGGGGAGGTTGGATTTGGGGAAGTGGGGGTGGGGAAGTGAAGCGGGCGTGCTTTGCGGAGTTTTTGGGGACGGCGGCTTTAGTTTTTGCGGGGACAGGGGCGATAGTGGTTAATGAGGTCACGGGTGGAACGGTGACCCATGTGGGGGTGGCGATGACTTTTGGGTTGATCGTCTTGGCGATGATTTACACATTTGGGGAAGTGTCGGGGGCGCATTTGAATCCTGCGGTCACCTTGGCTTTTTGGCGTGCGCGACGATTTGAGGGGGCGAAAGTTTTGCCGTATATGGGGAGTCAAATTGCTGGGGCGATGGTGGCGAGCATGGTGTTAAAGTTTTTATTTCCGAGCAGTTTGAGATTGGGAACGACCTTGCCTAGTGGGGTATGGAGTCAGTCCTTGGTTTTGGAGATTCTTTTGACGGGGATATTGATGTTGGTGATTTTGAATGTGTCTAAGGGGGCGAAAGAGAAGGGGATTACGGCGGGACTGGTGGTGGGAGCGGTGATTATGTTGGAGGCGATGTTTGCGGGGCCGATTTGTGGGGCGTCGATGAATCCTGCGCGGTCGTTGGCACCGGCGGTGGTTTCGGGAAATCTGCAGGGGTTATGGATTTATTTGGTGGGACCGACTTTGGGGGCGTGGTTAGCGATTGGGGCTTGTCGGGGGGTGAACGGAGGGAATTGTTGTGGGGAGGAAGTGAAGAGTTGAGGGAAAATTTTCCATTGGAATTTGGCGGAAGTTCGGCGATTGGATGGGAGCGAACGATTTGATTTTATGCGTCCCATCCCAATTCCCTTTGCGGTATTTTTTTTAACTTCTGCGATGTTGGCGAGGGCAGAGAATGATCCTTTGCAGTCATTTACGCCTGACAAGCCTGGGTTAAGGTTTATTCCATCGACGCCCGCGCCGGTGACGGCGGCGAACAAGATGTATCCTGCGGCGTATGTTCGAGCGGTCAGTGAAGTGATTAAAGCGTTTCGGGCGCGGGACTGGGAGAAGACGATGGTGGCGTTGACGGAGGCGGACAAGATTCATCCGCCGTCGCCGGTGACTTTGAACACGCGTGGGGCGATGTGTATTGAGCAGAAGGATTTCAAGCAGGGGGCGAGTTATTGTGAGGAGGCGTTGAAATTGGATCCGAAGTTTTATCCGGCGCGATTTAATTTGGCGGAGATTGAGTTAATGGAGAGGAACTATGCGGCGGCGCGGAAGATTTTCGAAAAATTTGTGCGGGAGAATTCCAAGGATGAGCTGGCGCGATTTCGGGTTTTTCTGACTTATCTTTTGGAGGAGAACTATAGCGATGCGCGGCGGACGATTGATTTGATTCCCTTTCCTGGGGATACGCCTGCGTATTATTATGCGAACGCGGCGTGGGATTTTGCGCATAAGAGGCCTGAGGAGGCGAAGAGGTGGATTGGGCGGGCGAATTGGACATTTGTTCCAGACAAATGTGCGACATTTGACGATTCGATTTACGAGTTGGGGTGGCTGGAGCGGCCGAAGAAAGAGGCGGTGAAAGTGGAGCCAGGGGAGTCGAAAAAACCGGATGCGGGAGTGGCACCGAGGTTAGGAATTAGCATATCGCCTGAGGGGAAACCGGTGCCGGGGGTGGGGACAGAGCCAGCCTGGACGATCACGATTCCGCGTCCGCGTTAAGTGGGGGTGGAGAGGAGTTGGAGGAGGCCGTTGAGGGGGATGGGGAGCCAGGCGGGGCGATGGTGGAGTTCGTAGGAGACTTCGTAGAGGGCTTTTTCGAGGAGAAAGGAGTGGAGGAGCCAGGCGAGGTCGTCGGGTGAGGGGGCGAAAGGGGCTGGGGCGACGGTTTGGGACCACCCTTGGAGGAAGGCGTGGGAGGCGAGATCGCGCCAGCGGTTGACGATGGGGGGGAGGAGGAGGTGGGAAGCGGGGAAATCTTGGAGGACGCTTTGGGCGGCGTAATCGAGGGAGCGACAGAGGCCAGCGAGATCACGGACGGGAGATTGTTTGCGGCGTCGTTGGGTGATGGAGCGTTGGGGTTCGCCTTCGAAGTCGATGATGACGAATTGGTTACCGGTATCGAGAACTTGGCCGAGATGAAAGTCGCCGTGGGTGCGGAACTTGGTAGTGGCGATGGGGTGAGAGGAGAGGGAATGGATTTTGAGGAGGAGAGGGGAGGGATTTTCGAGGAGGGAAAGGGCGAGCGTGCGTGAGGTGGGGTCGAGGTGGGGGAGTTGCTGGGGGAGTTGGAGGAGGAGATTGGAGGTGGTTTGGAGGAGTTCGGTGGAGAGTTC
>JBAWZW010000186.1:0-5231 GCA_037142835.1 Verrucomicrobiota bacterium
TGCCCATGCTCACCCCCCTCCCCACCCTCTTCCACATGCGTCGCCCCTTCATGAATCCCAAACTTCACCCCGCTAATGCTCTTCCTCGACTCCTTCTCAAAGTGCATATGAAAATCTCCCAACGCCAACTTCGACAACTCCCACTCCAATGCCGAAGGCTTCACCCCCAAATCCACCAACGCTCCCACCGCCATGTCGCCACTAATTCCAGAGAAACAATCAAGAAAGAGAATTTTCATTTTTAAATAAGGATAAATTTTATTGACTAACCCACCGACACCAGATCCCCCAAACTCACCGCCCCGTCATAAAGCGCTTTTCCAATGATGCAACCATAGAGTCCACTCATCGCTCCCAGTCGCTTCACATCCTCCACACTCCCCACCCCCCCACTCGCAATCAGTTGACACCCCAACGCCTCCAACATCTTTTCCGTCTCCAAAAAATTCGGCCCCGTCAACATCCCATCCGTCGCTATATCCGTGTAAATAATCGTCCCCACCCCCGCATCCTCCACCCTTCGCGCCAAATCCAACGCACTCAATGCCGATTCCTCCGTCCACCCCTTCACCGAAACCATCCCCTCCTTCGCATCAATCCCCACCGCAATCCGCTCTCCCCCAAACTCCTCAACCATCTCCCGCACAAACGCTTCCGACTCCACTGCCCTCGTCCCAATAATCACCCGCGAGACCCCAGCTTCCAGCGCCGCCCGCACCGACTCCCCACTCCTCATCCCCCCACCCAGCTCGCACGGAATCGAAATCGCCCCAGCAATCGCCCGCACCACTTCCAAATTCCTCTGCACCCCCGTAAAGGCCGCGTCCAAATCCACGATATGCAAATAATCCCCGCCCTCCCTCTCCCATCGTAGCGCAAAGGCCACGGGGTCATCCGAATAAACGGTTTTTTCCGTGGCTTTTCCTTGGCGCAATCGCACCACTTGACCAGACATTAAATCAATCGCAGGAAGCAGAATCATCGGATAAAAATCAAAAATTAGCGTGCAGTGGCCCCAAACCACCAAAATTCCCCTTCAGTAAAACCATTCCTCCCCACTTTGAAAACCTCCATTTTTCCTAATCTACATTCCTTCCACCCCCAAACAAAAAATTTGCGCTTTCTCACCCCCTCGTCTAAGCCTAAACCCTACCAAAACGATAGAGTTAAACTTGCACCCATGATCCGCCTCCTCATCCTCACCCTGTTCGCCCTCACCAGGCCACTCTCAGGATGGTCGGCTCCCACCACCCTTCGCGTCGGCTACTTCCCCAATATCACCCACGCCCAAGCCCTCATCGCCTCCGAACTCACCCGCCAAGGCAAAGGCTGGTTCGAACCTCGACTCGGCCCCGAGGTGAAGATCGTTTGGTTCTCCTACAACGCTGGCCCCTCAGCCATGGAAGCCCTCGCAAGTAACTCCATCGAATTGACTTACGTCGGCCCCAATCCCGCCCTCAATCTCTATTCCCGTTCCCAAGGCGAAGAGGTCCGAATCATCGCCGGTGCCGCCTTTGGTGGCTCCGCTCTCGTCGTCCAAAGCGATGGCCGACTATCCAAACCCGCCGACTTTCGCGACCAACTCATCGCCACCCCCCAACTCGGCAACACCCAAGATATCGCTTGCCGCAGTTGGCTCAAAAAACACGGCTTCCGCATCACCCAAATCGGTGGCGATGTCCGCGTCATCCCCACCGCCAACCCCGATCAGCTCAGCCTCTTTATCGCCGGCAAACTCGACGGCGTCTGGACGGTCGAACCCTGGGTCTCCCGACTCGCCTTAGATGCCCACGGAACGGTTTTCCTTACCGATAAAGTCGGCGCCACCACCCTCCTCGTCTCCAGCCAGAAAATCCTCAGCCAATCACCCGATCTCGTCAAAAAATTCGCCGCCGCTCACGCCGAACTCACCAACTGGATCAACCAAAATCCCCAGGAAGCCAAAGACCTCGCCAACCAATCTTTCAAATATTTAACCCGCCGAGCGATGCCCGAAAAAATCCTCGATCGCGCTTGGTCCAACCTCACTTTCTCCTCCACCATCACCCGCACAGAACTCGCCCAAATGCTCGCCGATGCCCAAAGCGTCGGCTTCCTCAAACGCACCCCCAACCTCGATCGCCTCTTCGAATTTCTCGAACCCATCCCCTCCAAAAACTAAACCCCATCCCCAATCCTCTCCCTCTCTCTCTCTTCAATGAACGCCCCACTCAAAGAACTCCAAGTCGTTCCCCCAGTGAAACTCTTCGTCGATTCCGTCTCCAAAACTTTCCGCGATGGCGTGGTCGTCACCCAAGCCCTCGATAATGTCAGCCTCACCGTGGAAGAAGGCGAGTTCGTCTGCCTCGTCGGCCCCAGCGGCTGCGGAAAATCCACCCTCCTCTCCATGATCGCTGGCCTCGAATTCCCCGATGCCGGCTCCATCACTTCCAATGGCCGCAGGGTCACCGAACCCGGTCGCGATCGCATGGTGATGTTTCAGGAATCCGCCCTCTTCCCTTGGCTCGATGTCCTCGGCAATGTCCTCTTCGGCCTCAAACTCAAACCCAATCTCAACAAACACGAACGCCGCGAAGTCGCCCTCTTTTATATCCATCTCGTCGGCCTCTCCAAATACGCCCACTCCAATATCCACGAACTCTCCGGCGGGATGCGCCAACGCGTCGCCCTCGCCCGCTCCCTCGCCCCCAACCCCCGCGTCCTCCTCATGGATGAACCCTTCGCCGCCCTCGACGCCATGACCCGCGAACAACTCTACGGCGATCTCCAAGAAATCTGGGCCACTCGCAAAAAAACCATCGTCTTTGTCACCCATAATGTCCGCGAAGCCGCTTGCCTCGGCGACCGCGTGGTCCTCTTCTCCCCAAACCCAGGCCGCATCCGCGAACAGTTCCCCATCGACCTTCCCCGCCCCCGCGATATCAATAGCCCCAGCCTCGCCGCTTACGCCACGGAAATCACCCGCGCCCTGAAATCGCACCAGTCCCAAAAATCTCTCGTCGCCGATTAATTTCCCCATGAGACGCTTCCTCAACGCCCTCCTCTTTTTCGTCGCCCTCCTCGCCCTCTGGCACTACGGACGCGACTTCATGGTCGCCACCAAACGCTGGTCCCCAGTCCTCGTCCCTTCCCCCTCCGAAGTCTTCTTCTTCCTCGCAAACGCCTCCGGCCTCACCGAACTCCTCCTCCACTTCCACATCGGTGATCCCGCCAGCCTCCAGTTCGATGACTCCCTCAGCGGCGTCCTCCTCACCTCCCTCTGGGTCACCACCAAACGCCTCCTCCTCGGCTACTCCGCCGGCGTCCTCCTCGGCGTCCCCCTCGGCCTCCTCACCGCTCGCTTCAAATGGGCCAGCGATACCATCGGCGTCCTCGGCCTCGGCCTCCAAACCCTCCCCAGCGTCTGCTGGGTCCCCCTCGCCCTCCTCTGGTTCGGCCAAACCGAAACCGCCATGCAATTCGTCGTCATCATGGGCACCCTCTGGTCCGTCCAAATCTCCACCGATAACGGCGTCCGCAATGTCCCTCCCATCTACCAACGCGCCGCCCAAACCATGGGCTCCAGAGGCCTCCACACCTGGATCTATGTCAACCTCCCCGCTTCCCTCCCCTTCATCGTCAGCGGCGTCAAACAAGGCTGGGCCTTCGCTTGGCGCTCCCTCATGGCCGCAGAAATCTATGTCACGGTCATGACCGGCTATGGCCTCGGGTTCCTCCTCCACAATGGCCGCGAACTCGGTGCCATGGATCAAGTGGTCGGGGTGATGCTCTCCATCGTCCTCATCGGTTTACTCGCCGATAAAATCCTCTTCTCCCCTTGGGAACGCTTCATCCACCGACGCTGGGGCACTTCAAAAAATTAAGCCCTCCGCCCCTCATCCCTCCACCCCAAACACCTCACGCAAATACCCCAAACTCCTCTCCGCAATCATTTTAGGTCCCTCCTCAAACAAAAAAACCTCCACCGAAATCACCCCGTCATACCCCACTCCCCTCAGCGCCTCCACGATCGGCAGATAATCCACTTCCCCAAATCCCGGCCCCTTCAAATTCACATCGTTGGCGTGGAAATACTCAAACCGCCCCCGACTCTCCCCAATAATTTCGGGAATCGTTAACCCCTCCGACGACATCGCTTTCACATCGAGAATCGTCGAAATCGCCCCACTCGAAAATTCCTCCGCAAATCGCCTCGCCTCCGCCGCCGTATTGATAAAATTCGTCTCGCTCGATCCCAACGGCTCCACACAGATAATCACCCCCCGATCCTCCGCTCGCTTCACCGCATCCCCCAAGGTCTCCACCGCCCAATCCCACGCCGCCCCGTAGTCCGTTCCCTCCCCAACCTGCCGCTGCTTCGGTGACCCCAAAATCACCCGCGCCCCCCCCAAATCGGCCGCGCAATCCACCAACTCCCCCAAATAAACCCCACTCCGAAAACGGGTTGCCCGATCTGGCGAATTCAAAAATATCCCTTCCGTCTGCGCCAAAACCCAGTGCAATCCAGAAATCCCCACCCCCGCCCGCCTCGCCTCTTCCCGAATCTTTCGCCTCTCCTCACCAGAAATGTCCGTGACCAATCCCCCCATCGTAAACGGCGCAATCTCCACCACATCATACCCCGTTTTCGCCACAAAAGAAAAAGTCTCCGCCAAACTCCACCCCCGAAAAATTTCATTACAAATCCCAAATTGCATCCCCCACCTTGCCCCCGAAACCTCCCACTTGAAAAGCCCATTCCCCTAGCTTGCATCCCAGCCTCTTCTCCCCCAAAAATCATCGCCCTTCAATGTCACTCTCCCAAATCTTCGCCCTCTTCGCCGCCGCCACCGCCGCCGGCGCCGTCAATGCCATCGCTGGCGGCGGCACGCTCATCACCTTCCCCGTCCTCCTCCTCTGCGGCACCCCGCCCGTCGTCGCCAACGCCACCAGCACGGTCGCCTTAGTCATCGGCACCGCCGGCAGTATCTTCGGCTTCCGCCAACAAATCGCCGCCATCCGCCCTTACCTCCTCCACTTCATTCCCGTCAGCCTCGCAGGCGGTCTCCTCGGCAGCGCGCTCCTCACCCAAAACGATCCCGCAACCTTCACCCAGCTCGTCCCCTGGCTGATCCTCTTCGCCACTACCCTCTTTCTCATCCAAGGCTTCCTCCAAAAACTCCGCCCCCCAGCCCCACCCCAACCCCACAAAACTGCCCCGCTCCCCCTCCCCATCGCCTGCCAACTTCCCC
>JBAWZW010000187.1:0-5205 GCA_037142835.1 Verrucomicrobiota bacterium
CTTCACTGCCCCTCACCCCCAAACCGAGGAGCTCCGCACCGATCGCCTGCACATTCTCACTCAAGATCACCGCCCGCTCGATCGTGTTCTTCAATTCACGGACGTTCCCAGGCCAGTCGTAGCCGAGCAACGCCTCCCTAGCCTCCAGCGTAAACCCCGCAACTCCCCCACGATGTTGCCGCCCAAAACGCTCCAAAAAATGCCCCGCCAAACCCAAAATGTCCGCCCGCCTCTCCCTCAAGGCAGGCACCCGCAACGGGAAGACGTTTAATCGATAGTATAAATCCTCCCGAAACTGCCCCAAAGTCACCGCTTGCCGAAGATCCCGGTTGGTCGTCGCCAAGACTCGCACATCGACTTTAATCGTCTTCGTCCCCCCCACCCGCTCAAACTCTCGCTCCTGCAGCACCCGCAAAAGCTTCGCCTGCAACTTCGGCGAAATCTCGCTGATCTCATCCAATAACAGCGTCCCCCCATCCGCTAACTCAAACCGCCCCTCCCTTCGCTCCGTCGCCCCAGTAAACGACCCCCTCTCGTGCCCGAAAAATTCACTCTCCATCAAAGTCTCCGAGATCGCCGCACAGTTCACCCTCACATACGGCCCCTGCGATCGCCCACTCCCATGGTAAATCTCGTGCGCCACCAGCTCTTTCCCCGTCCCATTCTCCCCCTGAATCAAAACGGTCGCATCCGTCGGCGCCACTTTCTTTAACATCTGCCTCAGCCGCAGCATCGCCTCACTCTCCCCAATCAAATCACGCGTGTCACTCACCTGTGCCGCCAAATACCGATTCACTTTCATCACCTGCTGATAACTCTCCGCCTTCTTCACCATCATCTGGATCTGACTCGTCGAAAACGGCTTAATCAAATAGTCAAACGCCCCTTCCCTCATACATCCCACCGCCGTCTCAATCGTCCCAAATCCACTCATCATGATCACCATCGGCGCCGCCGGCATCCTCACCAATCTCTCCAAAAGATCCGTCCCCTCCCCGTCCGGTAACTTCACATCCAAAAAAACCAGGTCAAAAACATCCCGCTTCTTTAAAATATTCTCCGCCTCCTCCAGACTCCCAACCCCCGTCACCCCATAGCGCTTCGCACGTAGCACCTCCTCAAAGGTCTTCCGAATAATCGGTTCGTCATCAACAACGAGGACTTTCTCAATGGCCATGACCCTAGTTCCCTACACGGCTTTCCCGATCCCACGCAAGCATCTTCACCCTCCCCACCACCCTTCTTCACCGCAATCCTCTTCTTCCCAACCTCTTACGCAAACTTCCCGTATAGCCTCCCAACCTGCGAAGCCACCGGCCTCACCCCCACCGCTACCCCACCACCTCCCAACCGCGGCTGGATCGTCGAACGCAACAGCAATTGCTCGTTCTCCCGATCAAGTAACAGCGCCTTCAAAATCGTTTGCTGCACCTTCTCCATCGCTACCCGCATCTCCGCCGTCGTCCCCACTCGCTCGCTCCCCGCACTCCGCACCACCTCCAAGCTCTCCTTCAACTCCCCCAGCAATTTCCGCTTCCTCTCCAAAATCACTTCCTCCCGCCCCCTCCCACTCGCCTTCAATGACCGGTTCTCTTCCAACATCAACTCGTAAAGCTCCGCACACACTTCCCCATGCGCCCCCAATGCCTGAACCGATCGCGTCCCCGAATTCTGTAAAATATTCTGTTCCATAATTAAATTTATAAAGGATTCTTCGCTGCTTTTACCTTCACCGCTACCCCAGGCGCCGACGGCGACGCCACCCCACTCCCAACTTCATCTCGCTTCCCTTTCGTCTTCTGCGGACTTCTCCCCACTTCCCCACCCAAGACCCTCGAAAATCGCGTCTCCGTCCCCTCCTGCCACACCAATTGCTCCCCACGCCATCTCGCCATCTCCACCAAACTCACCAAGTTCTCCCCCATCGACTTCTTCTCCTTGGTCATTTTCTCCGATTGATCAATAATAAACTTATACGACTGAGCCGCCCGACTCAAAAGATGCAAACGCTCAAAACACAGCGCCATCTGATACACCACTGGCCATTGCCACTCCGCTTCCTCACTGATCTTCGCCAACGCCTGGTAAATCGTCAGCGCACTCCCAAAATCCCCAGTCTGATAATACTCGTTCGCAAATTCATTCCCCGTTTTTCTCTGCCAATAGGCCCACCGATCAGGCGTCTTATCCTTCTTTGCTTTTTCATCACGAAGCAACGCAATCACCACCTCAAATGACTCTTTCGGCTTCTTCAAACTCCGCAACGCCGTCGCCAAAATATAGCGACACTCGGGAACCGACCCATCCCCAGAAAATTCCTCAAGAAATCGTTCCGCCTCCTTCACTGTCGCCGGTAGATTACCCACCAAATATTCGCAGTAAATCAACTTAAATCGCACTTTCGCCGCCACTTCGGGACTCAAATCCATCCTCCCAAGCAACTTGTAAAACTTTAACGCCTGCGGATAGTTCCCACTCTGAATATAGGTCTCCGCAATCTCCCTCTGCGCCGACTGCGTCAGCCCCCGATAACTATCCACCCCCCGCTCGTTCACCTTCAAAACCGAGTTCAAAACCGTGTAAAATCGCGAAATCGCTCGCTCATACGCGCCCATCTCCCGATAAATACCCCCAACCTTAAAAAGTAATTCTGGCGTCGCAGGATCCGTCGGGTAGAGCTGGATCACTTTCTCGTAAATCGCCAACGCTTTCGATAAAATCTTCTCCTTCTCGTAGCGCTCCCCAATCCGCAGAATCGCCGCCTTCTTCTCATCCAATGGCCCCGGCAAGTTAACCAACAACTCCAAAAAATGCTCGGTCAATGGCCACTTCGATTGATCCGCCGCCTCCACCGCCAATCGCGCATAACTCGCAATTTCATTCCTCATCACCGCCAAATCGACCCCATCTTCATCCCCATGACTCCCCGCCGAGTTCGGAACCGACTTCTCCGCTGACTTCTCCGCCGATTTTACCTCGGTCTTATCCGCACTCGCCCACAAAGTCCCCGCCATCGAACCCAATGTCACCCCAAATCCCACCGCCATCCCTAAGCTACTTCTGCTGATAGGTCGCTTTACTCTTTGGAAGTGCATAGTTTATGGCTGGTTGAAAAATCGGATCAAAAAGGTATGCCCGCGAGACCGGTCGCCCCTCGGTATTCTTGAAAAATTCCAAAACCTCACTCGGAATCCGATTGAAATCAATCTCCTCACGCCCACCTCCCGCCTCCACTGGCACCGCCGGGGTCACATTCGCTTCCCCTGAAGGAACCACTGGCGCCACCGCCGACTTCGAGATCGGCTTCTCGGGCCCCTTCGCCCCTCCAATCAATGGCGGCGCATTCCTCTGAGCACACTTCGGTCCCGCCACCCCAAACCGCAACGCCACCGGTCCTCCCATCGCCAAATACGAGTCGTTCCGAAAGACATACGGATACCCTCGCGATTGATGAAACACCTCCCGAGGAACCATCGCTTCACCCGCCCACCCCACCGCGCCGATTGCCCAACTAACCATCACCAATAACGAAGAAGTTTGCCTCATGCCCTCATTTACATAGCAGTTTCACTGCCACCCCCCCAAAAACTTCCAAAAATCCCCAAGAAAAGAGCCCCTCAGCATTTCTGCCAAGGGGCTCTCTCGCCAGTTTATGGCCGCTCCACCCTCTAGCGAAGCAAGGTCAACGCACTCTGCGAAGAGGCGTTCGCTTGCGCCAACATCGCCGTGCCTGCCTGCACAAGGATGTTGTTCTTAGCCAACTGCGTCGACTCATGCGCCACGTCCACATCCTTAATCCGGCTGTTCGCCGCTTCGAGGTTCGTGTAGTTGGTCCCCAACATGTCCAAGGAAAACCCCAGACGGCTCGTCTCCGCGCCATTCTGCGCACGGGAAGTTGCCACATTGGTGATCGCCGTACTCACGACCGCCGTGGTCACCGCCGCCAGGTTGGCCGCCGCAGTGATCGCCGTCACATTCGTCGCCAAATCCGCCTTCGTGATCGCCATCGTCTGCGAGGCATCATCAGACGTCGCCACCGTCAATGTCGTGCTCCCAAACAGCGTCACCCCATTGAATGATTCCGCCGCAATACTCGTCAACTGCGCTTTCAGTGCCGTAAACTCCGTGTCGTAGTTGGCTGCATCCGTCGCGCTCTTCGTCACATCCGAAGACAATGTCTTCAGTTCGGCGACCCGCTCCAGCACTTTTCCCGCTGTCTTCAAACCACCATCTTGGGTCTGAAGAAACGAGACCGCGTTCGACACGTTCGTCTGCGTCGCTTCATTGCGCTTCATCGCCGCTTCCATTTTCATCGAAACCGCCATCCCGCCGGCATCTTCCGACGAACTGTTGATCTTCGATCCGCTCGAGAGCCGCGCCAAGCTTTTCTGCAACAGGGCGTTACTCGCGTTGAGGTTCTTTGAGGCAATACTTGCCCCATTATTTGTATTAATGACCATATTATGTCTCCTTCTTGGTTATAACTAAATTGCGGCTTCCGTGCCGCACCGGGCCATTTTATTGAAGGTGCTTGGCCTCACCCGTTGAACAAATTGCTCAACTTTGAGACATCGGTCAGATTTCCCCCCACTTTAGAACAATTATGGAAAATTTTTGCTAAACGCTCAAAAATATGATCTCTCTCCATCCCATGCGCTCTAGCTCACACCCCACTCTCTTCGCCCTTCTCCTCTGCTTCCTCCCCATCCTTGCCCTCTCCGCCGACTACGAACTCGCTCCCCCCTTCCGCCTCCATTGGGGAGAATCCGCCGTCCATCTCGAAGAAGCCCTCCTCGGTACCACCGCCAAAATCGTCGAACGCCAGACCCTCCCAGACTCCCGCGAAGTCTGGAAGGTCCAAGGCCTCCCAGGCATCGCCCTCCAACAGGTCAACTTCTACCTCCACAAATCCCAACTCGTCGAAGTCGAACTCCAATACTGGAAAGACGATTGGTCCCCCCAAACATATGAGGAATTTATGCAAAATGTCCGCCAAGGCCTCGAAGAAAAATTTCAAGCAGGCAAACCCCTCACCCGCCAACAGTCCACCGAACACGGCATCGCTCGCACCCTCCTCGGCTTCCGCTGGGAAGTCGGGCCCGCCGCCATCGAACTCTTCTACTTCGCCGCCCAAGACCCAAAAAATGTCTTCCGCTCCATCAGCCTCCATTACAAATCTCCCAACGCTACCTCACCCCCCAGTCC
>JBAWZW010000188.1:0-5189 GCA_037142835.1 Verrucomicrobiota bacterium
CCTCCGATGACCTCATCGCCCGCCACCTCCAAGGCATCCAATACCCCCTCACCCTCTCCTTCAAAATCCTCGCCATCGCCTCCCAAATCACCGTCACCGACGCCACCGGCCGCCCGATCGTCTTCACCCGCCAAAAAATCTTCAAATTCCGTGAGCACGTCGAGGTCTTCACCGACTCCACCCAAACCACTCTCCTCGCCAACATCCGCGCCAATAAAGTCATCGATTGGTCCGCCCGTTACTTCGCCACCACCCCAAATGGCTCCCCCATCGGGAGCGTCGGTCGACGCGGCTGGCGCTCCCTCTGGAAGGCTCACTACGAGGTCTTTAACCCCGGCGACGATTCCCCAGACTTCTCCATCCGAGAAGAAAACCCCTGGTCAAAAGTCGCCGACTCCCTCCTCGGCCAAATCCCCCTCCTCGGCCTCGCCACCGGCTACCTCTTCCACCCCCGCTACCTCGCCACTCGCTCCAACGGCCAGCCCGCGATGCGCCTCACCAAACTCGCCGCCTTTTTCGAAGGCCGCTTCCAAATCGATCAAGTCGGCGACCTCACCCCCAACGAGGAACTCAACCTCTTCCTCTCCTTCCTCATGCTCGTCCTCCTCGAACGCAACCGAGGCTAACCCCACCCCACCCTTCCTAGTGAAACTCCGGACTTTGTAACCACTTCTGAAAGTCCTCCTCCATCGCCGTCGCCGTGGAGAAACCATAAATCTTTGCCACCTCGCCAGACTCGGGCATTTGATGTCCACTGCCGATCTGCCCTAGGAGCTTCCCATACGCAACCAACGCTGGCAAAGAACGTTGCAAATAACGCGCCCACGCATACGCCAAGACATTCGCCTTCGCATCCGCTCCTTCCAAGGTCATCAAACTGATCGTCTCCAAGGTCGCCTTCACGTCCCCCTTCTTCACGAGTTTCTTTAACTCCCCAGGCCAGTGGTTCGGATCCGCTAATCCCCCAATCGTACTCACATCCTTCCCGCTGATCGACTGCACTCGCACCAATCCCGATTCACATTTCCCCGTCAAATCCACCTCCTTATAGTAGGCGTGCCCCGTGCTCAACGCGTAGTATCCCTTCCTCCCATTCGGCACCAGACCGCCCGTTTGCACATGGATCATATCCTCCGCCAAACAATGCACAAAAAAGGGCTCCCAAAGCCCCTTGATTAACTCCACCTTCGCCGCCGCACTCCCCCCCTTCCGATACGCCCGAATCGCCCGCGCATACTCCATCACCCCTTGCCCACTCGCCACCTCACTCGGCAAAAACATCGATGCCGATCCGCTCGCCGCCCAAACCACCCCGATTTTTGTCGCCTCCACCCCTTGCCCACCTTTCCCCAACATCTCCACATACCACTTCCCAATCCGATCATAATGACTGTCCGTCGGTGCCAGAAAAATCGCCATCTTCACCCCCGAAAATTTCCCCAAAAATGTCGGATGCACATACGCCGCATCAAACCACATCCGCTCCGCTAACTCCGCCACATCCTTCGGATCCACGGGCTTCTGATAGATCACCTTGAAATGCGCCGTCTCCAACACCTCCCAAGACTCCGTCCCCAAATGAAAAATCCCTCCACCCTTAAACGCTTTCGTATCAATCTTCGCCAACTTCGCCGGCTCCGGCATCCGACTGATCACCACCGCTCCCATCGGCGCTTTCCCCTCAGGAAACGCCTCCTTAATCGCTTCGTTATCCCCAAGGCTCAAAGTGCTCCTCTCAAATTGCCCCACTTTTCCCTCCCCATCCACAATGAAGACGGTGTTGCCAGCCACCTTTTGCAAGGTCCCCACCACCACCCGCCCATCCATCACCACCCAAGTCCGCGACTCCGCCCCCAAACCACTCGCCACCAAACACATCCCCCAACCCAACAAAGCAATCAGTGATTTCATAAAAATAAATCCAAGAAGGTCAACCCCATCACTCAACACCCAATCTCCTCCACCACACAATCACCAATTAACGCTCATCCTGAAAATACCAGTCAATATTTCGCGTCAGATAAAATACCGCCGCCAAGACCACAAACAGTCCCCCAGTCCCCATCACCAAAGAGTAATCTTGAAGCTGGAGCGTGATATAAAGAAACCCATAAATCCCCAGCAATAATCCCCCCACAATCACCGTCCGCACCCCACTCTTCAAAACTTTAAAACAATAAAACCCAATCATTAAAGTCGTGACCAACGCCGCCACCCAATACGCCACCGAAAACTCCACAAACTCCGAAAGCGAGAGCAATCCCAAGTAAAATAAACAGAGCGCCACCCCCACGAGCAAATACTGAAACGGGTGAATCCGTAACTTCGCCAGAACCTCAAAAAGAAAGAAGACCGCAAACACCAAAACCAGAAAAAGTACCCCATATTTAATCGCTCGCTCCACATTCCGATAGGAGTCGACCCCCGAAAGAAAGTTCACCCCAAACAACGAACTCCCCACGCTCTGAGGGTTCAAAATTCCCGCACTCTCCTGGTCCGTCCACTGCTGGGCATATTCCCGACCATACTGCGCAATCTGCCACTTCGCCTTAAATCCCTCCACCCCAACCTCTCGCGAATCAGGCAAAAATGCCCCCTGAAAACTCGGATTCGCCCACCCCGATTCCACTCTCACAATGTTTTCCTCGGCAATCGGCGTAAACCGAATCCCCCCACTCCCATTCAGCCGAATCCCCAACTTCATCGGAATCATCCCCTCGCTCTCCCGCAATCCTCCCACCCGCGCATGCACTCCCATCGAAAATCCCTTCAACTTCACCCCCGGCGCCATGGGTATCCGCTTCTCTCCCCAACCCAATTGTAGCGTCTCCTTCACCCCTCGCATCTCCGGAATCGCCAAGGTCACCACCGCGTCCTCCCACAAGACGTTCTTCTCCTCAATTCGCAAATTCCCAAAATCAGGCCGCTGAAATGCCCCAACCAACTCCACCTCACCCTCATAAATCACCGCCCGATATATCCCCCGCTTCACTTCCTTCGGCACAATCTTCGCCTCCACCATCATCCTCGACGGCAAAAAATAGGCGTTCGCTGTCGCACTCTCCACCACTTCCACTCTCTCCACTTTCCCCCCACTCACCACCTGATCTTTCCAAACCTTCACCGCATACCGATAGGGCACAATCAACACCGGCCCAATCACACTCTGCTCCCGCCCCCAAACCGAAGTGATTTCCCCCACCGCTTCATTCCGTCTCTCCATTCTCTCCCTCAAAACAAACCCAATCATCCCCAAGGGAATCAGCAAAATCAAAATCAACGCCCCAATCCCCATCATCTTAAATAAGGTCGCTCCTCGCTTCAGGAACCTCCAAATCGGTTGCGTAATCGGTGCATGACTGGGGAGCGGTGGTGGGGTGTTCATATTCATCATCAGGTTCTGGTTAAGGTTTAGTGCTTTCTCGTTGCTTTAAAAAATTTCTTTCATCGCCACTTTCCCCTCCATCTCCACCGCGATCCCTTTCAATCGCTCATACACCGCATGGATAGTCTCTTTCAATGTCGATGTCCCCCCAGTCACCCCCACACTTTTCACCCCCACAAACCACCCCGCCTCCAACTCCTCAGGCCGCTCAATCTGAAAGACCACCCGACCTGCCTCCCTCGCCACTCTCGCCAATTGCCCCGTGTTATTACTGTTCCGCCCACCCACCACCACCAAGGCCTCGCACTCCCCAACCAATTCCCCCAAGGCCCTCTGCCGATTCTTCGTCGGCTGACACACCGTGTCCCGATACTCCACCTCCCGACCAGGTCGCCCCACCCGAATCGCCTCCACTAACTCCTTCACCCGCTCCACGGTCTGCGTCGTCTGCGAGATCACCCCATATCGCTCCACCCACGGTAAACCCAAAATATCCTCCTCCACCTCAATGACATACGCCTCAGGAAAATCCCCGGTCAACCCCACAACCTCCGCATGCCCACGCTTCCCAATCACCACGGGAAAATATCCCAGCCCCACCAGTCGACCCAGTTGCCCGTGCGCCTGACGCACCAACGGACACGTCCCATCCGCAACCCCAAATCCCGCTAACCTCCACTCCTCCCGCTTCCGATCCGATGCCCCATGCGCGGTAATCATCACCCGCTCCGTCTTCGCCGACCCCACCTCAAACACCCCATCCTCCACCCCCAGTTTCCTCAATCGCTCCCCAACCACAGGGTTGTGCACGAGCTCCCCAAGAATCGTCAGCGGCCCCTCCCCAGCCAATCGCTCCGCCTCCGCAATCGCATCCCGTACCCCAAAACACATCCCATAATGTTCCGCTAGTTTGATTTTCATAGTTTGTTTTATTTAGATGCTTTGCTTGACAAAGTAATTCGACAAGACTTCACCCCCTCACCCTTTCGCTCCCCCATCAAATCCAGGCCGCCCCACCCTGAGGATCTGCTCCAAAATCGTCAGGTATCCCTCAAATTGCTTCCGCCCCTTCACCGTCAACGCGTAACTCGTCTGCGGGCGGTCCAAAATCTCCTTCGTCACCGCCACATACCCGTGGTCATGCAAGGTCCGCAAATGCGAAACCAAATTGCCATCACTCAACTCCAATTCCCCCTTCAAATCCTGAAAACTCCAGCTCTGACGCGCCGCCAATAAAGTCATAATCCCCAACCTCCCTTTCTCATGGATCACCTTGTCCAGCTTATCAAAGTCAAACATCAGTTTACCGTTTAACCCCCGCTTCTCCCGATCCCTCCGACCGCCCCCAAGTGCACCCCGCGTAAATCACATGAAATAACCCAAACGTCACCCCCATTAACCCATTCCCTCCACCCCAAATCCCCATCAATCCACCATCACCAAACTCCCCAAAAACCAGTGCCCAACTCGATCCCAGCCCTGCCACCAAAAAACTCCACCCCAATATCATCATCGATCGGGGCCCGAAATGTTTCGTCGCTAATAACCCCACCCCATAACAAATCATCCACACCGACGGCAACCACTCCACCCAGTTGGCCCGCCAAGCGATCACCGTAAAAAAGAAACCACAGAGCATCCCAGGTAACATCGCCAGCAACGCCAATCGCATCCCCGATGATACAAACGCCTCACCCCGTAACCGCGATCCCCGCCACAGAAAAAAAGTGTTCACCATCACCGTCAAAACAAGAATCCCCAACCACGGCACAATAAACCTCCCCGCCTCCACCCACCCACTCCC
>JBAWZW010000189.1:0-5173 GCA_037142835.1 Verrucomicrobiota bacterium
GGTGGGGGGGGGGGGGGTGGTTGGGGTGACGGGGTCTTCCGCAAAGGACCGCGTGGTTGCGAGGATGGCAACGATGAGGGGCGCGATGGTTTTCCATGGGAGAAAGGTGGATGCGGTGGAGGATGGGAGTTTTGGCATAAGGGATCAGCTGGGTTGGGGAAAGGATCGGGACGACCGATGGAAGCTAAGCCTCAGGAGGAATAAGGGTTACGGCCTGAGACGAGAGGTTTTTTGTGGAGGAAACTTCTGATGATTTTTCTGGGGTTTGGGGGTTAAAGGGCGGCGAAGTCCCAGCCTTTGCGGTATTGTCGCTTAATAAATTGGGCGGCTTCCGGGGCGTCGGGGCAGCTGAGGGTGGTGGAGTCCCAGGTGATTTTTTTGCCGACGCGGTAGGCGACATTGCCGAGGTGATTGGCTTCGGTGAGGCCGCCGCTGTATTCGAAGTTGCAGGTGGTCGGGGAGCCGGTTTTGCAAGCTTGCAACCATTCGGCGTGATGGCCGATGCTTTCGGGGATGGTTCGGGGTGGTCGGGTGAAGTCTTTGAATTCTTCCTCGGGGAGGAGGAGATGTTTGCCGTAGTCGGCGAGGAGCATGCCTTTTTCGCCGACAAAGAGGCAACCTTCGCCCCATTGAGGAATTTTCTTTTCGGTCCAGAGTTGGGGTTTAATTTCGCCTTGATACCAAGCGACGCGGCAGGCGGGGAGACCAGCGCGCGGACCATATTCGTAGGTGGCGCTCATGGTGGCGGGGGCGAGTTCGGGGTGTGCGGGGCCTTCGCTGGCTTGGATGGTTTTTGGGGAATCGAGTTTGAGGGCCCAGAAGGGGAGATCATTCCAGTGGGAGCCGAGATCGCTCATTGTGCCGCTGCCGAAGTCCCACCAGCGATACCATTTGGGACCGGGGATGTAGACTTTGTTGAAGGGTCGTGCGGGGGCGGGGCCGAGAAAGAGATCCCAGTCGAAGTCTGCGGGAGGGGTTTCGGCTTCGGCGGGGCGTTCGGTGACGAAGACGATGTCGCGGTTGCGTTCGGCGGCTTCTTTGGTTTGGAGACCCCAAGCGCGGGAGACCCAGACGTGGCATTCGCGGACGGGGCCGATGGCGCCTGCTTGGATGAGTTCGACGACTCGGCGGTAGTTGGATTGGGCGTGAATTTGGGTTCCCATTTGGGTGGCGACCTTGGCTTCACGAGCGGCTTCGCGAATTTTGCGACATTCCCAGATGTTATGGGTGAGGGGTTTTTCGCAATAGACATGCTTTTTCATCCGCAAGGCTGGGAGGGTGGCAAAGGCGTGGGTATGTTCGGCGGTGCTGACGGCGACGGCGTCGAAGTCTTTGAAGGAATCGTAGAGTTGGCGAAAGTCGGTGAAGGTTTTCGCTTGGGGGTATTGTTTGGCGGCGGCGGCGAGGTGGCGTCCGTTGACATCGCAAAGGGCGACGATATTTTCGCCCGAGGCGGCGATCGTGGAGAGTTGGGCGCCGCCGCGTCCGCCACAGCCGATGATGGCGACATTGAGTTTGTTGTTCAGTCCTTGGGCGCGGAGAAATGCGGGGGCGATGGAGGAAGCGAGGATGGTGGTGAGGAATTGGCGACGTGGAATGCTCATTGGGAAGTGGTTTAAAAGGAATGGCATTGGATGGAAGCGAAGAGAAGGAAATATTCTTAGTAAGGATATATAAGTTTGATGGAACGCGGTGGGGTTCACTTTGGGAAGATGGGGAAAGCTATGATTTTATTATTCAATGAAGCGGGCAAGGAAGGGGGGAGATTTTGAGAAGGGGCGACGGGTTGCTTGATGAGGATCGATCAGGGGAGTGGCTCCGAAAGCTTGATTTTTTCTGCGGAGAGTGGATAGATGTGTCATGGGTGGGTAACCTCGGTGCCCTTTTTTCCGCCATCAGCAATTTCTATGAAAATCCGTCTCTTTGGTTTGATATTTTTGACGAGTGCGAGCGCCGTGCAGAGTGCGGACATTTTTGGGGAGATGATTCGTTCCACGCCTTGGCTGAGTCCTGCGGATGAGCAAAAGTTGTTGGTGGTGCCTGAGGGGTTTGCGGTGCAGTTGGTGGCATCGGAGCCCGAGATTGGCAAGCCGATTTCGATGAGTTTTGATGTGCGGGGGCGGCTATGGGTGGCGGAGACCAATGCGTATCCGATTGAGACCGCGGCGGACAAGACTCCGCGGGATTTGATTCGGATTCTCGCGGATTTTCAGCCTGACGGGCGACCGGGAAAAAATCTGGTGTTTGCGGATGGGTTATCGATGCCCGACGCGGTGGCGCCCTATAAGAATGGGGCGGTGATTTTTTCGATTCCGAACATTACGCGGCTGGAGGATCGGGATGGCGATGGTCGCGCGGACGAGCGGAAAGTGGTTTTGGGACCATTTGCGACCAATGACACCCACAACATGGCGAACAACTTTCGGCGAGGGTTTGATGGGTGGATGTATGGGGGTCAAGGGGTGGCGAACAAGTCGGTGATGAAGGGGAGTGATGGGCGGGAGTTTCGGATGAGTGGGGGAACCTTTCGATTTCGGCCTGAGGGGACGAGCATCCAGAAGTATGGGGATGGGCAGGCGAATGTTTTTGGGCTGTGTTTTGATCCTTTGGGCAATCTTTTTACCTCGGACTGCCATTCGATGCCGATTTATCAGAATATTTACGGGGGATTTTATCCCGTGTTTGGGAAGCCGCATGATGGGTTGGGGTATGCGCCGCAGATGTTGACGCACAACCACGGATCGACGGCGATTTCGGGATTGATCACTTGTGAGGAGCCGATGTGGCCAGCGGATTTTCAGGGGAATTTTTTGTTGGGCAATGTGGTGACGAGTCGGGTGAATCGGGATCGAATTGAGGAGCATGGATCGACAAAACTTGCCAAAGAGATGCCCGACTTTCTGCGTTCGGGTGATGCGTGGTTTCGGCCAGTGGACGTGCAATTTGGGCCAGATGGGGCGCTCTATATTGCGGATTTTTACAACCGGATTATTGCTCATGTGGAGATTCCGCTGAGTCATCCGGGGCGAGATCGGAAGAGTGGGCGGATTTGGCGGATTGTGAGGGTGGACAAGGAGGGGAAGCCGATGCTTCGGGTGCGTCCTGACTTTGAAAAGATGAGCGTGGCGGAGAAGGTCGAGCAGTTGGGTGACCCCAGTTTAGCGTTTCGATTGGCGGTGGTGAATTATCTCGCGGATCAAGGGGGTGAGGCGGTGATTGGGGCGGTGCGGGTGGCGATGAAGAGGGCGAAAGCGTCTGGAGATTTGCGGGCGGGCGGGCTGTGGATTTTGGAACGGCTGGGGGTTTTGACGGATGCGGAGTTGTTGGGGGCGGCTGGGGATAGCGATCGGTTATTGCGAACGCACGCCTTGCGCATTGTGGTGGAGCGGGGGGATTGGAAGGCGACGGATTTGGCGATGGTGCTCCGTGGATTGGAGGATGAGGATGGATTTGTGGCCCGGGTGGCGGCGGATGGGCTGGCGCGTCATCCTGCTCTTGCGCAGATCCTTCCGTTGCTGGCGTTGCGGGAACGGGCGTCGGTGGAGGACACGCATTTAGTGTATCAAGTGCGGAAGGCTTTGCGTGATCAGTTGCTTTTGCCGGGGGGCTTTGAGTTTCTTCGGGAGCAGAAATTGAGTGAGGCGAATGTGCGAGCGGTGGCGGATGTGGCGTTGGCTTTGCCGGGGGCGGGAGCGGCGAGATTTTTCGCGGATCTTTTGGCGAAGTCGGCGGGGAAAGGGAAACCGAATGAGGATTGGGTTCGGCAGATTGCGCGGTTTGGGGATGGGGAAGGCATCGATCAATTGGCGAGTGCCTTGACGGCGAATTCGGCTGGGGATTTGGATGGGGAGGTGGGGCTTTTTCAAGCGATGCGCCAGGGGCTGGAGCAGCGGGGGATGAAGTTGAGTGAAAAGATGCAAGCCTGGGGTGGGCAGTTGGCGACTCGGCTACTTGACCCGACACCTCCGGTGAAAATTGCTCGGCAGAAAGCGGGGGCGGATTTGGCTTTAAAGCTCCAGTTGAGTAACTTAGAGAAGCCGCTTTTGGCGATGGTTCGCGGGAATCTGGGCGATCCTGAGGTGCGATCGATGGGGCTTCGGGCGTTGTTATCGATGAATGGGACGGATTATTTGGGGGAGGCTGGACGATTTTTGAACGAGGCGGATTTGGCTCCCGAGCGGCGGGGCGAGGTGGCGCAAGCGTTGGCGAAGTTGAACACGGTGGAGAGTCGAAAAGTGCTGATTGAGGCGTTGCGACAAGCGCCTGAGCGGATGGCGAAAGTGATCGCTTCGGCGCTCTGTAGCACGGGGGATGGCGGGGATGCGTTGATCGATGCGATCGCGGCTGGACAGGCGCCCGCGAGGTTATTGGCGGAGCGATCGATCAAGGACAAGTTGATGGGATTGCGTCCTGCGCGTGGGGCGCAGATTGGGGAATTGCTGGGGAAAGTGGGGATGAACTCGGAGCGTTTGCAAAAGATCGCCAAGGAGCGGTCGGGGAGTTTTTTGGCGAGCGCGGCGAAGGGAACGAACGGGGTGAAGGTGGAGGAAGGGGCGAAGATTTTTCAGGCGCAGTGTGCGGTTTGTCATAGTCTCGCGGGGAAGGGGGGACGGGTGGGGCCGGAGTTAGATGGGATTGGGCACCGAGGGGTGGAGCGACTTTGCGAGGATGTGATTGATCCGAATCGCAATGTGGATCGGGTCTTTCGTTACAGCGTGATTACTTTAAAAAACGGGACGGTTTTGACGGGGTTGTTTCGGCGGGAAGAGGGAGCGGTGATGATTTTTGTGGATCCGACGGGGAAAGAGGTGACCGTAGAAAAGGCGACGATTGTGGAGAGGAAAGAAACGGAGACTTCGCTGATGCCAGAGATTTTTGGGGAGGTGATTGAGCCGGGGGATTTCCAGAGTTTGTTGGCCTTTTTGCTCTCGCAATCGACGCCCAGTCGGTAGGTCGGGTGGAAAGCTTTCCCGGTGGTTGATCTGTGGGTAAACCAATGAAAATTCTCATGGCTACTTGCTTGAGAATTGAAATGTCCAACGCCTGATCCGCCACCAGTCGATTGAGTCGCACGTTCTCCTTTTCCAGTTTCTTCAGCCATTTGACCGTCTTTTCCTTCGCCCCACCGTATGCCTGCGGCCATCGGTAGTAGGTCGGCGGAAAGACTTCCAGC
>JBAWZW010000190.1:0-5165 GCA_037142835.1 Verrucomicrobiota bacterium
GGCGAAGGCGGGTCCGATGGTGCCGCCCTTACCGGTGAAGGCGCAGATTGAGGAGGTGAGTGGTGCGGTGAGTGGTGCGGTGAGTGCAGCGGTGGGAGGGAAGGGGCCGAGGGGTGGGCAGCCGAATATTCCTGGGGAATTTTTGGTAATGGCGCAGGATGGGAGGGATTTATTTGAGCGGGGGGATTACCGAGGGGCGGAGAAGATGTACGAGAAGATTTTGGCGAAAGTGCCGAACAATCTTTATGTCTTATCGAACCTTGGGGTGGTGCGATTTCGGGCGAACAAACTGAAGGCGGCGGAGGAGGTTTTATTGAAGGCGACGAGGTTGGCGCCTGAGGATGGATTTTCGCAATGCACGCTGGGGATTGTGTATTATACGGAGCAGAAGTTAGATGCGGCGATGGAGGCTTTGACGAAGGCGGTGGCGATTAATCCGAAGGACGCGACGGCGCACAATTATTTAGGGATTACGTCGGCGGGGAAGGGATGGGCTGGATCGGCGCAGAAGGAGTTGGAGACGGCGGTGGCGATTAATCCTGATTATGCGGATGCCCATTTTAATTTGGCGGTAATTTTTGCGACGCAGACGCCTGTGGATAAGGAGGCTGGGAGGAAGTATTACAAGCGGTCGATTGAGTTGGGCGCGGAGCCAGACCACTCATTGGAAGCGATTTTGAAGTAGCTGTGGTGGAGGGGGTTGGGTAGTTGGGTGGAGGGTTAGGCGAGGAGGGCGAGGGTGGCAATTTCGGCGGTTTTTTCGAGGTCGGCGGAGGAGTGGGCGAGGGAGAGGAAGCCGGCTTCGAATTGGGAGGGGGCAAAGTAGACGCCGTGGTTGAGGCAGAAGTGGAAGTAGCGGGCGAAGGCGTCGCGATCGCTGTGTTGGGCATCGGCGAGGTTATGGACTGGGCGGTTAGTGAAATAGAGGCAGAACATGGAGCCGATGCGTTGGAAGAGGTAATCGCGTCCTGACTTACGGAGAGCGGAGCGGACGCCGGATTCGAACTCGGCGCCGATTTCCTCGAGTTTTGCCCAGCCGTTGAGGCGTTGGAGTTCTTGGAGTTGGGCGAGGCCGGCGGCGATGGCGAGGGGATTTCCGGAGAGAGTGCCTGCTTGATACACGGGGCCATCTGGGGAGAGGTAGTCCATGATTTCGGCGCGACCGCCGAAGGCGCCGACGGGGAGGCCGCCGCCGATGACCTTTCCGAGGGCGGTGAGATCGGGGATGATGCCGCAGAGTTCTTGGTAGCCGCCGCGGGCGAGGCGGAAGCCGGTCATGACCTCGTCGAAGATGAGGACGGCATCGTAAGCGGAGCAGAGTTCGCGGAGGGCTTCGAGGAAGCCTGGTTTGGGGAGGTAAAGGCCAGCGTTGGCGGGGACGGGTTCGACGATGACCGTGGCGATTTCGTGGCCGCGGGAATGGAAGAGGGAGCGGAGAGCTGGTTCGTCGTTGTAAGGGAGAGTGATGGTGAGGGCGGCGAGATCGGCGGGAACGCCTGCGCTGTCTGGGGTACCGTGAGTGAGGGCGCCGCTACCGGCTTTGACGAGGAGGGAATCGACATGGCCATGATAGCAGCCTTCGAATTTGAGGATGAGGTCGCGTTTGGTGAAGCCACGGGCGAGGCGGATGCAGGACATGGTGGCTTCGGTGCCGCTGTTGACCATCCGGACTTTTTGGATGGAGGGGACCCAATCGCAAATCGTTTGGGCGATGGTGATTTCGCCGAGGTGCGGGATGCCGAAGCTGACGCCGCGGGCGGTGGCTTCGTGGATGGCGGAGCGGACGACGGGAGGAGCGTGGCCGAGGATGGCGGGGCCCCAGGTGCCGAGGTAGTCGATGAGTTCGTTGCCATCGACGTCCCAGATATGGGAACCGGAGGCGCGTTCGACGAAGAAGGGGGTCCCGCCGACGCCGCGGAAAGCGCGGACTGGGGAATTGACTCCGCCGGGGATGAGTTGGCGTGCTTTGTCGAAGGCGATGGAGGATTGAGAGAAGGAGAGCATTGGGAAAAAAGAGCGAGTGAAAATTAGGAGATGGGTGTGGGTAAAGGAATATGTGCGAGGTTGGGTGGAGGGTTGACTGGGGAAGATTTTTTGAGGTTTTCGAGGTAGATATAAATGACGGGGGTGAAGTAGAGGGTGAGGAATTGGGAGACGAGGAGACCGCCGATGATGGCGACGCCGAGCGGGCGTCGAGACTCTGAGCTATTGCCGAAGCCGATGGCGATGGGGAGGGCGCCGATGAGGGCGGCCATGGTGGTCATGGTGATGGGGCGGAAGCGAATCCGGCAGGCTTCGAGGATGGCATTTTCTGGGGATTGGGAGTGGAGGCGTTGGGAATTGAGGGCGAAGTCGATGAGGATGATGGCATTTTTTTTGACGATCCCGATGAGCATGAGGATCCCGACGAAGCCGTAGACATTGAGTTCCATTTTGAAGAGGAGGAGAGCGAGGAGGGCGCCGAAGCCGGCGCTGGGGAGGCCGGAGAGGATAGTGATGGGGTGGATGAAGCTTTCGTAGAGGATCCCGAGGACGAGATAGATGACGAGGACGGCCATGAGGAGGAGGAGACCGATGCCGGCGAGGGAGGCTTGGAAGGCTTGGGCGGCGCCTTGGAAGGAAGTGGTAATGCCTTGGGGGATATCGGGTTGGACGGCGGCATTAATTTTGGGGATGGCATCGCCGAGTGAGGAGCCGTTGGTGAGATTGAAGGAGATGGTGACGGCGGGGAGTTGGCCGAGATGTTGGACGGTGAGGGGGCCGAGGGAGGGTTGGGATTGGGTGACAGCGGAGAGTGGGACGAGCGAGCCGGTGGAGGAGCGGAGGTAGAGGGAATCGAGGTCTTGAGGGTTGGATTGGAAGGAGGGGAGGACTTCGAGGATGACGCGGTATTGGTTGGTGGCGGTGTAGATGGTGGAGACTTGTTGGGAGCTGTAAGCGTTGGCGAGGGCGGATTCGATTTGGTTGGCGGAGATGCCGAGGGCGGCGGCGCGATCGCGTTGGATTTTGACAAGGACTTGGGGGTTAGTGATTTGGAGATCGGAGGTGACATCGATGAGGCCGGGAATTTGGCGGAGGCGAGCTTCGACTTGGGGGGCGGTTTGGTAGAGGAGTTCGAGGTCTGGACCTGAGAGGGTGAATTGGTAGAGGCTTTTGGTGAGGGAACCACCGATGCGGATAGTGGGGACGATTTGGGGGAAGCAGCGGAGGCCGGGGACGGCGGCGAGTTCGGGGCGGAGTTGGTCGATGATTTGGGCGGCGGAGGGGCGTTGGCCTTGGGGTTTGAGATTGATGAAGAGGCGTCCGGCGTTCCCCGTGGTGGTACTGGGACCGACGCCGATGCTGGACATGAAGCCATCGACGTAAGGTTTGCCGAGGATGACCTTGGCGACGGATTGTTGGAGTTCGGCCATTTTGGTAAAGGATACGCCTTGAGCGGCCTCGGTGGTGATGAAAATTTGGCCAGTGTCTTCGTTGGGGATGAAACCTTTGGGAAGGAGGGAGAAGAGGTAAGCGGTGGTGGCGATGGTGGAGAAAGCGGAGAAGAGAACGAGGCGTCGGTGGCGGAGAGCGAAGTGGAGGGAGGCGAGATAGAGGTGGAGGAGGGAGTCGAAGCCTTTCTCGGTGAGGGAGTAAAGGCGACTAGGTTTTTTATTTTGATGGGGGGAGAGGAAGAGAGAGCAGAGCATGGGGGTGAGGGTGAGGGAGATGAAGCCGCTGATGAGGATGGCGACGCCGATGACGATAGCGAACTCATTGAGGAGGCGTCCGAGGATTCCACCCATGAAGAGCACGGGGATGAAGACGGCGACGAGGGAGATCGTCATGGAGACGATGGTGAAAGTGATTTCGCGGGAGCCGACGAGGGCGGCGTTGAGTGGGGAGAGGCCGAGTTCGATATGGCGGACGATATTTTCGAGGACGACGATGGCGTCATCGACGACGAAGCCGGTGGCGAGGGTCATGGCGAGGAGGGAGAAGTTATCGACGCTGAGGCCGAGGAGTTGCATGACGATGAAAGTGCCGATGAGGGAGAGGGGCATGGCGAGGGAGGGGATGAGGGTGGCTGGGAGGTTACGGAGGAAGAGAAAGATGACGAGGACGACGAGGATGACGGCGAGGACGAGAGTGGATTGGACATCGTGAACGCTGGCGCGAATGGTCAAGGATTTATCGGAGAGGATATCGAGATGGACGGCGGGAGGGAGTTGGGTACGGAAATTGGGGAGGAGGGATTTGATGGAGTCGACGACGGCGATGGTATTGGCGCCTGGTTGTTTTTGGATGGCGAGAACGATGCCTCGGGTATTGCCGAACCAGCTGGCGATTTTATCATTTTCGACGTCGTCGATGACGCGGGCGATTTGGTGGAGGCGGATGGGGGAGCCATGGCGATAGGCGACGATGAGTTGGCGGTAGTCGTTGGCGTTGAAGAGTTGGCCTGTGGATTGGATGGTGACGGCTTGATGGGGGCCGGAGAGTGTTCCGGTGGGGAGATTGACATTAGCGTTTTGGATGGCCTTGGAGACTTCGTCGATTCCGAGGTCGTGGGCGGCTAATTTGAGGGGATCGACTTGGGTACGGACGGCATATTTTTGGGGGCCGAAGATGGAGACTTGGGCGACGCCTTGGACGGTGGAGATGCGTTGGGCGAGGAGGGTATCGGCATACTCGTGGACATCGGAGAGGCGAAGGGAGGCGGAGGAGATGGCGAGGAAGAGGATGGGGGCATCGGCGGGATTGACTTTTTTGTAGGAGGGGGGATTGGGCATTTCGGTGGGGAGGAGTCGGGCGGCGGCGGCGATGGCGGCTTGGACGTCTTGGGCGGCGGCGTCGATGTTGCGATTGAGGTTAAAAACGATGGTGATATTGGAGATGCCGAGGGCACTGGTGGAGGTAATGGAATCGATGCCTGCGATGGTACTGAATTGGCGTTCGAGGGGTGTGGCGACGGCGGCGGCGATGGTTTCTGGGCTGGCGCCTGGGAGGCTAGCGGCGACTTGGATGGTGGGGAAATCGACATTGGGGAGGTCGCTGATGGGGAGTTGGAAGAAGGCGAAGAGGCCGAAGCCGAGGAGGCCGAGCATGACGAGAGAAGTCATGACGGGGCGGCGGATGAAAAGTTCGGAGAAATTCACGCGGTGGCGGGGAATCTCGGGTTAGCG
>JBAWZW010000191.1:0-5099 GCA_037142835.1 Verrucomicrobiota bacterium
GGGACGGCTTTGGATTTCGGGGTTTTTTCCTCTTTGGGTGCTGGGGGTGGGGCGGTGGGTAAGGGGATGCGTTTTAGTTCGCCCGCGTTGGGGAGTTCGTCGGTGGTTTTGAGGCCGAAGTGTTGGAGGAAATATTCGGTGGTGCAGTAGAGGAGCGGGCGCCCGGGGACCTCGGCGCGACCGGCGATTTTCACGAGGCTCCGGTCGAGGAGGACCTGCATGACGCCATCGACGGAGACCCCGCGAACGGCTTCGCAGTCTGCGCGGGTGACGGGTTGTCGGTAAGCGATGATGGCGAGGGTTTCGAGTTGGGGACCGGTGAGGCGGGTGGGTTTGGCTTCGGGATAGAGTTGGCGGACCCAGAGGGCGCTGGTGGGGTCACTGGTGAGCGTCCAACCGTTGACGCGTTCGACGAGGTGATAGGGTCGGGCGGTGGCGACGAGCTCGGCCTCGACCTCGGCGAGGGCGGCGAGGAGATCGGCGGTTTTGGCAGTGGCGAACGCTTTGGCTTCCTGATTTTCGGTAAGGAGAGCGGCGGACCGGAGGGCGGCGGCGAGTTCTTCGGTAGTGATTGGTTTGGGTGAGGCAAAGACGAGTGCCTCGAGCACCTGTTTTAGAGTCATGGCAGGGGAGTGGAAGGAGAGTGATCGGGGTGAGGAGAGGGGAGCATTAAATCTTCTCCAGTTCGATTTCGGCGAAGGGTTCGGCTTGGGTGCAGCGGACTTGTTTGAGGCGGATGAGTTCGAGGAGGGCGAGGAAAGTGACGACGATTTCCGTTCGGGAAGCGGCATCGGCAAAGAGTTCGGTGAACTTTAAGTTGATGCCAGTGGAGAGGAGTTTGAGGACGAGATCGATTTTATCGGAGACCGTATGATTTTCTTCGAAGATCTCGCGGAGATCTTCACTTTTGTGGTTGATGCGCTTGATGACCGAGTTGAAGGCGTTGATTAAATCGAAGACGGTGACTTCACCGAGGGGCCGTTCGGCGACGACCTGGCCCTCCTCAGAAATTCGGGTAAATAGCTGACTTTGTTCGATTTCGCGGAAGGAAAGGTGAGCGGCGGCGTCTTTAAACTTTTTGTATTCGACGAGTTGTCGAATCAAGTCCCAGCGTGGATCTTCCTCTTCGGCTTCCTCTTCGGGTGGGCGGACTTGAACGGGAAGGAGGGCGCGACTTTTGAGGTAAATGAGATTGGCGGCCATGACGACAAACTCGCCAGCGATCTCGAGATCGAGCACCTTGAAGGCTTCCATGAACTGGAGGTATTGGGTGGTGATGCGTTCCAGAGAAATGTCATAGATATCGACCTCATCTTTTTTGATGAGGTAAAGAAGCAAGTCGAGTGGTCCTTCAAAGACCTCCAATTTGACGCGATATTCCTGAGACATGAAGGGGGGAGATTAGGGGTTTGATGAGGGGATTGGAAAGCGACAAGTGTGAAGGATTGGCGTGGGGGTGAGTGATGGGAATGCGTTGGGGGGTGGAATTAAAAACGCACGAGACTGGAGAATTCGATGACCTGTTCGGGGGGAAGATCGAAGTAGCGTTGGGGGTCGCTGGAGTTGCGTTGCATGAAGGCGAAGAGTTGGGCGGGCAGTTGGCGGAAAGTGTGGACACCGCTCGTGGTGACTCGGGCGTCGAAGAAGATGTAAAGACAGTCCTCGGGGATAATTTTGGGGTGAGTTTGCTGAAGCATTTTCATGATGCCGGTGGCGCTGGGGCGTTCCATAAATCCGTAGTGGACATCGACATCGATGACGACCCCGGAGCGAATCACGAGGCGTTGTTGGGGATCGACGCGGGGGACATCGGCGGTGTGGAGGCGGAGGATCACGGTGGTTTCGTCGAAGACGTGCATGAGGGAGATGCGTTGGGAGAGAGCGAGGGGAATGCCGGGTTCAAGAGTGAGATAGACGGCGGTATTTGGCACCTTGGTGATTTTTTCTGAAGCGATGAGCTCGTGGAATTTTTCGAGGGAAATCTCGCTGGTGGCCATTTGGGAGGCGAGACGTTTCCGGCCCCACTGCCAGATGAGCATGGCGGTGGCTAGGAGGGCAGCGATGGCGAGGGGGAACCAACCGCCGTGGTCGAACTTGGTGAGATTAGCGATAAAAAAAGAGGAATCGATGAGGAGGAAAATCAAGGAAACGGGGATGACGATCCAGAGGGAAACTTTCCATTTTTGGCGAGCGAGGACGGCGACTAAGAGGGAGGTGATGACGAAAGTGCCTGTGACGGCGATGCCGTAAGCGGAGGCAAGTGCGACGGAGTGTTGGAAGCCGAGGATTATTCCGATGACCGAGAACATGAGCATCCAATTGACGGCGGGAACATAAATTTGCCCGCCTTCGTTGGCGGAGGTGTGGGTGATGGCCATTCGGGGGAGATAGCCGAGACGAATGGCTTGGTGGGTCATGGAGAAGGCGCCGGAGATGACGGCTTGGGAGGCGATGACCGTGGCGATGGTGGCGAAGAGGATCATGGGGATTTGGCATGAATGGGGGACGAGGAGATAGAAAGAGTTGGTCACCGCGGTGGGGTCGCGGAGGACGAGGGCGCCTTGTCCGAGGTAATTGAGGTAGAGTGCTGGGGCGGCGACGGCGAACCAGGAGAGGCGGATGGGAAAGCGGCCGAACTGACCCATATCGGCGTAGAGGGCCTCCGCTCCCGTGACGCAGAGGACTACGGAAGCGAGGGAGAGGAAGGCGAGGGTGGGGTCGCCTTGAAAGAAGGAGATCGCGTAAATTGGGGAGATGGATTTGAGGACTTCGGGAGTTTGGGCGAGGCTGATGGCTCCGAGAATTCCAATGATGATGAACCAAAGGAACATGATGGGGCCGAAGACGATACCGACCCGACTGGTCCCGAATTTTTGGACGGCAAAGAGGGTGATGAGGATGAGGAGCGAGATGGGGATGACGAGTTTGGTGAGACTAGGAGCGACTAGGCTGAGGCCTTCGACCGCGGAGAGTACGGAGATCGCGGGGGTGATCATGCCATCGCCGTAAAAGAGGGCGGCGCCGATCACTCCGAGGAGCATGAGGAACGATCCCGCCTTGAGTTTTTTTAAAGAGGAAGAGGCGAGGGTCGCCAAAGCCATCACGCCGCCTTCGCCTTGGTTATCGGCGCGCATCACGATGAGCACATATTTCATCGAGACGATCAGGGTGAGCGTCCAGAAGATCATCGAGAGCGCCCCGAGCACCCGGGCATGGATGACGGGGATGGCATTGGTGCCGGCGAAGATTTGGGAGAAGGCGTAGAGCGGGCTGGTGCCGATGTCACCGAAGACCACGCCGAGAGCCCCGAGTGCGAGGAGATTGGTGGAGCTTTTGGCGACGCGAGGATCAATGATTTTGGGCATTTAGGTTTGGTGTCAGTTGGCAAATGGGATGGCGCGGTAGGCCACGAATACGACGAGACCTCGGCGAGGTGAGTGATCCTGAAAGAAGGCGGGAGCGAGTTGGGGATGAATTCACCCGAGGACCTAATGCTGGCGGAGCGTTGGCTGGGTGCTGGTGTAAACTTCGGGATGAAACATCGTCGCCGAGCCTAGCGTTCTCCTCGGTGTTGCCAAGAACTATGGCTGGGGCAGGCGGGAGCGAGGAGGGGATTGGAGACGCTGGACCTCCGCCCATCGGCGGCGCGGATTTTGACTCAAAAATCCGCTTCTGGTGGCTGGTTGATCGGTCGTTTGGTGAGGGGGAAATTAGCCAAATCCCGAAGGGCGGAGCGAGCATGAGTTCTGGAAGGTGGGGTGCAATATCCCCGTGTCACCGGCACTTCGCCGCACTTTTCATTGCCGAGTTTGGGCTAAATCATCACGTTCGATCCATAACCAAAGCCTGAGCGCCGAACCAATCCGACTTTTCACCACGAACTCTCCTTCCGATGATCCAACCAAAGAATCTCAATCGCCGCGATTTCATCAAAGAGACGGTTGTCGCAGGTGCACTCGCGACGGCTTTCCATGAGTCCAGCGGACTGACCGCGTCCACCCCAGCAAGCACTGAGGGACCCATCATTGTGGGGCGGAAGGTCAAGGTCGCGGTGATCGGCTGTGGAAATGTTTCGGGAAGTTACTTTCCCACCCTCGTCGCCTCGCCCCATATCGAGCTGGTCAGCACTTGCGACATCATCCCCGACCGCGCCGAACAGGCCGCGAAAAAATACGGGGCGTCGCGACACTTTCCCCACATCGATCAGCTGCTCGCAGGCCCCGCTTTCGATCTCTTGGTGAATTTAACCGACATCCAGCAACATTATCAAATCAACCGTTTGGCGCTCTTGGCATCGCGCCACATTTGGAGTGAAAAGCCGCTAGGAATCAACTATGCGGAGGCTAAAGATCTGCTGGAAATTGCCAAGGCCAAAGGCGTGCAACTGCTTGGATCGCCTACAGTTGTCGCTAGCCCGCAGTTCGCCTTTATGGCCCAGACGATCCGGGATGGTAAACTGGGTCGCGTGGCCGCCGCTCATGCCAGTTATGGACATACTGGTCCTTCGTGGTCTTCCTTTTTCTACGATAAAAATGGGGGGAGCCTCTTTGATCTCGGGGTGTACAGCATCACCACGCTCACGGGTTTGCTCGGGCCAGCGAAAGCGGTCGTGGCGATGACGGGGATCGTCACGCCGACGCGCAATATCGCGGGAAAGGGCGAGGTCCGGGTGGTCGCGGAAGATAACGCGATGCTCATCATGGATCACGGGGACGGCGTGCTCTCGCACATTCAATCGGGCTTCAATTACTACACCGCCCGCGAGCACAGCGACACCGATCCTGGGCACCACACGCTCTCGGTCGTCGGGACCAAAGGGGCGATCCATCTTGCGGGTTACGATTGGGGGCCGCACGGGGTGGATTTGGCGACGAGGGAAACTGGTGGTCGATTGGAGCGGAAAGCCACGGAAGCTGAGGGATACCAGTGGCAGGGTGGGGCGGTAAAAATGGCGGAGTTTCTCGCTACTGGTGTTCGGCCGAGGTTCACCGCACCCCACGCGGCGCATGTCGCGGAGATCATCGCTGGAGCGCATCAGTCGCAAGCCACCGGTCAGCGGATCGCCATGACTTCGACCTTTGCGCCGATGGTCCTTTGAG
>JBAWZW010000192.1:0-5089 GCA_037142835.1 Verrucomicrobiota bacterium
GAATGGGGGTTTTGCTGGGGAAAGTTCTGGTTCGTTCAAGGCGGAAATGATGCATTTTTTGGGGGAGATCGAGGCGGTTTTTGGGATTTGGGTGATCCCTTTGGTGATGGCGGCGACTTTTTCAAAAGGGTGGGGTGCGACGGAGGCTTATTTGAGTTATGGGGTGACATTTACGGAGCCGATGTTTGTGGTGGTGATTATGTGTATCGCGGCCACGCGGCCGGTCTTGCGGTTTGCGGAGCAGGGTTTGCGATTGGTGGCGGGGCTTGGAAAACAGCAACCGGCGGCGTGGTGGTTATCGATTTTGACGGTCGGGCCGTTGATGGGATCGTTCATCACCGAGCCGGCGGCGATTACGATTTGTGCGTTGCTTTTAGCGAGGCAGTTTTATGATTTGAATCCGAGCGTCCGGTTTCGCTACGCGACGATCGGGTTACTTTTTGTGAATATTTCGGTGGGTGGAACATTGACGCACTTTGCGGCACCGCCGGTGTTAATTGTGGCGGCGAAGTGGGGTTGGAATACGCCGTTTATGCTTGAGCACTTTGGGTGGAAGGCGGTGATTGGGATTGTGGTGAGCAATGCGATCTATTTGATGATTTTTCGGAAGGAGTTTGCGACCATGCGACGATCTTCGGAGGGCGATTTACAGCCAGAGCAGTGGAGTGATCGGGCGACGGCGGTGCCGCGTTGGATTACGGCGGTTCATCTGGGATTTTTGGGATGGACGATTTTTAGTGCTCATCATCCCGTATTATTTGTGGGGGGATTTCTGTTTTTTCTGGCGTTTATTTCGGCCACCGAACCGCATCAGAATCCGCTGAGTTTGAAGCCGGCATTGTTGGTGGGTTTTTTTCTGGGGGGATTGGTGGTGCACGGCGGGCTTCAAGGGTGGTGGATTGCGCCTGTTTTGGCTCGGCTGGGGGAGGTGCAGTTGCTTTTGGGGGCGACGGGATTGACGGCCTTTAATGACAACGCGGCGATCACTTATTTAGCGACGTTGGTGCCTGATTTTACGGAAGGGCTGAAGTATGCGGTGGTTTCTGGGGCGGTGGTGGGTGGTGGATTGACGGTGATTGCGAATGCCCCGAATCCTGCGGGGCAATCGATTCTTTCGGGCTACTTTCCTGATGGAGTGGCACCGCTGAAATTGGCGGCGAGTGCTTTATTGCCGACGACGGTGATGGGGCTATGTTTTTTGTTTCTTAAGTAGTGGTGAGTGGAGTGGGCGTGGCAGTGGGGTAAAGAAACAGCCCCAGCCTGCTTGGGTGAAGCTGGCTCGGGCTGAAGGCTGAAGGGTGGACAGATATTGGGTGGTGCCGTCTTGCCGATGTTGAATTCCGATTATTTGGTTATGGTTGAGATCGGCTGGGGATGCGGTTTCTGGACCAACAATATTTTTGAGTTGGGGGTTGGAGGTTTGGTTGAATTGGATGCTGCCATGAGTGGCGAAGAAATCATGATCAAATGATATGATGGAGCATTTGATCATAAAATTTTTAAAATCTTTCTTGGTGGGTGAGGGGAATCCGTATGCTCACGGGTTTGGATGGTTGTTGGGGGGGGAAATGAAGTGGTCGGGGTGACAGGATTCGAACCTGCGACCTCCTGGTCCCAAACCAGGCGCTCTACCAAGCTAAGCTACACCCCGAACTTCGGAGATTTTCAGCCACTGGATAGTGGAGAGAAATCATTGAAGAAGGGGAAGTATATGAATTAATTTGGAAGTGGCAAGGAAAGGTTGAAAAGAATTTTGAGGTTGGTTTGGGAGGGTGAGGGTGGAGGGTTTACCAGCCTTTGCGGAGTTGGTAGCGGGCGATGATGTCCCAGCTGAGGGAGAGTTGGATGGCGAAGGTATTGGAGTCGACGCCTTGATCTTTGCTGTAAGACCAACCGGCGGAAATTTGGCCAGTTCCGCCGCCCGTTTGGTAGCCGTAGAGTTGGTAGCTGATGGTGGCTTGGGCGAGGAGATCATGGGCTGCGGCTTGACCGGGAAGGGCGGTGGTTTTGCGGAGGGTGGTGGAGGCGTTGAGATCCCAGTCGCCTCGGAAATATTCGAGGCCGACGGTGAAGAAGTCGGCGGTGGCGCCGTTGACGCTACTCCACTGGTCGAAGTGGGCGTATTCGAGGAGGGGTTGGATGGCGGAGTAACGGTTGGCGGCGGTGGCGATGGCGGAGCGATTGATGGGGATAGTGGCGGCGAGGCCGGCGACGTAGCCTTGTTGGCGAGCGGTGGAGCCTTGGGGGGCGGCTTGGGAGATGAAGCCGAGCTGATATTGCAAGATAGGGAGTGAGCAAACCGGGACATCGATGCCGTTGTAGGCGATGGAGAAGGAGTCGAGGGACCCGCTATTTCCTGGGCCACCGGAGGAGGCGGTGGTGCGGCCTTGGCGGGTGAAAAGGGAGTTGCTGAGGGCGGAGCGATCGACGGTGAAGAGGCTGCCGTTGAGGATGTGGCGTCCGATTTGTTCCTTGCCGAAGTCGAGGGCGGCGAAGACACCGAGTTGATCGGAGAAGGAATAATCGCTGACGAAATCGCCACCGAAAATCCCTGGGGCGAGGTTATTGGCGATGCCGAAGTTTGGGGTGAACTGGCCGGTGCCGAGGGTGACGAATTGGTTTGAATATTGGAGGAAAAGGGTGGAGGAGAAAACGCCTTCGGATTGGAGCCAAGAGTTTTTGCCCTGAGCGGGTGGGGTAATTTGGTCGAGGGTGAGGTCGCTATAAATGATCAGGCGGGGGGCGAAGCGGAAAATGGTGGTGAGATCGGAAGTATTGACGAGGCTGGTGGAGTGGCCTGAGGGGCGGAACTGTTGGTCGGTGAGTTGGAATTGGGTGCCGAAGCTGAGATCGACGGTGGGATAAACCAGCCAATCTTCACCGGAACCGAGGAAGCGGGAGATTTCGAGGCAAGTTTGGGGGGTTCGACTGGTGGCGCGGCCTTGGAGCGAGTAGGATTGGGGGAGGGCGGTGGAGGTGAGGAGGAGGGAAAGACCGGTGGCAAGGGTGAAGCGATTCATGGGAAGTGGGCTTAGCGTGTGGCGGTGGTGATGGGGGATGGGGTGGCGAGTTTTTCGAGGGCGGCATTGGTGGCGGCGGCGATTTCTTCGGCGGAGGAAGTGAGGGCGAAGCGGCAGAGGATTTGGCCATCGCGGGTGGTGAGGAACAAGTCGGTGGAGTGTTTGACGGTGTAAGAGCCGTCCTCGGGGTTGGGTTGTTTTTTGACGGCGACGCCGAAGGATTGGGCGACGCGAGCGATGTCTTGGGTGGTGCCGGTGAGTTTGACGAGATGGAGTGGGAAAGGGTTTTCGGAGGCGCGCAAAGTTTTTGGGGTATCGCGTTCTGGGTCGACGGTGATGAGGAGGGGTTGGACGCGACCGGGGTTGTTTTTGAGGAGGCGGAGGGTTTCGTCTAAGAGGACGAGGGTTCTTGGGCAGGCGCCTTGGCAGCGGGTGTAACCGAAGGTGACGAGGAGGAGATCGGCGGTGGAGTCGTGGCCGTACCAAGGGGTACCTTTTTCGTTGATCAGCTTGATGGGACCGCCTTTGGCGAGGGGATTTTCGGGTGGGGTGGTGAGGTGTTTGGGAGGTGGAGCGGTGGCGGATTTGCGGGGATCGTAGACTTGGACGGAGGCCATCATGCCACCGTCTTCGTGTCCGATGATGTGGCAGTGGTAGACGAAAGTACCGACGATGATCGGGTTGGTGAAGGGGATGATGATTTTTATTTCGCCCCGAATGGGGATGACATAGTTGTCGCGGTGACCGGTGAACTCGACGGGTTTGCCATTGATTTCCACGACTTGGAAGTCGACTTGATGGATATGGAATTGGTGGAGTTCGTCGGTGGCGTTGCGAATCGTCCACTCTTCGACATGGCCGAGGGGCACGCGGGTATCGATGCGATTTTCGTCGAAGATTTGATTATTCACGCGGAAATCGTTGTTGGTTTCATTGAAAACGATCAGGCGTTTTTGATCGATGATGAGTTTGGAGAGGTCGGGGATGGAGGTGGCGCAGCAGTTGGCTTTTTTGAAGGGGAGAACGAGAGATTTTTGGGGTGAGCCCGCGCAGACGACATTGACGAGAGGGGCTTCGGGGTAGCCATCGCCGGCGGGACCGGTGCGGACCTTTGCGGTTTTGAAGGCAAAAGCGCCTGGTTGAGGAAGTTGGACGAAGACTTCGACGCGGGCGGAAGGGCCGAGCAAGTATTCTTTGACGGGGATCATCCGGGTGGTGGTATTTCCGTCCTCTGCCATTACCCAGAAAGTTTGTCCTTCGAGGGTGAGGCGGTAGTAGAGATCCGCGGAAGTATTGGCGATTCTCCATTGTTGGGTTTCGCCTGGTTGGATGTGGAGGGTGGGGTTGACTAGGCCGTTGACCGTACGGATGTTTGTGCGACTGGTGACGATGTCTTGGGCGACATTTCCTAAGGGGCTGACTTGCATGTCTTTAAGGACCATGACCTGTTGTTTGATTTTGGCTAAAGCGGGGTAGGTTTCGATTTGGCCTTCGACGATGAAGGCGCCAGTGAATCCAAAAGTGATTTGGCGTTCCGCCATTCCGTGGGCGTGGGCGTGGTAGTAATAGAGGCCCGGATTGTGATCTTTGGGGATTTGAAATTTGTATTGGAAGGTGTGACCGGGATCGACGCGGACGAAGATATTGTCGCCATTTTTCAGTGGGGAGACGGTGAGACCGTGGAAATGAATATTGGAGGGCTGTGGGCAACGGTTATCAAAGTCGAGTTCCACGGTGTCGCCGGGGTGGACACGGAGGGTGGGGGGAGCGTAGAGGCCGTTGTAGGTGTTGGTTTTGATCTTGCGTCCATTGAGGGTAATTTCGGTGGGTTGGAGGACAAATGTGGTACGGAGAACGCCATGGATGCTGCGGACTTCTGGTGGGTTGGCGAACTCGGTGGGTGCGGATTTGATATCTGGTAACGCGTTGGCGGAGCTGATGATAAAAGAAAGCAAGGCAGGGAAGAGAACCAAGAAATTGAGAAAGGAGATCGGTGTGGGCATGGGATTTTGAGGGCTCGAGTTTTTTTGCGAGGAGTATGGAAAGCGAATAAAGGATGGTGCGGGTAG
>JBAWZW010000193.1:0-5045 GCA_037142835.1 Verrucomicrobiota bacterium
CAATAATCACCTTCAACCCCCGCCCCTCCGCCCCTCGCGCAAATTCTCCCAATAACTCGGGCGTCCGATGCGCCGATACCACCTTCGCCTCATAAGGAATCCCAAAATATTCCAACATCTCCACCGCACAACGCATTGTCTCCCAATCAGATTTACTACCCATAACCACCGCCACATCAGGCTCTGTTGATTTCATAAAGTTCGCCATTTCATGCTCTCCACCGCAAAAGGGAAAGGGCAAATTCTCCTCGCACTCTTTTTCACTTCCACTTTCATCCCCTCTCTCCTCACTTTCTCACCCATGCCCGCCACCCACAAAAATCTCGTCCTCATCGGTCCCATGGGCTCGGGAAAATCTTCCATCGGCCAAGCCCTCGCCGCTTCCCTCCAGTTCTCTTTCACCGATACCGATTCCCTCATCACCACTTCCCTCCAATCTCCCATCACCCAAATCTTCGCCGAACACGGCGAACCCTTCTTCCGAAAAACCGAGTCCGCTACCCTTGCCTCTCTCTCCCCCATCTCGCACTCCGTGATCTCCACCGGCGGCGGCATCATCCTCCTCCCCGAAAATCGGCCCCTCCTCCAAAACCTCGGCTTCGTCATCTTCCTCACCGCCTCCGATGACACCCTCTTCAGCCGCGTCTCCCGCAACCAAAATCGGCCCCTCCTCCAAACCGAAAACCCCCGCGCCACCATGGCCGCCATCACCGCCGCTCGCCTCCCCCTCTACTCCGCCACCGCTCACTTCACCCTCGATACCACTTCCCTCTCCCGCACCCGCACCCTCTCCATCCTCCTCGACGAAGCCCAACGCGCCCTCGCCCTCACCCCTCCCAACCCGTGAAAGCCGACCTCGTCGCCTACGCCCATTCCCTCGGCTTCTCCCTCTGCCGCACCACCCCCTGCGTCACCCCGCCTCACACCCAAGAATTTCGCGATTGGCTCGACGCTGGCCACGCCGGCGAAATGGCTTGGCTCCACCGCAACGCCGATCGCCGCACCGACCCCCAACTCGTCCTCCCTGGCGCCCAATCGGTCATCGTCCTCGCCATCAACTACTTCACCACCCCTCCACCCCACTCCCCGCCCTCTCCTTCTTATCAAATCGCTCGCTACGCCTGGGGCGACGATTACCACGATCTCCTCACCGCCAAACTCCGCCAACTCGATCTCTGGCTCTCCCAACGCGGCGGCCAACAACGCTTCTATGTCGATACCGGCCCCATCCTCGAACGCGACTTCGCCGCCCTCGCGGGCATCGGTTGGCACGGCAAATCCACCATGCTCATCCATCCCTCCCTCGGCGCCTGGTTCTTCCTCGCCGAACTCCTCACCACTCTCCCTTTCCCCGCCGATCCCCCTCTCCCCGATCGCTGCGGAAAATGCTCCCGCTGCATCACCGCTTGCCCCACCAACGCCATCATCGCCCCCCACCAACTCGATGCCCGCCTCTGCATCTCCTACCTCACCATCGAACTCAAAGGCTCCATCCCCATCCATCTCCGCCACCTCATCGGCGATCGCATCTACGGCTGCGATGACTGCGCCGCCGCTTGCCCTTGGAACCGCTTCGCCCAAGCCTCCACCGAAATCACTTTCGCCGCCCGCGACTTCGTCCACTCCTACCAACTTCGCGACTTCCTCTCCCTCGATTCCCTCACTTTCAATTCCCTCTTCAAAAATTCCCCCATCAAACGCATCAAACGCCGAGGCTTCCTCCGCAATGTCTGCGTCGCCCTCGGCAATGTCGGCACCCCATCCGATCTCCCCGCCCTCACCGTCGCCTCCCAAGATCCCGAACCCCTCATCGCCGAACACGCCTCCTGGGCCATCACCCAAATCCACGCCCGCTTCTCCTCCACCCCCCTCCCAAATTCTCCACCCTCACCCTAAAATTTTCCTCGTCACCTCCCCTTCACCTCTCGAAACTCCGCCCCCATGCTCACCGAAGCCTCCATCACCTCAATCTGGAAAAAACAAAAACTCTTCGTCGGCATCTTCCTCGTCGGCATCGGCGGCTGGTTCTACTACGATGGCATTTTCACTTGGCCAAAAAGTAACCTCCACTTCGATGCCCACACCACCTACCTCAAAGACGGTGGCACCGACTGGCCCAAATACGCCGCCGAAAAAGGCTTCCCCGCCGAGCTCCCCCACAAACGCTACGAATCCATGGACATCGCTGGCCAATTCGCCTTCGGTTCCCTCGCCGCCCTCGCCGGCCTCAGCGTCCTCATTTATCTCGCCACCCAATTCCGCCGCACCGTCAAAGCCGACCCCGAAGCCGTTTACTCCCCCGCAGGCGTTCGCATCCCCTACTCCGACATCACCGGCGTCGGCAAAAAAAAGTGGGCCGATAAAGGCCTCGCCACCATCCGCTACGAGATCGATGGCAAAAAGGGCGAGTTCATCCTCGATGACTACAAGTTCGAACGCCAACCCATCACCGCCATCCTCGCCGAAATCGAAAGCCACTTCTCCCAACCCGCTGAGCCTGAAGAACCAAGCGACTCCACCGAACCCACCCCCAAGGACTCCTAATCCCCTTTCCCATGGACAATCCCACCCCACCCGCCACCCCAACTTACGACTGGGATCTCATCGCCAATGATCCCGCTTTCACCGCCCTCAAAGCCGCCAAACGCCGCTTCATCCTCCCCGCCACCATCTTCTTTTTCCTCTACTATATCTCCCTCCCCATCCTCGTCGGGTTCTACCCAGACCTCATGAAAACTCCCGTCTGGGGGAAGGTCAATCTCGCCTATCTCTTCGCCCTCTCCCAGTTCCTCATGACCTGGATCCTCTGCGCCGCTTATGTCCGCGTCGCCAAACGCTGGGATCTCATGAACGAGGCCCTCCTCGCGCGCCTCGTCAAATCTCACCCCGCTTCCTAATGCCCCTCCCCATTCTCGCCATCGTCTTCACCCCCGCCTTAGGCATGTTCCTCGCCTTCGTCGCCCTCACGCTCGTCATCACTTATTTCTCCGCTCGCAAAGCCACCGGCTCCGCCGCTTACTTCGCCGCCGGTCGCTCCATCAAAGGCTGGCAAAATGGCCTCGCCGTCGCCGGCGATTACATGAGCGCCGCCTCTTTCCTCGGCATCAGCGGCATCATCTGCCTCAAAGGCTACGACGGCTTCATGTATTCCGTCGGCTTCCTCGTCGCCTATCTCACCGTCCTCTTCCTCGTCGCCGAACCCCTCCGCAACGCCGGCAAATACACCATGGCCGATCTCCTCGCCTATCGCCTCAACGCCCGACCCGTTCGCGCCATGGCCGCCCTCTCGACTCTCGTGATCTCCACTTTCTACATGATCGCCCAAATGGTCGGCGCCGGCGGCATCATCGAACAACTCATCGGCGTCCCCTTCGCCCCAGCCGTCATCGGCGTCGGGATCCTCATGCTCGTCTACGTGGTCTTCGGTGGCATGCTCGCCACCACTTGGGTCCAGATCATCAAAGCCATCCTCCTCATGGGCGGCGCCGTCGCCCTCAGCTACATGGTCCTCAGTAAATTCAATTTCAGCCTCGGCACGTTCTTCGATGCCGTCTCCCAAGCCACTTACGGAGGCTCCAAACCCCCAGTCAATCTCCTCGACCCCGGCATGAAATTCGGCGCCACCACCGCCAACCCTTGGGGCGCTTGGGACTTCGTCTCCCTCGCCCTCGGCCTCGTCCTCGGCACCGCCGGACTCCCCCACATCCTCGTCCGCTTCTACACCGTTCCAGATGCCAAAACCGCCCGCGTCAGCGTGGTCTGGGCGACCGCGATCATCGGGGTGTTCTACATCATGACCACTTTCTTCGGCTTCGGCGCCGCTATCCTCCTCAAAATCAAAGACCTCCCCCTCGACGCCAAAGGCCTCCCCAATGGCAATATGGTCGCCCCCATCCTCGCCCATGTCCTCGGCGGCGATCTCTTCTTCGCCTTCATCTCCGCCGTCGCCTTCGCCACCATCCTCGCCGTGGTCGCCGGCCTCACCATGTCCGCCAGCACTTCCTTCGCTCACGATTTCTATACCAATGTCATCCACAAAGGCCGCGAATCCCAGCCCGGTCGCGAGGTCTTCGTCGCCCGCATCACCGCTTTCGTCGTCGGCGCCACCAGCATCGCCATCGCCATCAAACTCGGCTCCAGTGTCAACGCCGCCATGCTCGTCGGCCTCGCTTTCTCCGTCGCCGCTTCCGCCAATCTCCCCGTAATCCTCTTCTCCATCTTCTGGAAACGCTTCAATACCACCGGCGCCGTCGCCGGCCTCGCCATCGGACTCCTCTCCTCCATCGCCCTCATTCTCCTCAGCAAAAATGGCCTCTATGATGCCAAATCTGCCCCTTTCCCCCTCGAAAATCCCGGGATCGTCAGCATCCCCCTCGGCTTCCTCGCCGCTTACTTCGGCACCATCCTCTCCCCACGCGATCTCCTCGCCGAATCCAAATTCAATGAACTCTCCGTCCGCTCCCAAACCGGACTCGGCTCCGAAAAAGCCTCCGCTCATTGACCTCCTCTCCCTCCTCCCCTCCCCCCACTATCCCCCCCACCATCCGCCATCTCTACTTCCATATCCCCTTCTGCCCCAAACTCTGCCCCTATTGCTGCTTCTACGTCGAGGTCGGCTCCAAAAATAAAACCACCGCTTTCCTCGATGCCCTCCTCGCCCAAGTAGACCAAGCCAAAGAACAATTCTCTCTCCTCCCAGAAACCATCTACTTCGGCGGCGGTACCCCCACCGCCCTCACCACCTCCCAGCTCGATTACCTCCTCTCCGGCCTCCGCTCCCGCCTCGATCTCTCCCAGCTCGCCGAATGGACTTTCGAAGCCAACCCCGCCACCGTCCCCCCAGAAAAAGCCCGACTCCTCCACCAAGCCGGCGTCTCCAGAATCAGCCTCGGCGTCCAGTCCTGGCACGATCCCCTCCTCAAAATCCTCGGACGCTCCCACTCCGCCGCCCAATCCCAAAAAACCTTCGCCACCCTCCGCGAAGCCGGTTTCTCCAATATTAATCTCGATCTCATCTTCGCCATCCCCACCCAAACCCTCCCCCA
>JBAWZW010000194.1:0-5001 GCA_037142835.1 Verrucomicrobiota bacterium
GTGGTGCGGTGGATGAAACGGCGTCCCGCGGTGGTGCCGCCGAGTCCCCGGGAGGTGGCGCTGGGGGCTTTGGAACGGTTGCAGGGGGAGGCGGGAGTGGCGGCGCCGTATGCCTTTTCTTTTGCGGTTTCGGACGTGTTGAGGGCTTACATTGGCGGGCAATTTGGGTTGCACGCGCGGGAGCAGACCTCGCCAGAGTTTTTGGGGGAGATCGTGCAAACGGGGCGATTTTCTGATGGAGATCGGCAGTTGATTGGGGAGTTTTTGGTTCGGTGCGACATGATTAAATTTGCGCGGGCGGATGCTGGGGTGGAGGACAACGTGCGGTTATTGGGGAGTGCGACATTGTTTGTGAAGGGGGAAGTGGAGTGAAATTTTTGGCGGAGAGTCCCGTGAGTTTTGCGAGTCCGTGGTGGTTGCTGTTGTTGTTGCTCGTGCCATTTTTGGCGATGCTGGAGGGTGGTCGGGGGGGAGCGCCGGCGGTGATTTTTTCCTCGTTGCGGGGAATTCGGGGGTTAGGGAGGGAGAGTCGGGCGCGAGTGGGGAAGTGGATGACCACGCTATTTTTGGGGGGGATGATCGCGTTGATTGTGGGTTTGGCGCGACCGCAGATGGGGAAAACCATCAGCAAGGTGGAGGCGAGTGGGATTGATATTATTCTGGCGCTGGATGTTTCGGGATCGATGCTTGCGGAGGATTTTACGATTGGGGGTGAGCGGGCGAGTCGGTTGGAGGTGGTGAAGCAGGTGACGCAAAAGTTTATTGAGGCGCGGCCGAATGATCGGTTGGGAATTGTCTGTTTTGCGGGGCGCCCGTATTTGGTGAGTCCCTTGACTTTGGATCACGACTGGCTTTTGCAAAACCTTGAGCGGGTGAAGATTGGGTTGGTGGAGGATGGAACGGCGATTGGTTCGGCGATTGCGTCGGCGTCGAACCGATTAAAGTCGAAAGAGGCGAAAAGTCGGATCGTGCTTTTGCTGACGGATGGGGACAACAACGCGGGGAAGATCTCACCGATTACGGCGGCGGAGGCATCGAAGGCATTGGGGATCAAGGTGTATACGATTGGAGCTGGGACGAAGGGGTTTGCGCCGATGCCGATGCAGGATATGTTTGGGCGGAAGGTGTATCGGAATATGAAGGTGACGGTGGACGAGGATACATTGAAGAAAGTGGCGGCGATGACTGGGGCGGAGTATTATCGGGCGACGGACACGCAGACATTGACGCAAATTTTTGAGGAGATTGATAAGTTGGAGAAGTCGACTGTGGAGCTGACGCAATACAAACAGTATCGGGATTTGTATGGGTGGCTGGTGGGGTTGGGGTTGGGGATGTTGGGGTTGAGGGCACTTTTGGCGGAGAGTGTGTGGAGGAGATTGCCATGAGGAAGAATTTTAAGGAGGAGAACAGGTGATGGATGTGACATTTAGCGAGCCGCGATATTTTTGGGTGGGGGTAATTTTTCCGGTATTGATCGGGTTATTTTTGCGCAATGGGGGGCAGCGGAGGAAATTGTTGAGGCAGTTGGTGGCGGCGAGATTGGAGGGGCGATTGGCGGGGAGTTTGAGTGTGGCGAAGCGGGTAGGGCGATTTATCTGTATGTTGACGGGAATGGGGTTGGTGGTGGTGGCGTTGGCGGGGCCGCGTTGGGGATATACGTGGGAGAAGAGTCAGCGGCGTGGGAGGGATGTGCTATTGGCGATTGATTGTTCGAAGAGCATGTTGGCGACGGACTTGCCGCCGAGTCGATTGGGTCGGGCGAAGTTAGCGGCGGAGGATTTGATTGGGCAATTGGAGGGGGATCGAGCGGGGTTGATTGCGTTTGCGGGGACGGCATTTTTGCAGGCGCCATTGACCGTGGATTATGGGGCGGTGTTGAGTTCATTGGGGGAGTTGGACACGGAGATTATCCCGCGTGGGGGGACGAACATTACGGCGGCGATTCAGTTAGCGGTGGAGGCATTTGGGAAGGGGGAGAGTGAGAATCGGGCCTTGATTTTGTTTACGGACGGGGAAGAGCTGGATGATGACGCGGTGAAAGCGGCGGAGGGATTACAAGGGGCGGTGCGGATTTTCACCGTGGGGGTGGGATCGGCGGATGGGGCATTGATACCGGTGGGGGGAGCGAATGGGGGGACGGAATTTGTGAAGGATGAGAAGGGGGAATTTGTGAAATCGAAATTGGACGAGGAGCGGTTAAAGAAAATTGCTGAAGTGACGGGAGGGTTTTATATTCGTCTTCAATCTGGGCCGTCGGATACGCTACAGATCGTCCATGAGGGTCTCGCACAAATGAAAGAAAAAGATATTGATGCTAAAGTGGCGCGTCGGCCGATTGAGCGGTATCAGTGGCCGTTGGGGGCGGGGCTCTTTTTTCTGGGGTTATGGTCATTGATCGGGGAGAGGAAGGGTGGAGGAGGGGTGAGGATGAGGGTGACGGGGTTGATTTTGGGCGTGAGTTTGGGGCTGATTTTTCCGGGGAATGGATGGGGGAAGAACACGGGAGTGGAAGCGTATGAGAAGGCGGATTACAAGGGGGCTGGGGAAATTTTCAAGAAGCAGTTGGAGCGGATGCCGAGTTCGGAGAAGCTCCATTTTAATAGTGGAGCGGCGGCGTATAAGCAGGGGGAGTATGGGAAAGCGTTGGAATCTTTTGCGAAGGCGGTGACTTCGAGTGATCCGGTGTTGCGGTCGGCGGCGGAGTATAATTTGGGGAACACCTTGTATCGGCGAGGAGCGGCGCAGAAGGAGAAGGTATCGAAGATCAAGGAATGGAAGAGTGCGGTGGAGCACTATGATCAGGCGTTGAATGTGGCGCCGAAGAGTGGGGAGGCGAAGTATAATCGAGATTTGGTGCAGCGGATGATTGAGGATTTGGAGAAAGAGGAAAAGAAAGAGGAGGATAAGAAAAAAGAAGAAAAGAAGCCGGAGGAGAAGAAGAGTGAGGAGAAGAAGAACGAGGAGAATCCGCAATCGAAAGAGGGGAAGGATCCGAACAAGGAGAAGAAGAATTCGGAGGACCAGCAGAAATCGGAGGAGGAGAAGAAATCGGAAGGGAAAAAGGATGGGGAAAAAGGGGAGGAGAAGCCTGGGGAAGGTGGGATGCCGAAGGACGGGGAAGGGAAGGAGGGAAAGGGAAAGGATGAGCAATCGAAGACTGGGGAGGGGAAGGAAGAGGGGAAGCAAAAGCCCAAGGAAGAGGGGAACAAGAAGAGTGGGGAGGGGAAGCCGGAGGGTGGGGAGGCGAAGGATGATCCGAGTGGGAAGGGTGGGGAGAAAGAGCAGCCGGGGAAGCCGGCGGAGGCTGGGCCGGAGAAGAAGCGGGAGGGTGAGATTAAGGGGCAGAATCCGCAGCCAGCGGGACCGAGTGGGGAAGCGGAAGCGGAGGCGGCGGAGGCCGCGGCGGCGGCGGAGGGGAAGATGACTGAAGCGCAGGCCAAGGGATTATTGGAGAGTTTGAAGGGGGAGGATTCGCGGGTGCAGTTATTGAAGCCCGGAAGTGGGAAAGCGGGTGGTCGAGTCTTAAAAGATTGGTAAGGAGAACTGATGAAACAAGCATGGGGAATACTTTTTCGGGGGATGTGGGTGGTGGGAATATGGTTGGGGCTGATTCTGGGTGGCTGGGGAGCGGATGCGGATGTTTCGGTGAAGGCGAGTTTGGAGCGTGGGGTGACGGTGATTGGGGAGTCGTTGCAGTTTCAGATTAAGGTGACTGGGGGGAAGCAGGCGACGGATATTCCTGATGTTAAAGTGGAGGGGTTGGAGGTGAGTTACGCGGGGGCGACGCAGCAGCGATCGATCCAGCTAGGGGGTGGTGGGCGAAGGAATGAGAGCTCGACGGTTTATGTTTACACGGTGGTGGCGGAGAAGAACGGGACCTTTACTTTTCCTGCGGTGAGTGTGGACGTTGGGGGGAAGGAGTATCAGACGAGTCCCGTGAGTTTGACCGTGCAGGCGAGTAGTGCGGATGAGGGGGCGAGGCCGAAGGCGATGGGGATTGTGGAGATAACTCTCGGGAAGAAAGCGGCTTATGTGGGGGAGATGATCCCTATGGAGGTTCGGTTGTATGTGGATTCGCGGGTGAGGTGGCAACCGGCGGCGATGCCAGAGATAGGCGGGGAAGGGTTTACGAAAGTGAAGATGCCGGAGCCGACGCGAACCGAGCAGGTGAAGAAGAATGGGATTGATTATGACTTGCTGACATTTAAGACGGCGATCACGCCGATTAAGGCGGGGAAGATGTCGATTGGGCCGGTGGTGGTGCAATATAACGCGCAGGTTCCGCGGGTGCAGAAGAAGGCGGGGCGATCGATTTTTGATATCTTTGGGGACGACGCCTTTGGGGACCCGATTTTTTCGCAAATGCAGTTGATTAAGGCGAAGGGGGAAGCGGTGGAGTTGACGGTGAAGCCGTTGCCGGTGGCGGGGAAGCCGCGGTCGTTTAGCGGGGCGGTGGGGAAGTTTGAGTTGGTGGCGTCGGGGAGTCCGCGGGAGGTGAAGATGGGGGATCCGGTGACGATGAAGTTGCGGGTGAGTGGTCAGGGGAATTTTGATCGTGTGGAAGCGCCCATCTTGAAGGAGGCGAAGGGGTGGAGGGCGTATCCCGCGTCGGCAAATTTTGTGAAGGATGCGAGTGACGAGTTGGGGATTCGGGGGGTGAAGACCTTTGAGCAGGCGGTGATTCCTGAGGATCGGCAGACGGAGATGCCTGGGTATATTTTTGGGTATTTTGATCCTGAATTGGAGAAGTATCTGGAGTTGGTGGGTGAGGTGGGGCCGTTGAAGGTGACTGGGGAAAAGACGGTGGTGGCGAAGGTTCCAGCGGTGAAGGATCCGGCGGTGAAGGTGGAGGAGGGAGTGAAGCCCGAGCCGGTGCCGGTGGTGACGGATATTCTGGGGCAGCGGTATGATGAGGGGGTGCGGAAGGGGTTTTGGGCGGGAGAATGGGGGAAGGAGTTTTGGGTGGTGCAGGGAATTCTTGGGGGTATTTTGCTGGTG
>JBAWZW010000195.1:0-4998 GCA_037142835.1 Verrucomicrobiota bacterium
TAGCCCCACTCGTTGGATTTTGGGGAGACCTCGGTGCGAACGGTCATGGACATGGCGTGTCGAGTTTCCAGCATGGAGCCGAGGGGCATATTGCTTAAGCACCGAACGGTGGCGCTGCTGACATTGGCGCTGAGGGAGCCTCGGGGATCGGCATTTTTAAAAAGATAGGCGACGGGGTCGCTAATGAACATTTCATACCAGATGCCGATGCCCATGGGGGCACCTTCCTCGCTGTTGACGGGTTGGCTGCGGAGGTAGGATTGATCGAGTCGGAGATCGAGGACATGACATTGGCCGAGCCAGTTGACGATCGGGCCGACCACGCCTAACCTCGCCCAGAGGAAATAGATACCTGGCTCATCGATGACGGCGAGGACTTTTCCGAAGAGGACATAGACGTGGCAACGGCCTTCTGGGACGATGGCGTAGACACCGAAGGCGCGAAGGAGCCCGAAGATGACTGGAACGATGAAGAAAAGGCCGAAGAAAGTGGCGATGGTGGCGATGAGAAAAGTCATTGGGCGTCTTCGATAATGATTTGGGAGGCTTGTTTAAAGAGTTTGAGTCGAACATTGCGTCGGTAGGCGGAAAGGGCATCTGGGCCACTGGCGCGAAGGGTGGTGAGCTGGCCGGCGAGGGCCCGGAGGGGTTCGACTTCGGCGTAGGCGTTGAGCGTTTCGATTTCGACCGCGCGCTTTGATTGGACGATTTTTTGATCGGCGGAGGCTTGAGCGAGGGAGATATCGGAGCTGACTTGGTTGTGGGCGGTGTTGATGGCGGCGAGGGCGCTTTCGACTTCTTGCGGGGGATCGATTCCCGTGATCAGGGACGCATCGAAGGTGATCCCGTAGCGAGGAGCTGAGCTGGCACAACTTTGATCCATGTGCTCGTTGAGGGTGGAGAGATTTTTGCGGAGATCATTAATGGAAATCCCCGCGACGCTGGCAATGCTGTTATCAGAGGCCTCCTCGAGGGGTGGAGGGGCGGTGAAGTTGGCGATGCGTTCGCGAAGAATGCTGATGTAGTAGCCCATGACGTGAACGATGGGGCGTTTTACTCCAAAGAGAAAAGCGTAGAGGTTTTGCTCGCAGATGCGGTAACGGATTTGGCCAGTGAGTCCCGTATCGAGTTGATCTTTGGTGACGGCGCTGAGTTGGGTGCCATTGGCATTGGCGCGCGGATCTTCGGGATCGAAAGCCATGTTGAGCGTTTGGGTGGAGATGTTTACTTTATAGATTTGCTCCCACGGCCATTTGAAATATGGGCCACCTGGGGGGATGACGCGGACTTGGGGGTAGGAGTAGCGCCCGCGTTCCTCAGGCTTGAGAGACTCGGAGATGGGATCATCGAGGGTTGTTTGGTTGCCAAGGCGTTCGGCTCGTCCGAAGATGGTTTTCACGGCTCTTTCGTTTTGGTCGACGGTGTAAAGCCCTGCGACGAGGTAGCGCATGAGAAACCAAGCGGTGGAACCAATGAGAAAGCCGAAGAAGATTTGCATAAAGGTTGATGGATGGGGAGCTAGCTAGTCGGTGGAGATTGACGGTTCATGGGAGTGTGTCGAGAAAAATACGAAGAGGATATTTTAAATATTACTGAAGGAAGCGCCGGAGATTTTCTTGTTCCCAGAGTTTCGCACGGCGGAACCAATAGAATCGGCGTTCTTTTTCGTAGAAGTCGGCGTGGTGGACGATGCGCCGGCCTTGGGGATCGTAAATATCTGGAACGACAGAATGGAGCATCTCGTGGAAGAGTACGTATTCAACAAACCATTGGGGGACAAATAGTCTGTCGAGGAGTGGATGAATGCGGATGATTCGATCCTCTTCTTGGATTGAGCCAAAAACTACGGATCTTCGGGGGCGTTCCTTGCGCTTTTTGCCCCAGACTATGCGATAGTTTTTGATTCGATTGCGAAAGTAGCGGGCATTCACCTTATCAAAAATCGCCCGAAGATTGAACCATCGACCTTGGGATTCTTGGAAATCGAACTGGCGCTGAATCGGGTATTTTGGAGCGGTGATCTTGCGTTTTGATGGGTGAACGGGAGTTTTGTGGGACTGTCTCTGGAGCTTTGGTGACCGCTTTGATGTTGTACTTTGACCCATTTAAAGAGGTTTTTGGACAAGGGTGGAGCCTTGGCGTTAGAATAGATTCACGATTTTTTTGGGGGGTACGTTTGGTGTTTGGGGAAGTGGTTGAGCGGAAACCGTTCGGGAAGCGGCGGGGCGGTGAGTCGTCGACTATGAATAAAACTTTGTCGCCCTTCGGCGAAGTTTCGAGCATAAAAAAACGATGAATCGCTCCGAAACTTGGTGGTTTTCGCAGGCCGTCCGAATTTTCGGCAACGGTTGCGCGTTTGCGGCGGCGCTTACTGCAACCGCGATGGTGATTGGCAAGGGGCTGCCATTTCCGACGATCCCTGATGTCTCGCCGAAGTTTCGTTACTTTGCCGAGCACAAAGATCGCTTTGACACTATTTTTGTCGGGTCCAGTCGCTTTCGTCATCAGATTATTCCGCAGAAATTCGATGCGGAAACCCGCGATCATGGGACGGAGACGAGTTCATTCAATCTCGGGGCGTCGGGGATGTGGCCACCGGAAACCTTCTTTTTTCTACGGCAGATTCTTCGTCTTCATCCCGCTAGGTTGAAATGGGTGATTTTTGAAATTATCGATGGCAAAACTCGTGTGGATGAGGGTTATGCGTCGCAGCAGCGGGCGGTCTATTGGCACGATTGGCGGCACACGCTGATGGCATGGAAAATGGTTTGGGAGTCGTCTCGGACCCCTGAGGAGAAACGCCATCTAATCTCGTTGCATACGGGGATTTTTTTCCGGCAATTTTTTCACCTCGGCCGGGGGACTGAATGGGCGCAGGAGAAGATGAATTTTGTTAAAAAACATCGCGTGCCTTCGTGGATTGAGGCTCGTGGGTTTGAGCCCGAGCCCGAGCCAAGTTTGTTGGTTGGGCGAGTTCTTGCGGAGTATCTTTCTGTGATCGACGAGTTGAAAAAGCCTCGGTTGCCGAGGGGGATTCGCCCGGGGTTGATCGACGCTTTACGGGAAATCCAGGCGGAGGTCCGAGGTGCAGGGGCAGAAGCTCTTTTTGTGCTTCCGCCGACGATTAATCCGCACGAAAATTTTGGCGGATTGCCTGGCGGTTTGCCCTTCATCCTTTTCAATAATCTCCATGACGACGCGCTTCTTTATGAGCCTGAACTTCACTACGATGGAGGCCATTTGAACGCTCGGGGTGCTGAGGCGTTTACCCGTCGACTCGGTGAGCGCTTTAGTGAATGGCGACGTCAAGGACGGTAGCGCCAGATGAGCCATTTCGTTGAGCTAATCATTGTGCGGGCTATCGTCCATCTGTTTCCCTGGTAATCGATTATGCTTTTTGTCGAGTTTCGTTTTTTTGAATTTTTCCTGATCGTCTTTGCTGTCCACTGGTCACTACGTGGGAATACCGCGAGGAAAGTCTGGTTGTTGATCTGCGGACATTTTTTCTATGCGTGCTTTTTTATCGGTGACCCGCTGGTTTTTTTGAGGGATTTAAGGGAAGGAAGTTGGGAGAAAATGCCCTCAGGGTGGTGGTTTCCTTTAGTACTATGGGCGTCGACGGCGATGGATTACGCGGTTGGTCGGGGTTTGGCGGTGTCGCGGGGTGAACGGGCGAGGAAGGCGTGGCTAGTAGTCAGCCTGGCGGTGAATCTCGGGGTGCTTTGTTACTTTAAATACTTCAACTTTTTTGTGACTTCTGCAGGGGCATTTCTCGGGTGGTTTGGTCTTCATACTTCGGTGCATACCCTGCAAATTATTCTGCCATATGGGGTTAGCTTTTACACTTTTCAGTCCATGAGTTACTCGATCGATGTCTACCGGCGTCGACTCGATCCCTTGAAAAGTTTTCTGGACCTCGCCTTTTTTATCTCCTTTTTTCCTCCGCTGGTTGCGGGTCCGATCGTCCGCGCGATCACCTTTCTCCCTCAGGTCTTTGAGCGGCGGGTTTGGGCGAGCGTGGATGTCCGCGCCTGTGCGACTCTCTTCTTTCTCGGTTTTGTCAAAAAGGCGTGTGTCTCGGAGTTTGCTGCTCAAATTGCCGATGCTTTTTTTGCCTCGCCGACCAAGTATGATCATTTCAGTGCTGTCTTAGGGGTGGTGTTTTATGCGGTGCAAATTTACTGCGACTTTAGTGGCTACACGGATATGGCGATCGCCACTTCTCGGTTGTTGGGTTATGAGCTCACCCCAAATTTTGATTTCCCCTACTTCGCAAAAAGTATCACGGACTTTTGGCGGCGCTGGCATATTTCCTTGAGTACTTGGCTACGTGACTACCTCTACATCCCGCTTGGGGGCAACCGAGGGAGCAAGCTTTTTACGAGTCGCAATCTTTTACTGACGATGCTCCTCGGTGGTTTGTGGCATGGCGCTTCGTGGACATTTGTCATTTGGGGTGGGATGCACGGCGTCGCGCTGATTTTTCACCGGGAGTGGGGGCGGATGCTGGCGGGTGCTGGAGAATTTTTCAAAACGGTGATGGCATGGCTGGCGGTGCCGCTAACTTTCTACTGGATTTGCCTTACTTGGATTTTCTTTCGGGCGGCCCCAATGATCGATGAAAAGGCGGGAGTGATCAAGGCGACCAGTCTGGAAATGGCGTGGACGATCTTCAAGGCGTTCGCTTTCTTTGGGAAGCACGGTGGCAAGTCTTTTGGCTGGAGTTGTTTTGCGGTATTCATCGTTCTGGCGATAGTCCACTGGCTGAACAGTCGAAAGTTTTTCACCCCGATCTGGCAACGGCTTCCGGACTGGGTGGCGGCGGCCTTACTGGGGGTGGGCACCGAGTTGGCGATTCTCTTCATTCCCGTAAAATATAAGGCTTTTATCTACTTTCAGTTTTAAGCCCGATTTGAGTATGGACTCGTGGAACGATTGGGAAGGTTTCGGGGGATGAAATGGATAATTCTCGGGCTGAGTGAGGGGCGTGCGGTGGCG
>JBAWZW010000196.1:0-4998 GCA_037142835.1 Verrucomicrobiota bacterium
CACAACCACCTGCATCCCCGTCGAATCACTCCAGCCCCCTTGATCATCAAACGCCCGCGCCACAATCCGATACGATCCTGCCCCAACCCCACCCCAAGTCAGCGCATAAGGCGCCACCCTGTCCTCCCCCAACTTTTCCGCTCCACTATAAAACTCCACCCGCTGAATCGTCCCCACCCCAGCAATCGCACTTGCCTTCAAAGTGAGACTCGCAGGACTCGTCCACCCGTAGCTGTTCCCAGGAATCACCAGACTAACCACCGGCAAGGGATTCGTCCCAGTCGTCACCGCTAACTCCTCAGACGGAACACTCTCCGCCCCATCTTGATTATACGCCGTCACCACAAAGTAATAAGTAGTGCCAGCCGCCAAATTCTCCGCAGCTCCAACCGTCACCCCCACCACATCCACTTCCTGACCGTAGCTCCCACTCGCCGTCCCATACTTCAATCGATACCCCACGACCTCGCCACCCGTTTGCGCATCCCATCCCAACTCCACCCTTTGCCCCCCACTCGCCAACGCCAGTGTCGCCACGGTCAAGATCAATACCCCTATAAAAGTCTTCGCCCAAACCCCTCGCACGATATAGAAAATATGGAACATACTTTAAATTACAGCAATTCCTATGCCTCCTAACCACCACTCCCATCAAAATTCTCGCCCACCACCAGAACTCTCATTTCACCCCCTAACTCCCCCAAAAAAATCTTCCAAAATCCCCTGTCAAGCACTTGCGTCCCTCTCACTTTCGCGACAAATTGTCAAAAATCTCAGACAAGTCTGCTGCTGAGGCGAAATGCCCGGTGGTGGCGGTCCGAAAAACGCTTCACTCCAAATGATGAACAACTTCACGCCACGCGCCCAACAGGTTCTCGCACTCGCCAGAAAGGAGGCCGATCGCTTTAATCATAACTATGTCGGCACCGAGCACCTCCTCCTCGGTCTCATCAAACTCGGCCAAGGCGTGGCCGTCAATGTCCTCCAAAAAATGGGCCTCGACCTCGAAACCGTTCGCATGGAAGTAGAAAAACAAGTTGGCAGTGGCCCCGAAACCAAAATGGTCGGCAATATTCCCTACACCCCCCGCGTCAAAAAAGTCCTCGCCCTCGCCGGCAAAGAAGCCAAATCCCTCAACCATTCTTACGTTGGTACCGAACACATTCTCCTCGGCCTCCTCCGCGAAGGCGAAGGCGTAGCCGCTCGCGTCCTCAAAAATCTCGAGGTCGATATCGAACGCACCCGCAACGAAATCCTCAAGGAACTCGACCCCAATTTCACCCCCAACGACGGCGAACAAGAACCCCAAACCGAAGCCGCAGGTCGCGGTGGAAAAGATCTCAAAACTCCCGCGCTCCGGGCCTTTGGTCGCGATCTCACCGAACTCGCCAAAAAGGGCGAAATCGATCCCGTGATCGGTCGCGCCAACGAAATCGAACGCATCATCCAAGTCCTCTGCCGCCGCACAAAAAATAACCCCGTGCTCATCGGAGAAGCCGGCGTCGGCAAGACCGCCATCGTCGAAGGCCTCGCCCAAGAAATCGCCAGCGGAAATGTCCCCGAACTTCTCCGCGACAAAAAGGTCATCACCCTCGACCTCGCCCTCATGGTCGCAGGAACCAAATACCGCGGCCAATTCGAAGAGCGCATCAAAGCCGTCATGGATGAAATCCGCCGCGCCAAAAACATCATCCTTTTCATCGACGAACTCCATACGATCGTCGGCGCAGGAAGTGCCGAAGGCGCCATGGATGCCAGCAATATTCTCAAACCCGCCCTCAGCCGCGGAGAAATGCAATGCGTCGGCGCCACCACTCTCAATGAGTTCCGCAAGTATATCGAAAAGGATGCCGCCCTCGAACGCCGCTTCCAACAAGTCAAGGTCGAAGCTCCCAGCGTCAGCGAAGCCATCCTCATCCTCAAAGGTCTCCGCGTTAAGTACGAAGCCCATCACAAAGCCCGCTACACCGACTCCGCCCTCGAACAAGCCGTCAAACTCAGCGACCGCTACCTCACGGGTCGCTTCCTGCCCGATAAAGCCATCGACATCATGGACGAAGCCGGAGCCCGCGCCCGCATCGGTGCCATGACTCGCCCCCCCAACGTCAAAGACATCGAAAAAGAAATCGAAGACATCCGCACCGCCAAAGAAACCGCCATCAAAGCGCAAGACTTCGAAAAAGCCGCCAGCCTCCGCGACGACGAAAAACACACCAAAGAAAAACTCGAAGCCATCCTCACCGAATGGCGCGAACAACGCGAAGAAAAGGAAGTCATCGTCACCGATGACGATATCATGCACGTCGTCTCCAAATGGACTGGCGTCCCCCTCAATCGCATGGAACAAGCCGAAACCCAAAAACTCCTCGCCATGGAAGGCGAGTTGCGGGGCAAAGTCATCGGTCAAGACGAAGCCGTCATCGCCATTAGTAAGGCCCTCCGCCGTTCCCGTGCCGACCTCAAAGATCCCCGACGCCCCATCGGCTCGTTCATCTTTCTCGGCCCAACCGGCGTCGGCAAAACCTTTCTCGCCCAGACTCTTGCAGAGTTCATGTTCGGGGATCGCGATGCCCTCATCCAAATCGATATGTCCGAGTATATGGAGAAATTTACCGCTAGCCGCTTGATCGGCTCGCCTCCCGGCTACGTCGGCTACGAAGAAGGCGGCCAGCTCAGCGAAGCCGTTCGACGTCGCCCCTACAGCGTGGTCCTTTTCGACGAAATCGAGAAGGCTCACCCCGATGTCATGCACCTCCTCTTGCAAATTCTCGAAGAAGGAAAAATTACCGATTCGCTCTCCAGGAAAATCGACTTCCGCAACACCATCATCATCATGACTTCCAACATCGGCGCGGAACTCATCAAAAAATCCAGCGTGATGGGCTTCACCTCCTCGAATAAAGACGAGCAAGCCTACGATGTGATGAAAGACAAAATCCTCGGCGAAGCCAAACGCGTCCTCAAACCCGAGTTCGTCAATCGTCTCGATGATCTCATCGTCTTCCACACCCTCGGCAAACCCGAACTCCTCACCATCGTCGACTTGGAAATCAAAAAAGTTGCCGCCCGCATCAAAGACAAAGAAATCACCATCAGCCTCGACGAAAAAGCCAAGGAACTCCTCATCGAAAAAGGCTACGATCCGCAATACGGCGCACGGCCCATGCGCCGTGCGGTGGAACGTTACCTCGAAGATCCCATGGCAGAAGAAATCCTTCGCGGGAACCTCAAGGCGGGCGATACCACCCAAGTCAGTGCCGAAAATGGCAAACTGATCTTCAGTCCCGCCACCCGACCAGAAAGCGAACCCGCCGAAACGGTCTAAAGCACCACCAACCCCACTTCCACACCAAAAGGGCGGACGCAAATATTGCGTCCGCCCTTTTTCGTATTCCCATGCTACCGCCCATCTCCCCTCACTCCACCATTCACTTTCCCCGAAAAATTTCACCAATATCCAGCGGATCTAGGTCGCTCAAATCCAGACTGTTGACTCCAACCCTTAACGACGCAGACCGTATCAACACCCCGATCGCCAACGCCGCTGGCGTGGCATAATACTTCACCGAACCCAAGGTGAGATGCGTCGGAAAAACCAGCACCAGCAAGGCGTTCTCATCCACATTCAGCATCAAGGTGCTATACCTCTCCCCCTGCTGATACATACTCGTAAAATTTCCCTCATTGACCAGCCGCGCCATAAACTGCACGGCGTTGAAAGCATTCGAACCCAAGGTGGCAAAGGTCGCCGAATCCATGGCCTCCTGACTCCCACATTGGTGAATCAAGTACCCCGCCTTCTCCACCAGAAGGGCGAGGTTCGCCTCACTCTTCCGCAACAAGTCCCGCATCTCCCCATCGAGCGCATCCATATCTGCCTGAATCAATTGAGGAAATTGGCTCATCCGCTTAAATAGCTTTCCTTCCCGTCTCCTTGAGAAATTTCTGCAAGAGCATCCGCGTGATCATATTCAATGACTCAAATACCCCAATCCCCTGCGTCGCCGACGCCTCAAATGTCGGGGCCTCCACTTCCCGGTTGTTTAAGACAAAGTTCAAATACTCCACCGGTGCCACCTCAGCCAGATCCCGCTTGTTATACTGAATCACCAACGGAATCTCCGCCAAATTCAAGTTCAACGTCTTCAAATTCTCCTCCATCTGCCTCAACGCCTCCACATTCTCCTCCATTCTCTCGTACTCCGAGTGGGCCACAAAAACAATCCCATCCACCCCCCGCAAAACAATCTGCCGCGTCGCATTGTAAATCGCCTGCCCAGGGACGGTGAAAAGCGCAAATTTCGTCTTGAATCCCCGAATCGCCACCGCCTCCAAAGGGAAGAAATCAAAAAATAATGTCCGGTCACTACTCGTCGCCAAAGAGGTCAACTTCCCCTTCACCGTGTTCTCCGGAATCTGCACATCCCGGTGAATTTGCTCCAAGTTGGTCGTCTTCCCACTCTTCGCAGGCCCGTAGTAAACAATTTTTACCTGCAGCTCTTTCGTCGCTTGATTGATAATCGCCATCGTTCGTTGCTAAATTCCTATCCCCAAATTTCCCTGACGAAAAATCCCCAAATACTTCTCCAATTCCTCAACGGGGAACCCCTGATCTTTCTCACCAAATACCGACAAAAAAATCTCTCCTCTTCGGTTCAACTGACACCGCCCGCTCTCCGTATTCAGCACCAACTCATCAATCGCCCCAAGTTCCATCTCCCCCGTATACTGCTCAATCCGCACAAAGATCTGCGGAACAAATGCCGCCAATACCTCCGCACGCATCCCCACAGAAAGCTTCGACGACACCGCCAATCCCTCCCTAAGGGAGATCATCGCCCCCCGGACCCCACTCAACTCCCCAATCTTCCTCACTAAATCATCAGGCGTTATCTCCAGAGCATCTTGCTCTGGCTCAATTGCTTCAACTTCAGCTTTCGCATCAACCACCAATCGAAACGCCACCGCTTCGACCGCTTCGACCGCTTCGACCGCTTC
>JBAWZW010000197.1:0-4989 GCA_037142835.1 Verrucomicrobiota bacterium
GGTTGGGTGGAGGGAGGGTGGGAGCGATTTTGGACTGTTTTAATTCGGCGAGGGATGCTTTGAGGAGGACTTCGGTGGCGAGTTTGATGGAGGGATCGATTTTCGCCATGCGCGTGTAAAGGAGTTGGTAGTAGTTTTGGAGGGCTTGGCGTTTTTCGTAGTCAGTTTTTACCTGATTGGAGAAGGCCCATTCGGCTTGGATGGCGGGATCGCGTTGGGCCTTGGTTTTTGCTTCGCGGATGCGGATGCGTTCTTTCACGGACTCCTCGGCGGCGGCGGTGGTGGAGTCGCGTTTTTTCAAGGGATTGGCGGGGAGATTGGACTGATTTTTTTCGGAAGGATTGGGGAGTGCGGGAATGAGGGGGAGATCGACTGGAGGCGGAAGAACCTGTGCTGGCCTAGTGGGGATGAGTTCGAGGCGATCGGGATCGGCGGGGTCTTGAGCGGAAAGAGGCAGGGAGATGAGGAGGAAAGCAACGGCTGAAAGAGTGAGGCGTTTCATAGAAAAAGCAGGATAGCGGAAAGAATTCATTTGAAAAGGACGCGCTCCTCGCGGAAGGCGTTGGGGGATGTTAATTACGAAACGCCAATCACGCCCGATCGATCTCGACCTTTCTCCGTTCGAGGTGGCGTCGCGGGCGCGTCATTTACCGGGGATGGTTTTCTTTGATACGGCCATGGAGAAAGAGGGTGGGGGGGAGATTTCGATTGTGGCGGCGGTGCCGAGTTTGGTGGTGGAGGGGAGTTCGGAGGGTGACTGGGCACGACTGAGCGAAGCCTTGGGGGCTCGGGCGGAGGAGCGAGGAATAGAGGAGGGGATTCCTGGGGGAATGGCGGCCGGTTTTGTGGAGTATGGGGGAAAATTTCGGTTTGGGTTTTATGATGATCTGTTGATTTATCGGCACGGGGATCACTGTTGGCAGGAGGTGGGGAACTTGCGTTCGCAGCTTGCGGAAGGGGGTGGGGGAGTGACGGGGAAGCGCCGTCCGGGGTTAGTTTTTTCTGCGGAGACGAGTGAGGGAGAGTTTTGTGAGTGGGTGCGTCGGGCGCAAGGATACATCAGTGCGGGGGACATTTATCAGGTGAACTTAGCGCATCGTTTGAGTGCGGTTTGGGAGGGTGATCCCTGGGTATTTTACGAGGCGTTGCGGCGGTATTCGCCGGCGCCGCATGCAGCCTATCTTGCTCTGGCTGAGCGACAAATCATTTCCTCATCGCCTGAGCACTTTTTAAAAATGTCAGGTGGGGCGGTGCGAACGCGTCCGATTAAGGGGACGCGGCCGCGTCGAGCGGAGGTGGAAGCGGACAGTTTATCGGCGGATGATTTATGTAATTCGGCGAAGGAAGCGGCGGAGTTGATTATGATTACGGATTTGGAGCGGAACGATTTGGGGCAAGTTTGCGAGTATGGGAGTGTGAGTGTGCGGGAGTTATTGAAGCTGGAAAGATTTGAGCAAGTATTCCACTTAGTTTCGACGGTGGAGGGGCGGTTGCGGAGTGGGGTGGATCAGGTGGCGGCGTTGCGGGCGTGTTTTCCTGGGGGATCGATTACGGGGGCGCCGAAGAAGCGGGCGCGGGAGATTATTGAGGAGATTGAGCCGAGTGAGCGGGGGGTTTATACGGGTGCGTTGGGGTGGTTTGGTTTTAATGGGGAGAGCCAGTTTAGCATTGCGATTCGGACGGCGGTGGTGGAGGGCGGGCGGGTTCATTTCCATGTGGGGGCGGGGATTGTGGCGGACTCTGTTCCGGAGGCGGAGTGGCAGGAGACGCTGGATAAAGCGGCGGGAATTCTGCTGGCTGGGGAGAAGATGGGGGACGCGGTGGCGGGAGATTATTTGGGGAGCGAAGAAGAGCCGAGGAGTGTTTTGGCGTGAGCGAGGGCGGAGGCACTTTGGCCGCCGAGCATGCGGGCGATTTCCTCGACGCGTTGGGGGCCCGCGACCTTTTGGAGGCGGGAGTGGGTGCGATTGTCGGCGTATTCTTTGGTGACGACGAATTGGTGATCAGCGAGGGCGGCGACTTGGGGTAAGTGACTGATGCAAAGGACTTGGTGGGCGGCGGCGAGGGAGCGCATTTTGGCGCCGACGGCGTGAGCGATTTCGCCACCGACATTGGCATCGATTTCGTCGAAGACGAGGAGGGCGACGGTATCTTGGGTGGCTAAAGAGGATTTGACGGCGAGCATGACGCGGGAGATTTCGCCACTGGAAGCGATGGCTTTGAGCGGTTTGAGGGGTTCGCCTGGGTTGGGGGAGAAGAGGAAAGAGACGGATTCCAAGCCGTGGGAGGAGGGATCTTCGAGAGGGTGGAGGGCGACATCGAAGCCAGCCTTTTTGAAGCCGAGATCGCGCAAGTGGGTGACGACACTGGCGGTGAGTTTTGGGGCCGCGGAAGCGCGTTTTTTCCCGAGAGCTTTTCCGGTGAGGAGGAGGGATTTTTTGCCAGCGAGGATTTCGCGATCGAGGCGTTCTAATTCTTCGCCTCGGGATTCGATTTTCCGGAGTCGTTCGGTGGCGATTTGACCGAAGGTGATGACTTCATCGACACTCCCGCCGTATTTGCGTTTGAGGGTTTCGATGAGGGTGACGCGTTCTTCGAGTTCGGCGAGGCGTCGGGGATCGAGGTCCATTTCTTCGGCATAATCCTCGAGAGATTGGGCGAGGTCTTCGAGTTCGGTGGCGGCGCGGAGGTGGGATTCGGTGAAGCGTGAGGCGCCTGGATCGACGCGTTCGAGGTCGCGGATGAGGCGGCCGATGTCGCTGACGCGCTGGAGGATAGAGTCGTCGGCGAGGCTGAGTTGCCCGATGACTTGGGTAGAAAGTTCGAGGAGTCGTTGGCTATTGGAAGCGATCGAGTAGCGGGCGAGGAGGTCTTCTTCTTCTCCGGTGCGGAGGGCGGCGGCATCGATTTCGGCGACCTGATGGCGGAGGAGATCGAGTTCGCGTTCGAGGGAGGCCTCGCTGGTGGAGAGATCGGCGTGGGCGGCGGTTAAGCGGGTGAGGTGGGTGAATTTTTCTGCGTAATCGGAGAGGAGTTCATTGGCGCCTGCAAAAGCGTCGAGGAGAGTGAGTTGTTGGGAATCGACGAGTAAGGATTGATGATCGTGGGGGCCGTGGAGGTCGATGAGTCCATCGCCGAGTTGTTTGAGGACGGCGAGGGTGGTTGGGGAGCCGTTGATGAACTGGCGATTAGCGCCTGCGGTAGAAAAGGCGCGTTTGAGAATGAGGGAGGCATCTTCGCAGGGCTCGACTCCTTGGGCTTCGAGTTTGGCGTTGATGGCTTGGGAATCGGTGAGAGCGAAGACGGCTTCGACCGTGCAGCTTTCTGCGCCTGAGCGAATGAGTGATTTGTCGGCGCGTTCGCCGAGGATGAGTTTGAGGGCGCCGACGATGATCGACTTTCCCGCGCCGGTTTCGCCGGTGACGGCGGTGAAGCCTGGGGTGAGGATCCAGGTGAGTTCTTCGACGAGAGCGAGGTTACGGATGCGGAGCGAAGTGAGGGTAGCGGGCACGGGTGAAAGATGAGAAAGAGGGTGGACAAATTCAATCAGCTTGTAGGGGAAACGGCGGTGGGGAGATGGGGGTTGCGGTTACCAATCGACATCGACCGATCGTCGTTGTTGGAAGCGATCATCATAGAAGAGGCGCTTGTTGGTTAATCCGAATTCGTGGACGAGTTTTGTGCATTTGACATCGAAGCAACAATACTCCGCGATTTCGAGGAGTTTGCCTTCGCGCCACCAGCGGATGGCGTCGAGTCCATCGCCCGTTTTGCCGACTCCCAGTGAGGCGGAGGCGACGGCATCGAGGCCGAGGCGATGCCCGAGTTTTTTTTCGATTTCGGCGAGCATATCGAGGGTGGGGCAGAGGTGGGGGAGATCGTAAGCGGTGTAGGCCATGAGGACGGCGTAGTCGAAATTGATCACATTAAAACCGACGACGAGGTCGGCGCGGATTAATTGGTCGACGAGCTCGTTGACGCGACTTTCGGAGTAGATGCGATATTCGCCGAGTTTCGTGCTATAGGTGACGCCGAGGGACATGCCCATTTCCGATTTTTTGCTCCAGCCGCCGGCGTCGTTGGCGGTGCGTTGGGTTTCGAGATCAAAGTAAACGATATCGCGGCTCATGAATGGAAGGTGAAGTGATCGGTTTGGGATGATCAAAGCAATCTTGAAGCGTGCTTTGGGGATGGGCTGGGGGGGTTTAGGGTTGGTTGATCCATGAAAATTCGCCGGCGTCGAAGGCCATGGTGTTGGCGATCTTGCGGATTTTAAACTCTTCGATGACCGAGCCATCGCTTTGGAAGAAGGTCACGGCTTTGCCTCCCTCGCGGCCCATGACCGCCCATTTGAGGAAAGTGTTTTCGGTCAAGCTGTAGAGAGGGAGGCCATCGACCGTGCGGAGAAAGGCGCCGGCTTGATCGACACTGATTTGGACATCGAGATCTTGGGAGGCGTCTTGAAAGAGAGGATTGGGGACGAGGCGGACGCGAATTTTCTCTTCTGGTTTGAAGGGGCGTGGGCGGTGGATGAGGGGTGAGGCGACGGGCCAAGTGTCGCTGGCAAAGATACTTTTGGAGAGGATGGTTTTCCATTTTGGGGCGAGAGATTCTCGCTCGGCGGTTTTTCCTGGGTCTGGGGTGGGTTCGGGGGTGAGTGCTCGAACGCGTTCGACGCCAGGCTTTTGTTCGATTAAAAAAATCAGCTCGCTGGTGCGTGAGGCAAAGATGCGGATGGGGAGGGGGTCGGCGGGATCGAGGGGGAGTTGTTGGAGGAGTTCGCCTTTGGGGCTAAAGGATTTGACCTCGGTGGTGCGGGGTGTCTGATCGACCACCCAGATGCGGCCGTCCTTACCGAGGCTGGTGGCGATGGGGTTGATTAGATCGGTGAGGGGGAGTGGGCGAGATTCGTCAGGAGAAACCAGTGTGACTTTGCCGTCGCGGATGGTGGTGTAAGGCGAGGGGGTTTTGGGGGGAGCGGGATCGGTG
>JBAWZW010000198.1:0-4984 GCA_037142835.1 Verrucomicrobiota bacterium
GGGGTGGGGCTGATTGGGGCCTCGATGGGGGGGGCGGTGGCGGTGGAGCTGATTTCGAGGGCGATCCAGTGACCGTTCATGGCGTGGGCGGGGAAGCCGCAGGCGAGGGCGAAGTCGCCGGCTTCATCAGCGATAAAGGAGAAGGTTTGGGTGGCGTAGGCGAGGCCTTTGAGGAAGTCTGGAATGGCGGCCCCTTTGAAGTAGGGCGGGGGCATTTGGATTTTTTTCAGGGATTCCTTTTCGACGACCACGAGGCTGTGGGGAATTGGGCTGGGGTTGATATATTTAACGGTGACTTTCCAGTCTTTGGGAATGAGATAGGTGGCGTTTCCTTTGGCATAGCCGTTGAAATTCATGCCGTAATTTTCGTCATTCCAGACGGCGACCACGACGAGATCGACACTTTTGGGGGTGGAGCCGAGGCGAAGGAAGTCGGCTTCGGTGAGGTCTTTGACGAGTTCCATATTGCGGCCGGCGCTGGCGACTCCCGCGTTGGAGTGTTGATGAGCGGGAGGCGGTGATTGGGGGGATTCGGCGGGGGATTCTGCGTGGAGGAGGAAGGCGGTGAGGGAGAGGAGAAGAAGGCGAGGAAGAATCACGGGATGAGGATGAGGATGAGATTGGTGGAGAGGAGGCGAAACGACAAGGCACCGCTGGTGGCGGTGCCTTGTTGCATTAGCTATTTGGGGTTATTTCTTTTGTAAAGGAGCGGTGATGGCACCGGCGGGGACTTTGTCGGCGGGGACGAGTTTCCAGAGGGACCCGCGGTCACCGGTGGCGGGATCCACGGGGCCGCCGTAGTTGGCGGAGGCATCGGTCAGGTAAATATTGCCAGCTTCGTCTTCGCCACCGCTGGTGGGGCGGAGAGGGGTATCGAGGTCGAGTAGTTCTTCCATTTGCCATTTGCCAGCGGGGTCTTTTTGGAGGCCCCAGATTTTGCCACTGCCCCAATCAGCGGTGTAGTAGGTGCCTTCCATGGAGGGGTAGTCTTTGCCCCGATAGATGCCGAGGCCGATCACGCAGATTCCTTGATCGACGTGACTGTATTCGGCGATCGGGAGGAGACCGACGCGGGGGTTGGTGGCTTCGTCTTCGATGGGGAAGGTGTGGCTACCGCACATGAACTTCCATCCGTAGTTTTCGCCGCCTTTGCTTTTGGCGGGTTGGAGATTGATTTCCTCCCAGTGATTTTGGCCGATATCGGCGATGAAGAGGTCACCCGTTTTGCGATCGAAGGAGAAAGTCCATGGGTTGCGGATGCCGTAGGCCCAGATTTCGGGTTTGGCGTTGGGATGAATTTTGGAGAATTGTTTTTCGGAGACCCCGAAGAGAGTCATTTGTTGGAGCGGGGTGATGAAAGGATTATCCTTAGGGATCGAGTAAGCGCGATCAGGGGTGGAGTGTTCGACATCAATCCGGAGCATTTTGCCCATGAAAGTGGTGAGATCTTGGCCAGTGCTGAGGACATCGCCTTCCCAGCCGCCGTCTCCGACGCCGACATAGAGGAAGCCATCTGGGCCGAAGGCCATTTTTCCGCCGTGATGATTGCAGTAGGGGAAATTGAGTTGCATGATCACCTTCCCGCTTTCCATGTCGGCTTTATCGGGATTTTTGGCGGAGACCTTATACTGCATGATCAGGGTGGAGCCATTGAACCAGAGGTCGGAATAAGCGACATAGAAGAGGCCGTTTTCTTTGAATTGGGGGTGAAATTCGATGCAGAAAAGACCGAGTTCGAGGAAGGAACTGATCGTCTTATCTTTGAGATCGAGGAAAGGTTTTTCGAGGAGTTTACCGTCTTTGACGATGCGGATGATGCCTGGGCGTTCGCAGACGAAGAGGCGATTGGAGCCGTCTTTTGGGGCGGTGACGTGAACGGGGTCGATGAGACCAGTGGCGATTTGGACGAGTTGGATGGGCTGTTTTTTGGGGAGTTTGCCACCGGGTTGGGCGGGAATGACGGTTTCGGAGTAGGCGAGTTGGGCGGTCAGGCCTAAGGCGAGGAGAAGAGACGCGGAGTTTTTCATTGGTTGGGCAGTGGGGTTTTAAGTCAGGGCAGGAACATTGGGATAGAGAAGTGGCGGACTCAAGAATTAATTTTAAATTGAAAATGATTTAAAATAATATTAAAATTCAGTTTGTGGCTGGGGCGATGGAGTCGATGGAGTTGCGAGTTTTTTTGGGGTGGAGATCGAGCCTATCCAAGCGGAGGAAATGCCGATAGCTTTGAAAAACCAAACACCGATGAGTGCCCTATCCGCGAAATTTCAAACCAGTGCGCCGAGTCTTGAGACTTGCCCGATTTCTTTGTTGCCAGAGTTTGCCTTTATTGGGCGATCGAATGTGGGGAAGTCGTCGCTTTTAAACATGCTCGCTGGGGCGAAGGGGTTGGCGAAGGTTTCGGCGACGCCTGGGCATACCCAACTGATCAATTTTTTTGCGGTGGGAACGACCTGGAGTTTGGTGGATCTGCCTGGCTACGGTTATGCGCGGACGGCGAAGACTGAGCGGGATCGTTTTCAGCAAATGATCGCGGGCTATCTTTGTGGGCGGAAAAATTTGGCATGCGTGTTTGTTTTGATCGATGCGCGGCATGAGCCCCAGGCGATCGACGTGGACTTTGTGAAATGGGTGGTGGACGAGCGGGTGCCGTTTGCGCTGGTTTTTAGCAAGGCTGACAAAGTTTCTCCGGCGCGGGTGAAGGCAAATATCGAGTTATTTCAGGCGAAGATTGGGACTTGGTCGGCGGAGTTGCCGAGGGTGTTTACGACTTCTGCTGAGACGCGGAGCGGGCGGATGGAGCTTTTGGGATTTATTCGGGATACCGTCGGTGGTGCGGGGGTGAAACGGTGAGGTCTTTGATGGGCGGAGGGGGTTAGACTTCGAGGCGGTAGCCGAGGCCGTGAACCGTCATGAGGTGCTGAGGGGTGGAGGGATTGGCTTCGAGTTTTTGGCGGAGTTTGACCACGAGCTGGTCGAGGGTGCGGGTGGTGCCAAAGTAATCGATGCCCCAGACTTCATTGAGGATGGTATCGCGGGAGACGGCGTTGCCGCGTTCGCGAAAAAGGAGGGCGAGCACTTTGAGTTCGCGAGGGGTGAGGTCGAGGGGCTCTGTGCCCCGGAATCCGCGAAGGGCTTTGCAATCAATTTTGACATTACCGAAAGCGATTTCTGCGGGGAGCTCGGAGGCGTGATTTTGGGGTTCGGCGCGTCGGAGGAGGGCGTGGACGCGGGCGAGGAGTTCACGGAGGCCAAAGGGTTTGGTCATGTAATCGTCGGCCCCGAGTTCTAAGCCGACCACCTTATCGACCTCCTGACCTTTTGCGGAGAGAATGAGGATGGGAACGCGGTTTTTGCTGGCGCGGATTTCTCGGCAGAGATCGTAGCCGCTTTTTCCTGGGAGCATGATATCGAGGATGAGTAAATCGGGTGGTCTTTGGCGGAGGAGTGGGGTGGCTTGGAGTCCGTCGCGGCACTCGCTGACTTCGTACCCTTCGCCGCGGAGGGCTTCGCAGAGACCGAGACGAATATGGGGGTCATCTTCGACGATGAGGAGGTGTTTCTTCATGGTGGAGTGTTTGGGGAATCAGGGTTTGGCTGGTGGGGTGGGAGCGAGAGGCAGGACGAGGGTGAACTGGCTTCCGCCGTCGGGGCGTGGTTGGTAGGTAATTTTGCCTCCGTGTTCTTGGGCGAGGCGTTGGGCGAGAGTGAGACCGAGGCCACTGCCTTGGATGCCACTGGAGAGGGAATCATGGGCGCGGTAAAAGGGGTCGAAAATTTTTCGCGCTTGGTCTTTGGGGATACCGAGGCCGCGGTCGAGGACGATAAATTCGAGATGATCGGTTTGGAGGCGGGAGCGGATTTCCAGGTGTTTATTTTCGCCAGAATATTTTTCTGCATTAGAAATCAGGTTGACGAGAATTTGGGCGAGGGCATCGGGATCTCCGAGGACTGGATAAGGTGGGGGAGCGGCGTCCCAGTGGGTAGTGAAGCCATTTTCTTCGAGGTGTAACTCTTGGCTTTCCCAGACTTGGGCGACCACCGAGTGGAAGTCGATGGGTTTTTTTTCGAGGTGTTTTTGTTTGCGTTCTAAGCTGGCGAAATCGAGGACATTGTTGATCAGTCTGGTGAGACGTTCGGCTTCGACCATAATGATGCGGAGGTATTGCGGATGCTTTGCCAGCGTGGAACCGCGTTCATTGTGCATGAGTTCGGCGAACATGCGAATGGAGGTGAGCGGGGTTTTTAATTCGTGGGAGACATTGGAAACGAAGTTGGCTTTTTGGGTGGCTAAAGCTATTTGACGGCGGGCTTCGTTGACGACCAGCCAGCCGCCGCAAGCGATGGCACCGAGGGCGCTGGCGATCAGCCAACTGAGGGTTTGGCGGTGGCGTTGGGCGGTCTCACGGATTTGCTCGGGTCGTTGCAAATAAAGGGCGGCTTCCCAGTGCGGGAGGGCTTCGCCGATTTCAGTAGCGACGAAGGGGCGCTTCCAATCGCGGGCGATTTCGCCTTGGGGCGCGGTGATGACGGGGCGGGCTTTGTCGTCGAGGAGGGCGAGGACGAAATCTGGTGCGGGAGATTTTTCTGTGGGGGAAGAAGTGCGGTTTTGAGAATAGGGAAATGCTTTAGCCCAAACGTCTTGGAGATTTTTGACTTCGATTAAGCAGCCGAAGATGAGGTCGGGAGACTGGGCTGGGCGGACCCAGAAAATGATCTTCAGTTGGTCTTGGAGAAAGCGAGTGATTACCCCTTGAGAGGCGTCGGTGGTGAGGGCAAGAAAGTTTGAGGTTGTTGGGACGACTTGAGAAAGGGCGAGGCGATCTGGAGAGAAATTTTTTTCGGGTTCGACTTGGCGAATTTGGGGGTCGTCTTTGGTGGCGACTTTAGCGAGGGGAAGTGGGTCGATGCTGGCGGCAGGGCGCATGGGGCTGGGGGTTTGGGGCGGTGGTTGTGACTCAGCCGCGGCGGCGACTGCGAATTC
>JBAWZW010000199.1:0-4965 GCA_037142835.1 Verrucomicrobiota bacterium
GGCTGGGGGGCGTCCCCTTGATCGAGCATGGGGATGGTGGGACGTTTGACATTGATGGGAATGAGGATTTCGGGGGGGAGTTTGGTGGGGAGGACGATTTTTTTCAGATTAAAATAAAGGAAGAGAGAACCGTGGAAAGCGAGGGAGAGGAGGAGGGCGAGGACCACCCATTTGAGCATGGGATCGGATCGAGGGACATTCGGGGTGAAGAAGACATTTCGAGCCATAATTTGAGATGACTATACATTATCGGGTGTGGGGAGCGATGGAATATTCTGAGTGGGTTGAGGGAACGGGAGAGAGAAAAATTCTCTGCGTTGTGGCGAGTTGATGTATGATCGAAGACTTTATGAAGAACCGTCACTGGCTGAGTTTGATGATGATTGCGGGGTTTATTTTGGGCGGGAGCGTGGAGGCGGAGACGAAAAGCAAGAATTCAGGGGCGGCGTCGACTCGTGGGAAGGCGGGGCTGACGCCGAAGATCGCAAAATTGCCGGAGGGAAGTCTGTCTGACGGATTGATTTCTGGGGAGAAGAAGGTAGGGGCGGCGCGACTTCGGTTGGTGACTGACACTGATAAAGTATTGGGAGGCAAGCCGTTTCGGGTGGGGGTGCATATTTCGTTGGAGCCGCACTGGTATATTTACTGGCAATTTGTGGGGGCGATTGGATTACCGACGCGTGTGGATTGGGATTTGCCGAAAGGATTTGTGGCGGGGCCGTTGCAGTGGCCGATTCCGACGGTCCACGGGGGTGGTGGGGATTTTTTGAATTATGTGTATGAGGGGGAGGTTTTGTTATTTGCGGAGATCACCCCGCCGGCGGACTTGCCCGCGGATGGGGGAAAGATTAAGGCGAAGGTGAAGTGGCAGATGTGCAACGCTGCGCAGTGTGTGCCCGAGGAGGCGGTGTTGGAGTTGGCGTTGCCAACGGGTGGGGTTCGGGTGGCGGAATTGGAAAGTTTTGTGAAGTGGGAAAAGGCGATCCCACGGGTGGAGCGTCCACCGTTTCGGGTGCTCTGGGATCGGACGAAAGCGGGAGAATTTTCGTTGCGGGTGGAGGGACTGGGGGTGGAGTCGCTCGTGGAATTTTTCCCATTGCCGCCTGTTGGGGTGGAGTTAGAGGAGCCGAAGACCACCGCAGTGACGCCAGACGGCGGGCGAACGATCACCTTTCCGATGACAAAAGGTGGGCAGGTGAATCTCCCTTGGCGGGGGGTTTTAGTCGTTGGAAAAGGCGGTGGAGAGAGAGAGGGGTGGACGATTGAGGCGGAGGGTGGGGAGGTCGCGCCGGTGGTAGCGTCTGGGGGAACAGGTGGGGGAGAGAAGGGGAAAGAAGGGATTTCTTGGGGGGGGCTTTTGGCGAAGATAATGTTAGCGATTTTGGGTGGGTTGATTATGAACGTGATGCCGTGTGTGTTGCCGGTGTTGGCGTTAAAGATTTACGGATTTGTGCAACAAGCGGAGGAGAATCCTGCGCGGATTTTTCGGTTGGGGTTGGCTTTTACGGGGGGTGTTTTTGGGTTTTTCTTGGGGTTAGCGGTGGCGGTAGCGAATTTGAAGTCGGCATTTAATTGGGGGTATCAATTTCAGAATCCCTATTTATTGGCGGGGATGATCGCGTTGATCTTTGTTTTTTCGCTAAATTTGCTGGGGGTTTTTGAGGTGGCGCTTGGGGGTGAGGCGACCTCGAAGTTGAGTTCCTTGGCTGGACGGGAGGGGTATGGGGGAGCTTTTCTCCACGGATTTTTCACTACCCTTTTGGGCACTTCGTGTACCGCGCCATTTTTGGCGACGAGCTTAAGTTTTGCGACTACCCAGTCGACGCCGGTAATTTTTGTGCTTTTTTCGGCGATCGCGGCGGGGATGAGTTTGCCGTATTTGCTTTTGACGGCGAAGCCTGGGTGGCTTCGTTGGGTACCGAAGCCGGGCGCTTGGATGGAGCGGGTTAAGCAGGGGATGGGGTTTGTGATGTTAGCGGTGGCGGTGTGGTTATTTACGGTGCTGGGGCATCGTGGAGTGGAGGCGGTGGGGGGAATGAGTTGGTTTCTCTTGGCGCTGGCGTTGACCTGCTGGCTTTTTGGGACGACTCGGAGTGGGGGCGTGGCGCGGTGGGCATTGGTGATGATTCCTTTGGGAGCCTGGTTTTTTTTCCTGAATGGGAAACTCAGTGCTCCGCATTTGGCGGAGCCGGAAGTGGGAAAAGTTTGGAAGACTGGGGAGATTGAGTGGTTGGGATACACGGAGGAAAGGTTGGCGGAAGCTCGGTTGGCGGGGCGACCAGTGTTTGTGGATTTCACGGCGGAGTGGTGCATTAATTGCAAGGCGTATGAGCGGTTGGTTTTGGGGACGGATCCCGTGGGGGCGGCGTTTAAGGCGAAGAAAATTTTGCCATTGCGAGCGGATTGGACGAACACCGAGGATCCTGTGGTGACGCGGGCATTGAAAAGTTTTGGGCGGGTGGGCGTGCCGTTGTATGTGCTTTATCGGCCGGGGGAAACGGAGCCGGTGATTCTGGATGCGATCACCGTTCAGCTGGTTTTGGCAGAACTGGAGAAGATTAAAAACTAGGAAATTTTCGTGAAAGAGGCCCCGCGGATGTTGTTTTTGGCGAGTTTTTTTGGGGGGATTTTATTTTGTGGGGCCGCGGAGGTTGGGGCCGCGGAGGTTGGGTGGAAGTTTACGGATTCGAAGGCCCAGGCCTATCATTGGAGCGTGAGAGCGAGCGAGATTGACCCGCGTTGCAAGGCGCACCCAGAGGTGGGATTTGTCTTAGAAAATCAGGGGAAACCGGCGGATGTGGAGCATGCGAATGTGGATACGCGGGTGGAGGCCCGGGGGCAGTTGGTGATTTGGTTGATGGGTTACAGTCCGGCTTTGGCGGAGAAAGTGAACGGCTATGGGATGCATCACATTGCGGTGGCCTATGCGCGGGAATGGTTTAGCAAATTGAACACCGAGCCGGTGGATGATGAGGAGCATTTGGGGAACATTCGGCTGGAAGCTTTAACGGGGATTGATGCGAGCAGGAGCATCGAGATTCCCGTGCCGGATAGTATGAAGGAGCGATCGTATCAGTTGGTGAAATATCTGGCGCGAGTTCATCCTGAGGGGCGCTGGGATTATTTTTTGCGGAAGGACGGGTTGGGGATGGATTGGGAGAAAGTGGTGATGGCGGGGGCGTCGCATGGGGCGACATCGGCGGCGCGGTTTGCGGTGGCGGAGAAGGTGGGGCGGGTGGTGATGTTTTGCGGGCCGCGGGATCAATTTGAGCGATGGCAGGCGAGGGAATCGGCGACGCCCGCGAACCGATTTTTTGGGTTCAGCCATACATTGGATGGGGGGTGGAGTGGCGGGCATTATCCGCGGTCGTGGATATTATTGGGGTTGAACCGATTTGGGCCGGTGGTGAATACGGATGAAGTGAAAGCTCCGTTTGGGAACACGCGTCGATTGACCACGGCCTATGATGTGGGGGGAGATGTGAATAAGGCGCACAGTTTTGTGCAAGTGACGAAGACTGGGCCGAGGGATGCGGAGGGGCGGCTGATCCAGGATGAGGTTTGGCGGTATCTTTTTACGGCGCCTGTGGAGGTGGTTGGGGTGTCTGGGGGAGCGGAGTTGGGGACACGGATGGACTTGCGGAAAAAGGTGGGGGAATGAGGCTGGAAAAGTTGCGGATCGTGGTGGGGGGGAGTGGCTTGGGTTGCTGAAATGAGGAGAAAGGGATTGAATGGTTATGGGCTGGAAAGCTTTTATGATTTTAAATTTGTGACCGAGGACTTATCGAAAATTTCGCGATGCAAGCGGTGGAGACTGCTGAAGTGGTTGGGGAGTTTGCCGTTTCTTTCGACGCTCTTGTTGGTGATTTTTTTGCAGGTGGTGGGCGAGCAATTTCCCTTTTCGCCGTTTCCGATGTACACGGGTTTTGGGGGTGAGGCTTCGGTTTTGTATGCGACGGATGGGAAAGGGGAGAAGCTGTCTTTTGGGACTTATTTTCGGATTCGGTCGGCGAAGTTGAGCAAGGTTTTCAACACGGAGCTGAAGCGAGTTCGGGAAGAGTGGGGGGTGAAGCGGGGGAGAGTGAGTGAGGAAGAAGTGGGGGAAGCTGGGCAGAGAACAGTGATTTTTTTAGCGAGTCAAAAGAAGGATGGGGCGGTGGAGAAGCTGGAGGGTTATGGGTTGCGGCTGCACCGGATCACCCTTTTGATGGATGAGAAAGGGTTTAGCCGTCGGGAGCGGGTGATTGGAGAAGTGCCGTAATGAGAGGGTGGCCTGCATCATGGAGAGAGACGGTGATCGAGCACGCGGGGTGGGAAATGTTTTTGATGCGGTTCTTTTTGCTGTGGCCGATTTGGTTGGGGGTGGTGGGGAGCGTGCCTGATGTGCAGCCGTATCCGACGGGGATTGCTCATTTTATGGACCTGACTTGGTTGGGGTTCCCGTTGGTGCAAATGGGGGTGAAATGGATTTTTGGGTGTTGTGCGGTTGGATATCTTTTGGGGTGGTGGAAGGGGGTGGCGAGTGGGGTGATGGCGGCGATCCTGATTGGGAAGGGGACGTTATTGAACTCACTTGGGGCGACAGATCATACGGGTCAACTTTTGGCTTTGGTGGTGCTGGGGCAGTCGATGGTTTACGGGTTTCAAGGGAAGAGAGGGTGGACGGACAATCAGGCGCAGGTGTGGGCGGTGCACTGGTCGAAGGTGATTATTGCGGCGAGCTATGTCTCTGCTGGGGTGTGTAAGTTATTGGTGCATGATCCTTTGTGGATTGTGCGGGTGCCGTATATGGCGTTGCAGGTGATGAAGACGAACTTACAAAATTCTGCGAATGACGGGAGTTTGGTGATTTCGCGATTGGCGATGGAATTTCCGGATTGGGTGATGGAGCATCCGCAATTAGCGCGGGGATTTTTTGGGGTGGGGCTTGTTTTGGAGTTGGGGGCCTTTCTGGCTTTGGTGGGT
>JBAWZW010000200.1:0-4931 GCA_037142835.1 Verrucomicrobiota bacterium
CTCCCCACCCCCACCACGACGCCCCACCATCAAGGGCTCCTTTGTGCGAATACTTCCTTTAAGCTGATCGGTCTCCACTTTCACTTTGCGCAGACGCCCGTTCACAAAAATTTGTACGCCGCGCCCCTTGCCCGACCCATCATAACTCACCGCCAGATGCTCCCACTGCCCCGTTTTTCCTGCCCCATCCGTCGTCACCACTTTGATCGCGTCCCCCTGCCATTTGCTCACCAAATGGACCGCAATTTCATTCTTCTCCGAAAAAATATCCCACCCTCGAAAACCATCCGCCTTGTCCATGCGGGCAAGGATGCTCCCCGGCAATTTGCTCTCGCCCGGCCGATAAAACCACGCCATCGCCGTAAATGCCTGGTCTTTCTCGAAGTCGCCCAGTTCACCCAGTTCAATGCTCGTCCCCTCACCGACCAGCGCCGCCGGCCCACCTTTCCCATCCGCTTTCCAAGCAAATCCTTCCGGCAGAGCAAATGTTTTTGCCTCACCCACGACTAACCCTTTCGCAACCACCCCCATACCTTCATTCAGCGGAACTTGCAAAATCAGCGTTTCCGATCGGCCTAACTTCTCCAGTGCTTCCACAGTAATCGCTTTCTGCCACGCCTCCAACTCCGCCGCCGTGGCCTTCTTTCGCTCCTCAATTTGACCGCTAATCATCGCCACTTCTTCGGGAATCGCCTCCATACGGACCGCATCCTCACCCATCGGCACCGCCAAGGACGGCGCGCTATCCCGGGAATTTCCATCACTATGGTCCTGGCTGGTGTTCCGAAAAAACGCCGACATCGCATAGAAATCCTTCTGGGTGATCGGATCAAACTTATGATCATGACACACCGCACAATTCGAAGTCAGCCCCAACCACACCCACGAGGTTGTCTCCACCCGATCCCTCGCATAGTTCGCCAGATTTTCCTCGGCAATCGTTCCACCCTCCGCCGTGGTAATATTACACCGGTGAAAACCTGTCGCCACCAACTGCTCGCGAGTCGGCTTCGGCAAAAGATCGCCACCGATCTGCTCCACCGTAAAATCATCGAAATGTTGATTGCGATTAAAAGATTTAATCACCCATTCCCGATACGGCCAAATCTCCCGGTAATTATCGAAATGCAATCCATTGGTATCGGCATAACGAGCCGCATCCAGCCAGTAGCGCGCACGATGCTCACCATAGCGCGGTGAGGCTAGCAGTTTGTCCACGAACTTCTCGTAAGCCCCCGAAGCCGTGTCCTTCACGAAAAATTCCACCTCCTCAGGTGTCGGTGGCAACCCCGTCAAATCCAGCGACACCCGTCGCGCCAGTGTCCGACGATCCGCCTCAGGCGACGACTTCAACCCCACCGTCGCCAACTTTTCCTGAACGAACGCATCCACGGGATTCGCCGCCCCCGCAGGCACGGGCGGTTGCACGGGCGCAATAAATGCCCAATGCGCCTGCCACTCCGCCCCCTGCTCAATCCACTTCTTCAAAACCGCAATCTCCGTCGGCTTCAGCTTCTTGTGCTCCTTGGGCGGCGGCATGATCTCGTCTGGATCGGTCGCCGTGATCCGCTCAAACAGTGGGCTTTTCTCCGGATGCCCCTTGACCACTGTCGGTCCGCCATCCTCCCGCTTGCCAAAGAATCCTTCCTCCCGATCAAACCGAAGTCCTTCTTTGCGGGCGGCGGGATCGGGACCGTGACAATGAAAACAATACTCCCCGAGAATCGGCCGCACGTCGCGGTTGAAAATCACCCGGTCTTCCGACCCCCAAGTCACCTGCGAAAGAAGGAGCAACGCCAACGAAAGAGGGAAAAAACGAATCATCATTAACTAATACCACAAAACGACGAAACTGTTTGAACAGCTTTTGCAAAATGTTTGGTGTCTTGTGACTCCGATGGTCCTTTTCTCGCCACCATGCGGATAACCAATCGCAGGTTGCACCTCGCTCCCAACGCCGTTAGCTAAGACACTCCTCTATGAAAAGAATCGCCCAAACTTGGCCCCAGCAATTGTTACTCACAACGCTCCTCCTTTGCACCAGCGCGAAACTCATTGGCGCAGACTTCGCCCAATGGCGCGGGCCGCTCCGCGATGGTCATTCCCCCGAATCCCACTTACTTCAGGACTGGCCCAAAAATGGTCCTAAATTACTCTGGCAGGTCGCAAATATTGGCGCCGGTTACTCCACCCCCGCGGTAGTCGGTGAACATATTTATCTGATCAGCAACGAGGGCGCGGAGGAGCGCGTCGTCGCCCTCGCCGCGAAAAATGGGCAACCCATCTGGTCGACTCCCCTAGGCAAAGTCGGCCACCCAGACCAACAACCCAACTACCCAGGAGCACGCTCAACACCGACGATCGACGGCAAATTTCTCTTTGCTTTAGGCTCAGATGGCGATTTGGTTTGCCTAGAAATCACTCAGGGCAAGGAAGTTTGGCGCAAAAATCTTCGCCAAAATTTTCAAGGAAAATACGGCGAGTGGGCCTACTCTGAATCTCCATTAGTCGATGGCAACCAAGTGATCGTGACCCCAGGCGGTTCCACCGCCACCTTGATCGCCCTCCACAAAGAAACCGGCGAAGTCCTCTGGAAATGTTCAGTTCCCGGTGAAACCGAGGCCAGTTACTCATCGGTAATCATCGCCGAACTCTCTGGCGTAAAGCAATATGTGCAGTTTCTAGGGAGCGGATTGATTGGCGTAGACCCCCAATCAGGGAAACTCCTCTGGCAATTTGAAAAAACCGCCAAAGGGAGTCCCGCAGTCATCATGACCCCGCTGATCCACGATGGCCTCATTTATAGCGGCGCCTATAAAGCCACGAGCGCGCTCGTAAAACCCACATCTAAAGACGGATCCTTCCGCGTCGAGGAAATCTATGCGGCCAATAAACTCCCCATCGGACTCGGTGGAGTGGTCAAAGTCGGCGACTATTTTTACGGGAGCAGTAGCCAGTCAGTGCTCTGCGTAGAATTTAAAACGGGAAAAATTCAATGGGAGGACCGGGCCATCGGTCCCTGCTCGTGGTTGGTGGCCGATCAGCGCATCTATATCCACGCAGAAAGTGGCGAGGTCGCACTCATCGAACCCAGTCCTCAAGGCTACCGCGAAAAAGGGCGTTTTTCTCCTCCAAACCCGCCCACTCGGGGCAAGGAGAAGGCCTGGGCTTATCCAGCAATCGCCAACAGTCGACTATATATCCGCGAGCAGAACTGTCTCTGGTGCTATGACATCCGCCTAAATAAATAGCGCCACCAGAGCCAATCTTTCCCCACCCAAAGTCAGTTCACCGCATCACCAGCACTCCCTTGCACTGAACCAAAACCAGGACGCCCCGCGCGGATCAATTGGGAAAAATCTCCGGAATCGTTGACCTCTTCCGTCACCGATTGAATCAACGCCCGACGCTTCAGCTCAGTAAACGGCAACCCATCCGTTCGGAATCCGCCCAACTCATAGGTCAACTCATCGCCCTTCCCGTTGACCAGCATCCGCCAATCCCAAGCCTGACGCTTCGCCTTCGGATGCTGATCCCGAATTCCCGTGGTGCAGTTGGTCGTGATCGCATTATACCAACGCGGAACTTCGTGAAGCCGGTTAATCGAAGCCAGATACTCGAGAAACCGCCCTCGCGCCTCCGCAGGGCTCATCGCAATCCGATAAAGATAGGCCTCCTCGCCCTTCCGATACCTCGTCCGGACCTGCACCACATCCCGCTCGTCCGCAACAATATAGATCAATTCATATTGCCGATAGATTCCTCCAATCGCCGAATAACTCTGCCCAACTTTTTTCCGCGTCTCGATCGAAAAAGCTACGGGCGGACCTTGAATAAATTGAAAACTCGCGATCGGATGCGCCATCCACGGAGAACCCCAATAATTAATAAATAGATCCACTCCAGTGACTTCCGACAGCCGGACTTTCCGAGTTTCCCAGACAGGCGTGTAGTCGGCAGCCGTTCGATACTTAAAGTTGCGGAGATTGTGAATCGTCACCTCATCCCCCTCAATTTCCGCCCAACTGGTCTGCGCCACGTCCGCCTGCCAATTCCCCACGTTGCTCGGCTGAATGGTCACCCACCAACCCAACACCACCCCAACAAAAAGACTGATCACCCCCAGTTTCCTCACCCAAGAACCCATGAAAAACACCCCCACCCCCACCGCCAAAGCCAGCGTCCACGCCACCCAAGGCGAAGGCCCATCAAAATACAGAGCCCCAACCGCCCAAACGAAGCCGAGCAGACCAAAAAAAGCCAAGAGCGAGCGAAAGAAATAGCGAGCAAATTTCATCGAACCGAACTTTTGCCATAACCAAGATCACCATGCAACGAAACCCCGCTCCCGAAGTAGTCCACCCTTCGTCTGCGACCTAAAGCGCCCTCCGCCAAGCGCTACCGCGACCGTGCGGATGCGGAAAACTGCGTTGACGAACTGAAACCGCCCCAACGGGGCATCGCATACCAGCCCAGGGTGAAACCTTGGGATTCGCGTGTGTCAGCCATGCGTTCCGAAGGAACGCCGCATCGTTGGCTCAGTCCCAGACATAGCGTTCGTCGTATTCGATGCCGTATTTCTTGAGGAAGTCGCGGTATTCGTCCTGAAAGGTCCGCGTGCGGTGGTGCTCCTCCTAGGTGTCGATGTAATGGAGCAGCGTCTCCTTCTGACTCATGCCCACTGAGAAAGCCCCATAGCCATGTTGCCAGTAAAAGTCCGTGAACGCCGGGCCTAGCTCCTTCAGCCATTTGCTGGAGGCGGTTTTGACCTCCTTCACCAAGTCCGCCACGGACAAGGTGCGGGAAAGGCGCACCGCCAGATGCACATGATCCGCCACCCCGCCGACGCGATACGCCTCGCAATCACATTGCCGGACCGCACCGGCAAGAAACGCATGGGTCTTTTCACGTATGCCAGGTTCGAGCCACGG
>JBAWZW010000201.1:0-4921 GCA_037142835.1 Verrucomicrobiota bacterium
TCTCATAACCCGCTCATCGCAAAAACCGTGGGGGGAAAGTCCGACAGGCTGCTAGAAATAGGATTTTATCATTGCGATAAGAAGACATCAATCTGGGTCCTTCTCCCTGTGTGAAACCGCCCGTCGTGTCGGCAGTTTTTATTAATTGACAAATGATTTTTATCAGCGATGATTACCCCCTGTGACCGCTCAACCGCGGTCCCGAAATCCAAAGTAAACCCCAAGAAACCCCAAGAAACCAAAACCAAAACCAAATGAAAACAAACCCAATTCTCTCAACTACCGTGGCTGCACTACTTGCGCTGACTACAGTTCCTGCAATCTCGCAAGCGACCAATTACAATAGCAACACCACAATCAGTGGGACAGTAACCGACACCTCGGTCGCAATTAACAGTAACGCAATTGTCGAGGTAGTGGCAGGCGGCACTTGGAACGCCTCAGGTAATTTTTACATCAACAACAACAGCTCATCCAACTCTACTGTCCTCGTGAACGGGGGTATTTTGAATTACGCGGGTGGTGGAGGCGATGGCTTTCAAGTCGGCTGGTATTATGGTGGTAACTTCAATATCTCCGCCGGCGAGGCCAATTTTTCATCTGTCCTGCGTATGTATAATGGTGACATCAACATCAGCGGAGGCACACTGAACCTCTTGAGCAACAACCTGCAAGTAGGGGAATATGGTGACAGCCTCTTCAACAGCGTCTCAATTAGCGGCGGAACAGCCAATATCAGGGGGATCCAATACGATGGGGGCGGCGGCGCAAGTGGCCAATATAACGTGGCCCTCTCCGGCACCGGCACACTCAGTATCGGCAGTTATGGAATCGATGCTGGCAGCGGAAAGCCTGGCTCGCTGAACTTCAGTGGCGGAACGCTCAATCTGGGTAACGTCGGGGCGATCCGGAGGTCTTTCGGCACGAATGGCATCTTCGATATAGTTGACAATTTGTTCATCGGCGGCGTACCGCAACCGGCGGGTGTATGGGGTGGGGTCGGTTCTGGTGCAGCTAATGAGACTTCTCTCATTCAAAACGGCGACACCTTGACTGTGCTCTCCACCGTTCCCGAGCCTTCCGCCATGCTTCTAAGTGGCAGTAGCCTGATCGGTCTGCTCGCTCTCCGGCGTCGTCGGGAGTAAACATCCAGCCCATTCAGTCCGTGGGGCGGCAGTTTTTCAAGCTGCCGCCCCATCCCTTTTTCCAATCCCGACTCCGAATCCATGAGCACCACTTCCTTTCCAACCAAAACCCCGGCCAATGAACACCGTCACCGGCTTCCTGCTGGTCGGCGCAGTTGCATCTCTCCCGTATCTGGAGCTGCCCTGGCCGCAGTGCTGGCCTTGGCGACGGGTGCCCAGGCGCTCACGGTAAATGGCACCTACGATGTCTCGGGCACCGAAGCCCATGCGGGGATTTTTGTGGGCGTCTCGTCAACCGGAACTCTCAACATCAGTGCGGGCAACACGCTGAACGCCTCGGGCAAATTCTTCATCAATGGGAACGACAATAGCGGCGGCTACCCCAACAGCGCGGTCAACGTGAATGGGGGCACTTTGAATTACACAAATCCAGGCGGCGAAGGCTTCCAAGTGGGTTGGTGGTACGGCGGTCACTTTAACGTTTCCGGTGGGGTGGCCAACATGGCGAAGCTGGGCATTTACGACGGAGACGTGACTGTCTCCGGCGGCACCTTGAACGTCCTGAGCGAAAATGTGGTGGTGGCAACTATCGATAACTTCAACAATGTGCTGACCATTTCCGGCGGCATTGCCAACTTGAGAGGGGTGTCCATGCCGCGACCGTCCCTCAGCGGCCTATCGCCAGGCGAGAAGCTTGTGCTTACCGGCGGCACGCTCAATCTCGGCGTTGGCGGCATCACCGGACACGCGACGAGCGTGGTCGAGTTCGGCGGCGGCACCGTCGGCGCCCTCGCCAACTGGAGTTCATCCAAGCCGATCACTCTTAGTGGTACGAATGGCAACGTCACCTTCGACCCCAAAAATTCCACCATCACGTTATCCAATGTTCTCTCCAGCACCGGCGGCTTGGTGGTCGCCGCGACCGGCGAAACCGGGACCGTGGCGCTCTCCGCCGCGAATACCTACACCGGCACCACCCTCATGAGCGCCGGAACGCTGGCGCTGAGGCATGTCAATGCGGTGCGGTCCAGCACCCTCGACACTGGCATAGCGGGTGCGCAAATTGTGACCTTCACCGTGGTGGGAACCAACACCTACAACCTCGGTGGCCTGCAAGGCGCGGCCGACCTCAATGCCGAGGGCAATTCCCTGAGCATCGGGGCCAACCATGCCAGCACGACCTCCACGGGCGACATTACGGCGGCCGCCGTGACCAAGGTCGGTGCCGGCACGCTGGACCTCAACGGTGCGAACCAAAACTACAACACGCTCACGGCCCATGCCGGGACGACCAACGTGAACGGATCCCTGACCACGCTCACGGCGGACGTGACGGTGAACAACGGGGGCACCAAGCTGTGCTTTGGCGGCGTGAGCCAGACGATTGGCTCTCTGAGCATCGGCGCGGGGGCGACAGTGGTCTTCACCAGCGGCGTGGCTTCGGGAGCCTTCAGCGGTCCGGGCAAGGGCTTTGGTGGGGCGGCTTTGGTGCCCGAGCCCGGCACCTTCGGCTTGTTGCTTATCGGCGCGCTCGGCGTCGTGCACCGCCGCCGCCGGCAGGCTTGAGAGCGGGAAGATAGCGGGGACTTTAGTCCCAAGTCCCCGCGCTCCTTTGGACTGAAGTCCACGCTACATTATTGCAGGGCTGATTGGCTTTGATTCCTTGGAAGCGAAAGCCCGATGATCAACCTCCTCGGAAGCCCTCAAAACCTGGTCCAAACTGCTTCGACCAAACTCCGCTATGGAAAGCACCAGAAATCCAACTGGTCGATGGTCGGAATCTGGTTCTCGAATCCGGCTGAGAGTGGGGTTCTCGGATCCCGTCTGTTATTCAATCCGAAAAGTCGCTGCAGAATTAAAACGCTGCAGAAATCATCTTGCTCAAGCGGTCTGGAGGGCTACGCTTTTGGGGGATGAAACTCAGCGTGAAATCGACCGACGCAGCCAAGTCGGTATCTTGAGTACTCTCCTCATTTCAGAATTTCAGCTTTCCGCGTTTCCTCTTTACCCCAATCCCCCTTTTTCCCCGCCTCCGGTCTGGCCACCAGCTCTTTCTGAGCTGGTCTTCACTCCAAAAGTAATTTTCTAGAAATCAATGAAAACCGCACACCTCCTCGCCCTTCTTTGCACCTGCATCCTTTCCACGGGCCGTGCTGGAGATGTCGCCGTCTCCATCCGTTATCTCCAGCCTGAGGGTAAGAGCCATGCCGCCATTTTCCTTTTCCAGAACGATGGCAAGCTCATCCGCCAGCTCACCAAGCCTATCGACAGCCAGGACGTGAATCCCGCGTTCGCTCCCGATGGCAAATCTCTCATCTTCACCAGGGAGAGCGACAAGAACGCCAAGCGCGTCTTGGTTTCCCTCGATCTCGCGGAGACAACCACCCAAGTCGTCGAGGGCGACCCGCCCGCTTGGTTCAAGGACCGCGCCATCGCCAAACCCTTTGGCGATGATGCTCCCGCTGCTGACATTCCTGCTGCCGCCGCGACTGAAACCCAAGAGCCCGACACCTTCTCCACTGCCGACGGCGCGTACACCATCCTCCTCAAACCCCGCAAAGGCAACAAAGCCGAACTTGCTGAACCCGCTAACCGGGACGCCTTCCTCCGCGTCGGCAAGGAGCCCGCGCTTATCCCATTCACCAAAATGCCCGGCTTCGTCTCTTTCTGGCGGCTCCACTCCGCCGCCGGTTCGCCGTTTCCGCCCGTCACCGAGCCGCGCATCGCCATCTTTGCCGGTGCCCACACTAGCACCGACGGCACCGAGTTTTACGCCCTCGACCTTGCCCGACAGCGCATCGTCCAGCTCTCCCGCAATGGCGGCGCCATTTTCCCGTGGCCTGGTCATGCCGGCTTCTTCTGCACGTCCATGTCCCGCTACGAAGACCTCGGCGACGGACGCACAGTCAACTGCTACTACCTCGACCGTTACGATGAAAAGCTCGAGCGCACGCGCTTTGGCCACCCTTTAGGGCAATTCCACGGCGGGAGCATTTTCATCCCCGGCGAAAAGCCCTTCAATATCGTCGACCCTGCATTCACCCGCTGACCCGCGAAGCAGCCCAAAGCTCGCCATCTGTGGTTCCCCGCCATAGGAACTAAGGCGATCAATGACCTGTCCCTTGGTCATACAAACCACCGACCCCTCTCTATTCGCGTTTATTCGTGCAAATTCGTGGTTTAAAAATTCTCCATGCCCCGAATCTAGAACCGGGACTTTAAATTGAACCACGAATGGACACGAATTTTCACGAATGGGGAGGGGACCACCGCCTGCCGCCCCCGCCACCTTCCTCTCCTCGCTGGCGGTTTTTGGAGAGGCGATCACTGAACTTTCCATTGATCATAGGGGTGTGATGAATGAACGTCGCATTGATTTAAATATATTAAACTATGGCTTCGGCTCTTGAACCTTTTTCGACGCAGATCATCGTAAAAATACTTAGTTTTATCATTCCCGGGATGATTGTGTCGGGTCTGATTACCATCTTTAAAAAAGAGGTTGGGGGAATTGGATGGTGGGAAAACTGAGATTCCTCTTTCACGGTAAGCTGCGGAAAAAGTCAAAGGGTGATGTGGAGTGGCTCCCCGGCGAAGATCCAAGCTGCCAAAATGTCGGTGGGCGATGGTAAAAAGACGGAGTAAAAGCGGTTCAATGTTCTGGGGATGCTCGGAATTTCCCTCTTGCCGGGGGACGATCGCGATTGAGGCGAAGCACTAAGTGTGGAGGCTCAGGAGGTTATTCCGTGAAAGACGGAGTCTGGAGATTGGGGAGA
>JBAWZW010000202.1:0-4913 GCA_037142835.1 Verrucomicrobiota bacterium
ACTCCACCACGACTCCCTGATTGGTCGCACCCGAGTCATCCATTTATTTCGCTTAAATCCTGATTTGGAAATCCTCGTTCAGCGGACAGCTATTGAAAATTCGACGACCGCGCTTCAAAGCTTTGCCTTGGACTGGGATTCCTGCATCGCCAAACTCGCCTATTTAGCCGGGGAGGAAATCGATAGCCCTGAAGGCCCAGTCCAAATCGGCACCCTCGACCACGCTTCCACCGCCAGAGGGGTTGCCGAACTCGCTCGCCATTACCACGCCAGTTTCCGTCTCGGCTTCCCCATTTACCCCTACTTTGCCGCCCTTAGCAAATGACCTTCCCACCCTACACCACGAACCTCTCCAAGGCCCAAGGACTCATTCCCGAAACCTTAGAACTACTCGCTCTCTGGGAACCGGGGATGACTCCTCCCGCCCTCAAAAATCTCGTCAAACAGACCGGCGCCCTCGCTCGCTCCACCGAAACCCGCATCAACGATATCGTCACCCGTGGCTTCGCTCAGCGCTATCTCATCGACAACGCGGCCCCCGCCCTCGCCCTCAAATATGGTTTGCAGTCGAACCTCAGTCGCAGCGCCCTCCACCAAATCTTTTTCGTTTATACCGCACGCCATAATTCCGTCTTCCGAGATTTCGTCACGGATGTCTTTTATCGCAAAGCCGCCTCCCCTTCCGGCGAGGTCACAAAAGAAGACGCTCGGGACTTTCTCGAACGCGCCGTTTCCTGCGGCATCATCGCTCCCCCATGGTCGGAGAGCATGATGATCAGGGGCACCACCAATCTCCTCGGCACCTTAGACGATTTCCGGATGATCACTAAAAATCGCCACGGACATCGCCAAGCCAATCCCCCCTTCATCCTCCCCGAAACCCTCTTATTTCTCGCCCATGACCTCCACTTTCATGGCGTCGAAGATATCCACATTCCCGATCACCCTGATTGGAAACTCTTTGGCCTGCTGCCATCCACCGTCATCTCCCTCCTCGAGCGCGAAGCCGGTCAGGATCATCTGCAAATCCAAAACGCCGGTAAACTCCTCCGGATCGAATGGAAATACTCCACCATGAACCTCCTCATCGATGCACTCACTCACTGAAAATTTTAAAGAACTCCTCCAGCGCCTCAAAGGCGGAGTCAGCGCCATTAAGCAAACCGGCTTTGATCCCGTCTACTATCTGGTTTTTCCCGCTCAGGAGATCCTTCAGGCGAAGCTCTATTTGCCAGAAATACTTGCCAAATTAAAGCTCGCGGGCTTCGAACCCCGCGTCCTCTCCCTCACCAAAGTTCTCAACCATTGGTTCACAACCCATAAACTGCGCGCCGCCTGGCAGGCTGGCCTCAAAGACTCCGACAACCCCCGAGCCGATCTTCGTCAAAACTTTTCCCAAAAACTCGAAAAGGACCCCGTGATTGCCGACGCCATTCTCAAAGAACTGGAGTCTCTCCGCCCACTGCCCAACGGCATCTTGATTCTCACCGATATCGAGGCACTCCACCCCTTCCTCCACATCAGCGGCATCGAACAAAAACTCAACGGCAAATTCTCCGTTCCCACCGTGGTGCTCTACCCAGGCACCCGCGGAAGTTCCCACACTCTCAGCTTCCTCGGCTTTAATAAGGAAAACGCCAACTATCGCTCCATTCACATCGGTTAATCTCATTCTATGAAAATCATCCGCGACCTCTTCGACCAAACCCGCCCCATCGACCGCAAAATGGTCTCGGTGATCAATTACGCGGCCACCGAAACCGATCTCATCAGCCAGGAAATCTCCGAATACGAAGTCACCGATAGCCTCACCCGCCACTACGAAAAATTCATCACCAACCTCGATGCCGGCTTTCGCGGCGACGGTGGCCATGACGTCGGCGTCTGGGTTTCTGGCTTCTACGGGTCCGGCAAAAGCTCTTTCACTAAATACCTCGGCTTCGCTCTCGACCCCACCCGCAAAGTCGGCGACCGCTCCTTCCTCGAGTGCTTCAAAGACCAAATCCACGCCCCAAAATTAAAGGCCCAACTGGCCACCTTGGCGAAAAACTTTCCCGCCACGGTCATCATGATCGACCTCGCCTCGGTCGCCTCCGCCGAAGCTTCCAGCCAAGGCATTTCCCGGACCATTTATCACAAGGTCATGGAGTGGGCTGGCTATTCTAAAGATGAAAAGATCTCTCTCCTCGAACTCATGCTCGAACGCGACGGGCGCACCGCAGAGTTTCATTCCGCCATCGAAACCTACGGCTTCTCCTGGCCAGAACTCAAAGACGACCTCCTCGCCTCCAAAGCAATTGTCAGCCAAGTAGTCAGCAAACTCTACCCCGTCTTATGGCCAGACGAGGTGGCCTTTTCCCGCCTCACTGTGGACTCTCTTTATGGTGAAGACGAACGCCTCAAGCAAATCCTCGCCCTCATCGAGCGACGCTCCGGCAAGCCCCATGTCATCTTCATCATCGACGAAGTCGGCCAATTCATCGAGGGCACCGATAGCCTGATTAACAACCTCCAAGGCCTTGCGGAAAATCTCAAGAATTTCAGCAAGGGAAAAGCCTGGATCGTGGCCACCGCTCAACAAAGCCTCCCCATGACCGGTCCGCTTTTCAAACTCAAAGATCGATTCCCAGAGTCCCTCCGGATCGATATCGAGTCCACCGATATCCGCGAAATCACCTACCGACGCCTCCTCAAAAAGTCGCCCGAAGCTCTCAAACACCTCACCGCAGTTTTTCAAGCACACTCCGGCGCCATCACCGCCGCCACCAAACTGCAAAATACCAAACACATCCAGACTATCGAGGCTCCCGAGTTTGCCCAACTCTATCCATTCCTCCCCCAGCATTTTAATATCCTCATGGAACTGCTCCGAAGCCTCGCCCGTTCCACGGGCGGCGTCGGTCTCCGCTCCACCCTCAAGGTCATCCAAGACGTCACCATCAATAACCGAGGCAACCAAGTAGGCCCTTCCCTAGCCGATTTGCCCATCGGCGCCCTCGCCACCGCGGATATGTTCTTCGATACCCTCCGCGCCGACATCGAACGTGCCAATCGTCCTCTCGTTGATGCCGTGAACAAGGTCGAAAAAAACTACCGCCAAAACTCTCTCCATCATCGCATCGCCAAAACCATCGCCGTCCTCCAACTCGTGGAAGGCTTCCCGGTCAGCCCCCACAATGTGGCCGCCATGCTCCACCCCGCCGCCGATGCCACCCCAAACTTCGAGGACGTCGCAAAAGCCGCCGCCGAAATGTGCGATGACAAGGAACTCCCTCTCGAAAACCTCGATGGTTCACTTCGTTTCATGAACGAAGCCGTCTCCATAATTATCACTGAACAAGGCGGCATGCAGCCCACCGATCGTGATCAGCTCGCCATTTTAAATGAAATTCTTCGCGATCAAATCTTCTCTCCAGAGCCCACCGCTAAACTCGAAAACACCAAAAATGTTAAATCTCAGGTCAAATTACTGCGCGGCGATTCCCTCGCTGTAGCCATCACCCACTCAAAGGAAGATCTAGAACTCCACATCGAACTCGTCTTCCCCACAGAGTTAGCTGAAAAACTCCAAAGTCGGACCGACGAATCCCGAATCCCCTTAAATAAAAATGTCGTCTATCTCCTCGGTGAAGACTCCACCGACATCCGCAAAACCATCGTCCTCATCTATCAATGCGAGGAAATCTACACCCGCCATCGGACCGAAGCGGCCGAAAAAGAAATCGCTCAGTTCATCACCGCTCAAAAGAAACGTGCCGAAGACCTCCGCCGGAAACTCACCGCTAGCCTCCAAGATGCCTTCCTCAAGGGATCTTTCATCTTCCGAGGCACCCACATCGCGGTGGCAAACCGTGGACTCAATTTAACGGCCGCCTGCAACGCCCAACTCAACATCGTCGCCGTAGACGTCTTCCCCTCCTATAAACAAGCCTCCCAAAACGTCGATACCCTCACCGCCGAAAAACTCCTCCTCACCCAAGATCTCTCTGCCGTCCTCTCCACCACCGATCCCCTCACCATCGTCGAAAAAGCGGGCACAACGACCAGAATTAATCCCAACCACCCCGCCCTCGTTTCCCTCCTCGATTACCTCGAAACCCGCGGAGAAGTCGACGGCCGTAAGCTCCTCGAGGATTTTAATAACCCTCCTTATGGCTGGTTCAAAGACACCACCCGCTATCTCGTCGCCGGTCTCCTCATCTCCCAGTCCATTCGCATTAAGGTCGCTAGCCAATGGATCGAATCCGTCGGCCCCATCGCCAGCGCCGCCCTCAAAAATAATGCCACTTTTCTCAAAATCGCTGTCGCCAATAACAATAAACAAATCCCTCAAGAAACCCTCAATCGCGCCGCCAGACGCCTCCTCGAACTCACCGGAGAAAGAGTCCTCGCCTTGGCAAATAACATCAGCAGGTCGGTTCTCCACCACTTCCCCCTCTTCCGCTCCTCCTACGGATCCCTCGCTGTCGAACTCAAATCGGCAAATTTACCCGGCACCGATCGCGCCCAATCCCTCTCCAAAAGCCTCGCCGAAGTCCTCGATCGCGATGCCTCCGATGCCCCGCTCTCCCTCGGCGCCGAACAATCTCAACTCAACGATGATCTCCTCTGGGCTCGCGACGTCCGCAAATCTCTCGATAACGGTCTCGGCACCGATTCCATGGATGCCCAAAAACTCTCCACCTCTGTCGCCTCTCTCCCCAAAGTCGGCAGTCTCGAAAAGCTCATCGCTTCCACCGACTCGATCCGCTCTGAATTAGCCGATTTCCTCAGCCGAGAAAAGTTCTACGAAGTCGCCGCCGAGATCCGCTCCCGTCTCACCGATCTCCGCCAGCAAGTCTCCAATGCCGCCTCCGCTTACGGCAAAGAATCCCTCTCCCACCACGAGGAAGAACGCCTCGCCATCACCAGCG
>JBAWZW010000203.1:0-4895 GCA_037142835.1 Verrucomicrobiota bacterium
GCTGGCGGCACGTGGCGGTAGTGAGCGGCGGGTTGGGGTTAAGCGTGGGGGGATTGGTGGAGGAAGTTTTTGACGGCTTGGGAGACGGTGTGGATTTGTTCCTCGGTGAGTTCTGGGTAGAGGGGGAGGGAGATGAATTGGCGGGAGGTTTTTTCGGAGACGGGGAATGAGCCTTGGGAGTAATCTAAGTGGCGGTAGGCTTCTTGGAGGTGGACGGGGATGGGGTAATGGATGCCTGTGCCGATGCCTTGGTTGGCGAGGAATTGGATGAGGGCATCGCGGCGTTCGACTTGGATGGCGTAGATGTGGAAGACATGTTTTACCCAAGGGGCTTGGAAGGGGGTGATGATATTTTCGAGGCCAGCGAAGAGTTGATTATAGGAGGAGGCGTGTTGGCGTCGGAGCTGGGTGGCGTGATCGAGGTGGGGGAGTTTCACGTTGAGGACGGCGGCTTGGATGCCATCCATGCGGCAGTTCCAGCCGACCATGGTGTGGTGATATTTTTTGATTTGGCCGTGATCGCGGAGGACGCGGATTTTTTCGTGGAGGTCGGGGTTATTGGTGAGGACTGCCCCGGCCTCGCCAAAGGCGCCGAGGTTTTTGCCTGGGTAGAAGCTGAAGCAGCCGGCATCGGCGAGGAAGCCGGTTTTTTTTCCGTGGTATTCGGCGCCGTGGGCTTGGCAGGCGTCTTCGACGACGAAGATCCCGTGTTGGCGGGCGATGTGGAGGATGGGTTGGAGATCGGCGGGGTGACCGAGGAGGTGGACGGGGATGATGGCTTTGGTTTTTGGGGTGATCGCCTGGGATAAGAGGGCGGGATCCATGGTGTAGGTCTGGGGATGGATATCGACGAACACGGGTTTGGCGCCTGTGTAGGTGATGGCTTCTGCGGTGGCGAGAAAAGTGCTGGGGACCGTGATGACTTCATCGCCGTGTCCGACGCCCATGGCGAGGAGGGCTAACCAGATGGCTTCCGTGCCGCTGCCGACGCCGAGGGCGAAGGGACCGTCGCAATAAGTGGCGAACTGGGATTCGAACTCTTCGACGAAGGAGCCACCGGCGAAGGCCGTGGAGTCGATGACCTTGGAGATGGCGGCATCGATTTCGGTGCGGAGGGGGCGGATTTGGGCGGCGATATCGAGGAAGGGAATTTTCATTGGTCGTTGGTGGCGGACCCGGCGGTTTGTGGTTTGGGCGAGCGGAGAATTTTGGCGGGATTTCCTGCGACTGTGGCGTGTGGGGGGACATCGCGGGTGACGACGCTTCCCGCGCCGACGGTGGCGAATTCACCGATGGTGATTCCGCCGAGGAGGGTGACATTGGAGCCGATGGAGGCGCCGTGTTTGACGAGAGTTTTTTGGCAGAGCCAGTCGGCGGGGGTTTGGAGGGAGCCTGTGGGATTGGTGGCGCGGGGGCGGTGATCGTTGATGAAGACCACGCCGTGGCCGATGAAAACGGCGTCTTCGATGGTCACGCCTTCGCAGAGGAAGGAGTGGCTGGAGATTTTGCAATGGGAGCCGACCTTCACGCCTTTTTGGATTTCGACGAAAGTGCCAATTTTGGAGTGGTCGCCGATTTCGCAGCCGTAGAGATTCACGAAGGCGAAGATTTGGACATCTTTGCCGAGTTTGACATCGGGAGCGATGCGTTGGTGGGCGGAGAGGGGCGAGATCATAGAGAAGCTAGGGAGGTCTTGGGATGGTGGAGTTTTCTTTGGTGGGAGGCTGGGTGAGGGACGTGGGAGAAGTCGACTGGGGCGCCATTGGAATTGAGGGATTGGGAGGAGGCTTCGAGAATGCGGACGAGGTTGAGGCCACTGATGCCATCGCTGAGGGGGGTGGAGCCATGGTGGATGCAGTCTAAAAAGTGTTGGCACTCTACTTTGAGGGGTTCGTCTTGGGTCACTTTGGGGATGAAGATATCGCCATAATGGTAAGAGTATTGGAATTCGGCGAAGGTATCGTAGTGGGGCATGCGTTCGACGCGGGTATCATAGATGCGAATTTTTTCGAGGGCTTGGATGTCATCATAGACGATCATTTTTTTGGTACCGACGAAGGTCATTTCGCGAATTTTGCGGGGTTCGAGCCAGCTACTTTGGATGGTGGCGAAGCGTTTTTGGCGAAAGGTGAGGGACATATTGGTGACGTCTTCGATGCCTGGGGTGACATGGGCATTGCCTTGGCAATTTACGACGAGGGGGAGTTCACCGAGGATGTGGAGGATGATGGAGATATCGTGTGGGGCGAGATCCCAGGCGACATTGATATCTTTTTGGAAGAGGCCTAAGTTGAGGCGTCTGGCGTTGATGCAGCGGAGTTCGCCGATGGTGCCGGAGTGGATGATTTCGGTAATTTTTCGGATGGCGGCGGAGTAGAGGAAAGTGTGGCCGACCATGAGGACGAGGCCTAAGCGTTGGGCGATGGCGATGAGTTCTTCGCATTCGGCGGAAGAAGCGGCCATGGGTTTTTCGATGAGGGTATGTTTTCCCGCGAGGAGACTGGCTTTGGCTAGGGGGAAGTGAAAGGCGACAGGGGTGGCGATGACTAGGGCATGGATGGCGGGGTCATCGAGGAGGCGTTGATAATCGGTGAGGGGTTCGGTGAGAGGGTAGAGGGCGTGGAGATGGTCGAGGCGGTCTTGGTTGAGGTCGCAGATGGCTTTGACGTGGCAATTTGGGAGAGAATTGAAATTGCGGAGGAGGTTTGGGCCCCAGTAGCCGCAACCGATCAAGCCGACGGAGATGGTTTTATTTGGAGTAGTCATCGCTGTTGGGAGATGTTTTGGGTTTGAGGGGGGAGGCTTGGGATGGGCGATCTTTCAACCAGAAGTCGAGGAGGAGGGCGGGAATGGTGCGGAGAATGATGAGGAGATCGAGGGGGACGGACATGAGGCGACCGTATTCGAGATCGAGGTCGAGCATTTGGCGGAAAGTCGTGCGATTTTTGCCATTGACCTGCCACCAACCGGTGAGGCCTGGGGGGAAGCGAAAGCGAGCTTTGTCTTTTTCTTGGTAGCGGTAAAACTCTTCTGGGGTGCAGGGTCGAGGGCCGACGAGGCTCATTTCGCCGCGGAGGACATTGATGAGTTGGGGGAGTTCATCGAGGCCGGACAAGCGGAGGAGGCGGCCACCGGGGATGAGTCGGGGGTCGCCTGAGGCATCGAGTTTGGTCATGGGCCGATTTGTCTGCATTAAATCTTCGAGATGGGCGCTATGGGTGTGGGTTTCGGCGTTTTGGCGCATGCTCCGGAATTTGAGGATGAAGAAAAACTTTTCGTCGAGGCCGACGCGGCATTGTTGAAAGAAGACGGGGCCTTTGGAGACGAGCTTAATGAAGAGGGCGATGAGGATCATCAGGGGGAGCCAGAGGGGGAGGGTGAGGAAAACGAGGAGGAGATCGAGGTGGCGTTTCCAAGTGGGGAAAGGCGTGGCGAGGGGCGTGGGGGAGGGAATAGCGGAAGAAAATGGAGGATTCGTCATAAGGGAGGGCTAGAAAACGAAAGACATTTGGAGTTGGCCGCGGGAAGAAGTGAAGCTGTTGGTGGTGGACTGGTTATTGGAGTAGGCGTAAAGGAGGGAGGCGGAGCAGCGTTGGGTGAGTTGGAGGTTCCAAGAGGCCTGAGCGGAGTAGAGGTGATCGGTGCGATCGGTGGTGGTGGTGGTGGCGATGGCGTAATAGGTGGCGAGTTCGTAGCCGAGGGAGAGGGAGAGATTCATGCGGCGACCGAGGCGTTGGGAGGCCCCGAGAACTAGGCTGGTGCTGAGAAAGTTTGCGCTGGCGGTGCTACCTGAGCTTTGAACGAGTTCGGTGCCGGTGAGGGAAAGGGCGGTGCCTTCGCGGGGGGTCCAGGCGGCGGTGAGGTTAAAATTGGGGGCGGTTTTATGGCTATCGTCGGCTTGGATGATTTGGAGACCAGCCTGACCGGAGAGGGAAATTCGAGGGGAGGGATGCCAGGCAATTTGGGTGAAAATCTGTTGGGAGGTTTGGCGATTGCCTGGTTGAAGCGTGGCGGTGGGGGAGGTGGTTTGGAGGTTAGCGGAGTTGCTATTTTCGTTGATGCCTAGGGTGACACCGAGGCCGAGGGAGAGTTTGGGATTGAAGAGATGATTGATGGAGAAGGAGGAATTGTAGTTGGTGGAATCGATGCCGTTGGAGATTTGGCGGATGGGGAAAAAGACATCCCAAGAGCCGCTGGTCTTTGGGGTGAAGGCATAACTGGAGGTGAGGGCGAGGTTGAGGAGTTGGCGATTGACGTCGCCGCCGAAGTCGCGATTGAGGCCTGAGAGACCGGAGTAGGAGAGGCCGAGGCCGAGGCCGAGTTTGGCGAAGTTCCAGGCACCGAGCAGGGAGATTTGCTGATTGAAGGGAGATTGTTCGTTACTTCCGGTGGCCTGGCTTTTTGTGCCGTTGGGTGGATACTGGTAGCTTCCGCCGTATTGCAGATCCAAGGTGTGACCGAGGGCGGGTTCTCCGAGGTGGAGTCCGAAGGAGAGGGAGGCATTGGATTGGAAGCCGTTGACGCCTGAGGAAGAGTCATTAGGGGGAGGCGAGGGAGCGCCGGGGACGGTTGAGGAGGCTGAAGTGGAGAAGCTGCCGACGCTGGCGCCGAGTTGGATGACGGGGCCGATGATGCTGATCGGCCCGATGCGGAATCTTTTCCGTGATCCCGTGACTTCTAGGGATTCGAAGGGGGAGCCGATGGGTGAGGGAATGCCTCCGAGACCGGCGAGGAGAGACTCTGGGTTGGTGATGGCGCGGTAGTGGGCGGCGCGAGTGGCGGGGTCGTTGACTGCTTGATCGGTGAGACTTTGGCTCCAGGTGGTCTGGCGGATTTGGGTTCCTTCTTCGGGAGTGAAGGGGTTATCTGCGGGGTCGAGCGGGGGTAATTCGATG
>JBAWZW010000204.1:0-4867 GCA_037142835.1 Verrucomicrobiota bacterium
GTGATAGCCCAGAGCATCGCTCTGGGAATGGGCAGGTTTTTTATCAAGCCCTGAAAGGGCGAAACTACAAAGAATAAAGGGGCGGGTCTTTTTTCGCCTTCCTAATTTTCCCTTCCCTTCCCCCCAAACTCCAGCATACCTTCCCCCCCACCTCACAATCCGCATCAGCAAACCACCGCGCATGACTGATCCAAATATCCCTTTCCCCCTGCGCGAAACCCCCGATTTGCCACCTACTTCTCCCGCCGTCTTATGAAGGATTCCTTTATTGCACTCTGCAACTTTTGCGAAAAATACAATAACTCCCCCACCCCGCTCATGCGGAACGATCCGCAGTGCCAACCAGCCCAAGCTGCCCTCGCTGAAATTCAAACTTGGGCGAAAAAGCACTTCAGTCACTTTAAAGGCGTTGCCATCGGCGTCGATGTCTCAAAAGGCGCCGGATTTTATCCAAAAGTTCCCTGGATTTGCCTCCTCCCGCCAAACCAACAAGCCAATAACGGCGTCTACGTATCCATTTGCTTTGGCAGCGAAGGCCACGGGGCAGTCGCTGGCTTAGCCCAATCAGTGGCCAATCCCCAAGGGCTCCACACTAGCAAGCGCTCAAACAATAAGCCGCTCGCCATAGACGTGAATGGGGGCGATCCTAAACGCCACTACAACGATTCCTTCCAAAAACCCCAAGAGTTTCTCAAGGACACCTTCAACGAGGCCCAGTTCAAAGCCCACATTGAAGATTCCCTCACCCAGTGCACCTCTTCCCCTCTTCCTTCCGGACATCAGGTTCACTCCATCGGCGGCGGCTCGCTGCTTGTCTGCCTCTCCCCCGCCATCCCGCAAGCCGACGTGGAGCCGCTGGCCCTCGGTCTCGTGGCCTGGCACAAGGCATTAAAACCCGCCGGAGAAACTACCGTCGTCTTCCGCGACAGCGCCTTCGCCGACGACGTAGCCAAAACCAACCTCTCCGCCATCCTTCACCAGCACGGCCTCGAAACCGTCCGCAGCCTGTAATTGCCATGAAAAAAGATCTCACCACGTCCGAGATTGATCGGCAGAACATCCTGAACAACCCGTATGCCCTCGCCGAAATCGAGAAAGCAGCAGGCATCCAAGGCATCCCGTTCGAGGGACGGACAGTAGTCCTCAAGGAACAGGTAGCCTCGTTCTTTGAAGTCACCCCCCGCACGGTGGACAATTATCTGGAGAAATTCGCCCCGGAACTGGAACGCAACGGGTATGAGGTGTTGCGCGGTAATCGCTTGAAAATCATGAAGTTGGCGATTCAAGGCGCGCTTGGTCACGAAGCAGATTTCGTGACCAAAACCACCGTGCTGGGTGTGTTCGATTTTCGGGCCTTCCTGAATCTGGCCATGCTCATGACGGAGAGCCACCGGGCCGGGTTGGTGCGCCAGATGATCCTCGACATCGTGATCGACACGATAAACGCCCGCACCGGGGGGGGCACCAAATACATCAACCAGCGCGACGAGGATTTCATTCACTCCGCCTTCATTGAGGACAACTACCGGCGGCAGTTCACCGATGCGCTGAAGGACTGCGTGGCCATGGGGAACTTCAAATACTCGGTCTATACGGACCGGATTTACGTGAGCATCTTCAAGGAAAAATCGAAGGAATACCGAAAGATTCTCCGGCTAGAGGGGAAAGACAAAGTGCGAGACACTTTTTATTCCGAGGTGCTGGACCTGATCGCCTCCTACGAGTGCGGATTTGCCGAAGAACTGCGGACCGCTTTTGCCACCAAGGGCCAGCCGCTGCCTGCCGCTGAGGTGGATGCACTGTTCCGGAAGTTTGAGGCACTGCCCCATTGGCGGCCCCTCATCGAAAAGGCGCGGAACAAAATGGCTAGTCGTGACCTTGCCTTCCGGGATGCACTCCACCTGCAACTCAAAGACTACGTGACACCACTCGCTCCCAGCGAATTTGAGCGGTTCATTGGTGAGAAAAGCAAGGAACTCGCAGAGCGGCTGGAAGACGCCAAGGACGTGATGAAACGCCTCAAGGAACGCGAATGATGGCCTACCGTTACATCAGCATCGAGCAGGCCAAGGACACCCATGCATTGACGGTGGAGAAAAGCGGTGGTGGCACTCTTGGCGTGTTGGAAATCGACAAGCTGGAGAGCGTGCTGGGACACATCCAGAACGACGATTACTACCCGACTTTTGAAGAGAAGCTGACGCATCTGTTTTTCTGCGCCTGCAAGTTTCACTGCTTTCAGGATGGCAACAAGCGCATCGCGATTAGCCTTTGCGCTCAAATGCTCCTCTTCAACGGTTACTTGTATTGCAGCAACCACTTCATCCGTGAGGCGGAAAACATCAGCTACCACGTCGCCGCGGGTAATATCCCCAAGGAGCTTCTGGGCCGTTGGATGACGGCGATCCTCAGTGGCGAGGAAGACGATGAATCCCTGAAACTCGACATCTATCACGCGATCTCCAGCGGCACGCCATGAAACTCCACTTCGAGCCCAACCTTGATTACCAAGGACGCCAAAGTACCTGTTCCTTAGTCTTCCTCCTCCCCCCTCCGCGCCTCCGCGCCTCCGCGTGAAAGAATAACTGCCTAGTCCCTTTATCAGTGTGCCTTTAACCTTTGCGTCCTTTGCGCCCTTTGCGCGATTCTCTTCCCCCGCCCCGAAATGGGTTCGCGCCAAGGACGCCAAGCCCGCCAAAGTACCTGTCTCTTCGTCTTAATATTAAAGGTGGGGGCATCGTTGAGAATGAGGTGGGGATGGAGGGCGACGGCGACTGGGTGTTCGGTGGTACGCTGTTGGGGGAAGGCGACTGGGGTCGGTAAGCCCGGGTATAAGGTGGGTATCCCTCCCCATTCGTGAAAATTCGTGTTATTCGTGGTTCCAATTAAAGGCGTGGGTTTTCAGGGAGGGATGGAGGATTTTTAACCACGAATAGGCACGAATGGGGAGGGGACATCCGATAACTGACCTCACCCTTTATCTGCACGGCATTTGGATTCGCAGAGCAAACGCCCCCTCCACCCCCACCCCGGCAATCTCCTCATCCTCCATGCCTTTAACCTTGGCGTCCTTGGCGTCCTTTGCGCGATTCTCTTCCCCGCCTCGAAATGGGTTCGAAGCTCGCCAAAGTACCTGTCCCTTTGTGCCTTTCCGTCCCTTTGTGCCTTTCCATTGCAGGAACTTGTCGCCCTTGCCTGAATTGCAGCCTGGAAATTTCAAAATTTATGATTGATCAGGTTCGCATTTTGCGTAGATTATCTTCGTATTTAGCCTCACCGAGACCCACTCATGAACCCAATCACCCCTCAAACTCTTGATGACGCCTTGGACGCCTTGGCTGCGTTCTTAGAGGATGCAAAGGCTACACCAGAACATCTCGTGCTGATAGGAGGTGCCGCTTTGCTGGCACTAGGCTTGGTTTCGAGAACCACACGGGACGTTGATATCATGGCCGGGGTGGATGCCCGCAGCGGTCTCGTCGATCCTCGTCCGCTGTCGGAGGCATTGAAATGGGCGGCTGAAAAAGTGGCGCGAGAACTCGATCTCCATCCGCAATGGCTCAACACCGGCCCGGCTGACCAGTTACAGGCAGGTTTACCCGAAGGTTTTCTTTCGCGGCTCACCCGGCGCGACTACCGCTCGCATCTCATGATTTATCTCCCTGACCGCTATGACTTGATCCATCTGAAGCTCTTCGCGGCCGTGGATCAGGGCACCGGTCGCCACACCCGCGACCTCGCGGCTCTCAAACCCAACGACGAAGAGTGGCTCGCCGCCGCCCGTTGGGTGATCACTCAGGATGCCGGGGAGGTCTTTCCCGAACTGGTTCGCCAAACCCTCAAAGAAACAGGCCATGAGTCCCTTGCCGACAGAATTTAAGCAACGCTGCCTTGAGGCTGCCCTGGATCTCCTTTGGCGCCAGTGGTGCAGCCTCGGGGTGGCAGGACACGCTCCGCCTGCGGAATCCTCACGCATCATCGATCCTGAAGCCTTGCTGCTTGCCACCACCCACATGGGCCGCCATGACCCGCGCCTTTTTGATGAATCCCTCGACTGGCTCCGTAAACACGGCTCGCTCATCCATATTCAACGCCTGAAAACACTGCATGTGGACACCGGACTCGGAGATTCCGCCGTTCTCGCCGCGATGGCGGACTGGCTCGTTACGGAGGGGCGGCAATCGAAATGGAGGGCCATTGCCAAGGGCAAGCCCGGCGGAGCATCTCCACAGCCCTTGTTCGACGGCCCGGCAGCAAAAAAACCCGACCCGGTGTTTCTTCGCCACGGTCTTCTTCGCGAGCAGGTGAATCTCCGAGGCATGAGTCGGGCTCCGAATCCGACGCTCCCACCCAACCTTCTTCTGACACTACGCGCCCTGATTGGTGTCGGAGCCCGTGCTGAAGTGATCCTTTGCCTGGCCACCGGTCCGGCGGTCCACGCGGCCGAACTTGCCCGTCTCACTGGCTACCGTTCCCGCACCATGCAGTTACTGCTCCAGGAGATGGCGCTGTCCGGCCACGTCCTTAGCCAAGAGACGCCACCCCGCCCGGCAGGCAGCACCAGCCGAGGCAAATCGCGCCGCTACCACCTCGCGCCGGAAGACTGGGCCTTCCTAACCGGCGGAAAACCCTTGCCGCGATGGATGCCGTGGCCTCCGCTCTGGAGCATCGTGCAAGGCGTCCTCAATACGTTCATTCAACCAGCAGATCACGCCCAGCACCCGGCCATCCTCTCATCCCGCTTACGCGAAATCCTCACGGGTCAAGGTCAGGAACTCGCCGCTGCCGGCCTCCTCCCTCTGCTTGATCTGCGCTCCGCAGCTCCTGGTGCCGAACTCCTTGCCACCCTCGCCCAACGGCTGCCTCA
>JBAWZW010000205.1:0-4867 GCA_037142835.1 Verrucomicrobiota bacterium
CCCCGCAATCTCCGCCCAACCCCTCTCCGTCGGCAAACATTCTGGCCCCCAAAATCCCGCCGCCGCCTGCAAATCATAAACTGGCACATACCTCACAAACCGCTCCCCCGCCTCAGGCTCATCCACAATCTCAAACGGTAAGGGCTCCTTCCCAACGTCCTCTCCGCCAACCAACTCGACTCCACTCTGATCGCCTCGCTCCCTAAAGCCCACGGCACTAGCACTCACCGCTCTCGGTGCCACCTTCCATCCGCCTCCCTCAAAGCGAAACTCCACCACAAAATTCGTCCCAGGAACTCCCGCGTTTTCCCCAAACCATCCCCGAAGCAACTCCCCCAACTGATTCTTTTCCCCACTTCCACCACCCAAAACCCCCTTCGGCATCGCGACGTTACACGCAACCTTCACCATCCGAAAAATCCACTCACTCCCATCTGGCAAACTCACCAGCGTTGGCCCCACGGGACGCCCCAGCTCATCCTCCACCCTCGGCAAAAACAAAATCGGGCGCCCCCCCGAATGACTCACCTTCGCCACAAAAAACCGCGAAACTTCTCCCCCAACTTCCTCTCCCTCCCCTTTCCCCATCCGCGTCCGCGAGTATTGCGCCAGCCGATAATCAATCAGCTCCCCACTCAGTTTTTCAAAGGCCGAACGCCTTACCATCTCCGCTTCAAACGAAAACCCCAATCGATTGCCCTCCTCCACAAACCACCGACGCCCAGACTGCTCAAGCAACCATCGATCGATTGGCCACTTTCTCCACCAATCAATAAATCCTAATTCATCAGCACGCGCGTCCATCAAGTTCCGCTTGTATGCTGCCCCCTCCAAATCACCCCGAAGCTGAGGATGATTCCCCAAAAATTTCCGACACGCCAACGCCAGTTCCCCCATATCCATCCCCACCCAGAAGCGATCAAAATCGAGCAAGACCCGCAACACCACCATCTTATATGACTTATTCAAGTTGGTCGTCTGGAGCATCTTAAACCAATCGCCCCATTGATCCACAGCCGCCACCTCCTCCACATTCAAGTCCCCTTCACTCCGACAAAACTCCAGCCAACTATCGTGCTCCGTCGAAACCGTCATCGGCAGGTAACCCGCACTATAAATCTCCCCAGGACTAGGTCGACGCCCCAGCTCATCCCGCATCGCTCGATACACATCCACCACCACTCCCCCCTTCTGTGGCATCAACCGCAAAAGCATCGCCTTCGCCTCCACTTCCACATCGATCACGCACCCCGCCGGCAACACCGGCTCTTCTCCTTGCAAAAAACCCGAAATTTGTCGCCAACGATTTCCCAAATCCTCCCCGCCTTTCCCCAAACCCATCGACAATAAATGCCCAAGGCGATTGGCGAAAACTCGGTGGTTCCCCACAAAATCAATGACCTTCAAATGCGTCTTTCCTTCCGCAACTCGTAACCCACGACCCAACTGCTGGAAAAATATAATCTTCGAGTCCGTCGGCCGAAGCATCACCACCCGATCAATTAACGGCATATCAATCCCCTCATTAAATATATCCACCACACAAAGCGCCTCCAGCTTCCCATCAACAAAGTCTGCCAAAGACCCCATTCGCGAATCCGACGACAAACCACCACCCGCCACCTCCGAAAATATCGCCGCAGTCCTCACTCCCCTCCGTCTCAACCAGTTGCGCGTAAATACCGCATGCCGACGCGAACAACAAAAGACCAGAGTGCGTTCCGCGGGCTCCGCCTCCCACTCCTTCCACAACCGCTCCATTCGATCGCTACTTTCCAAACGCTCCTCCAATATCGCGGGATCAAATCGCCCGCCCCTCCACGGAATCTGCTCAAAATCAACGTCGTCCTTTAATCCACGATAACGAAACGGCACCAAGGACTCCTCAGCGATCCCGTCGCCAATCGTCACTTGCGCGACCAAAATATCATCAAAAAGTGTCGCCACATCCACCCCATCGGTTCTCTCCGGCGTCGCCGTCAGCCCCAGGGTAAAGCCCGCATCCAGTCGCGCAATCACCCTCCGATAACTCGGCGCTTCCGCATGATGAACCTCATCAATCACACAATAATCAAACCGCTCACCCGCCAATAACTGCAGCTCCTCAGCCCGAGAAAGCTTCTGAATCGATGCCACCACCAGCTGAGCGGCACATTCCTCCTCCGCCTCATCCTCTCGCCTGCTCGATTGCCGCGACCATCCTCCCGAAAATCCCACTCGCCAATCAACACTCACCGACCCCCAAACGCTTTCTAATGCTCTTCGGAAGGTCACCTCCGCTTGCACTAAAATCTCCGCACGATGCGCGATCACCAGCACCCGCGGACACCTCCCTAAAGTTCGACCAACAGCAAGCAGATCAAACGCGGCCAATGAGGTCTTCCCCATCCCCGTCGCCACCGCAGCCAACGCCTTGGTAAATCCTTCGCGACGAATTCGTTGCAACGCCTCAAGCGCCGTCGCTTGCCAAGGACGCGGAACCATCCCCCACGGCATAAAAGTTTCCCCATCCCGCCCATCCTCCACGGCATTCGCTTCTCCACCCAAATCAAAACTCATGGCTGGCCTCGCCAACTTCGAGGCCGCTAAATAGCTAGCAACGACTTCCTTCGATATCGGCGTCCCTATTCGCCAAAGCTCACCAAAAGCCGTCTCCACTTGCTGATGAAGTTCAGAAGTCGCCACCGCACCACCCGAAGTTTCCCCGATCAAGTTCCATTCTAATCCCGTCTGCAACGCCGCCCGCGATAAATTACTCGAACCCACCACCACAATCCCCCCAGAGGAATCGGCAATTCGCCAGGCTTTTGGATGAAAGGACTGCGTTCCTTGAGCAAGATTCCTCATTTCAATCAGGCGAGCATCCAACACCTCCCCTGCCAATTCCATCCAACCAACAATCCGCCGAAGAGCTTCCGCAGAAGTGATAAAAAGATAGTCGCCAACCAGCAATCTCACCCGCGCTCCCGTCGCTATCGCCGCAAAGATCGACCGCTGAATCACGTCAAGCCCCGACGGCTGCACAAAAGAAGCCAACAAATCAATCTCCGTCGCCCCCAAAATCCGCTCCGCCAATTGATTCCACAGAGGCAAATCAGGATAACCCGTGGTCAAAGTCAACTTCACCCCAGACATCGGTGGTTGCGGACGCTGATAATTTCCCTTCTCAGGAATCACATGGCGCACTCCCCCTCGCGGGTCGCCCATATCCCCATCGTATCGCGGGATCAGATGCACATGCACATGCCCAACTGTCTGCCCCGCCGCGGTCCCCGCGTTAAATCCCACATTATATCCATCAGGCCTTGGATTTAAGCGCTTCTCCAGCAACTTTTTGGCCACATTGACCAAATCCATCAATGCTCCCTGCTCCTCCGCCGTACAATCAAACCAAGTCTCCACCACCCGCTTCGTCACCACCAACACATGACCCACCGAAACTGGGTAGGAATCGAAAATCGCAAAGCACCACGAGTTTTCACAAAGCCGATCCTCCTCCGGGACACTCAGAAATGGAGAAGAATTTTCCATTTTAACAAATCCCCCCAACCGATCTCCATGGCTTTCTCATAGAAAAACTCTTCACCGCATCAATGATCAAAAATATCTCAATCACAACGCAACTCTCCTCAGACGCTTCCCCAATGCGGTTTCACCAAGGTTGATATAATCTTCGAAATTGCCTTCAAAATAATCTCTTCGCCCTCGCAGACTAGCCGATTTCTATTCTTTCACCTTTATCAACTCAACAAACAAACCAATCTCCCTCATCGTTACTCCACCCGTCGCCCCTTCAAGTTGAACGAATCCTCCGCCCCGTCATTTTAAAAAAACTCTCCACCATGGGAAATCTCGCCTCTTACCTCCAATCATCATTCCAAAAACACTGCCCATCAGGCTGGCGCGTCGATCTCGAATCCCATCCTCTCCCCCAAAATATCGAGCGCTTTCTCGGCTACGCCCCCCGCGCCGACCTCCTCCTCGCCCACAAAAACGGCACCCGCAATCTCTGGATCGAACTCGAAATCAGCCGCGCCGATCCCGTAGCCAATCACGCCAAATTTGCCACCGCTCACCTTTTTTCGCCCTTCCCCAAAACCGATACCTTCGTCTCGATGGTCAGTGCCCACGTTGATCGTGGCCGCCGAAATCTCGCCGCCCGAACCATTCTTCTCCTTCGCCACATCGGCTTAAATGCTTACCAAATCCCCCTCCTTCCCGACTGCTCCCCAGAAAAAATCAAAGAACTAAACCAATCCTCAGCCGCCTCTCTCGCCACTTCCGCTTTCGATGTTCGCGCAGAAATCCAACGCGCCATCCAACTCACCCAACCCTTCACCGAAAAGCATTCCCATCAAATCCTCTACACAACCAATCCCGCCGAAGTCTTATCCAACCTCGAATCCTGGAACCACCAACTTCTCACCCCAGAAGGCCACCGCTCCTGGGGCAAAAGATCCTGCCAATACTTTGTCTTCAATCCATTCACCGAAAATTTTGCCCCCGCAAAATTCTGCGCCTTCGTCGGAGCACCGACCGCTTCGCCCACCAACACAAACTCCACGCCTCATCCAATCTGCTCCCTCAACGAAGCCTTCATGCCGGTGCACATCTATGCCGCTCTCGATGAAAAAGAATCCCGCTTCGATGGTCACATCGCTTGGCGACACTTAGTCAAAAATCTCCGTTTCTCAAAAAATTCCGTAAACTCAAATCCCCAAGTCGCCCAACTCTTCGCAAAGTGGATGGCTCGCTTCACTCACGCCTTATCCCCTCCCAAAAATATCGCCTTCATTCTCACCACCGAAGACGAACCTTTCCCCACCACCCTTCCCCCCTTTTTTCCAAACTGATCCACACTCCGACA
>JBAWZW010000206.1:0-4853 GCA_037142835.1 Verrucomicrobiota bacterium
TGGGCTGAGACGATGAGCGGGATTTTCTGCTCGAGGGCGACGATTTGGGCAAAGTTGGGAGGGGGCAGTTTGGTTTTTTCTTTGTGGATGACTTCTCCTGCTTGGGTAGCGAAGCGATTGTTCACTGCTGTCAGCTCTTGGTCGAGACGCGTCAGCGCCTCCTGCGTCCGCACGGCGGAGTTCTTCATTGCTTGGCTGAATTGGCTGGAACAAATGGCCACGCGATTGGCCGCCCGGTCGCCACCGAACGCCTTGTCCTGAGCAAAGTCGTTGATGAGCCACCCGACCTGGTTCACTTGCACCAAATTATGGACGGCCGCCTCGCTGGCCTTGGCGATTTCTGTGCGGTTCTGAGTTACTATGGCCGCCTGACGGTGCGCAAAAGAGTCCCAGACCTGCTTCTCGGCGTTGGCCGCTTCAGTATTGAGCTTCGCCAACTCGGCGCGGATTTTCTGGACGCCTTGGGTATAATCGACGTGGGTGGTGTCGGCGGGCGCTGGTTCTTTTTGCCATTTGGAATACAGGCCGGTGACCACGGGGGCGAGCAGTGCCAGCGTAATCACGACCAGCGTGCCGTGCTTACCCCAGTGGGTTGGAGCGGTGGTCGCCGCTGAAGTTGTCATTTGGTTGGTGGCGCTAGTGGTGTTGGATTGGGAAGTGTTCATAAGGTTTGGATTTGCTTGGGCTTATGGATTTAGAAGGAGGCGCTGGGGTGGATTTCCGGAACAAAGAGAACTTTTTCTTGGGGGGCTCGCGAATGTGGGGACTTGGGATCGGCCGATTAGGTGAATGGCGGTGGTGTTGCGGCCTTGGGGGGGTGAAGAGAAGTCGTTGTCCTGGGCTATCGCATGGCACCGCGTTGCGACTGAAAGACGGCGTGGCGATGAGGATTTTTGAACCACGAATGGAGACGAGTGGGGGAGGGAACGGTGGAGGGTAGAATGGCCCTCGGTTAAGGGGCGTTATCGCTGAAAATGAGTCGCTGACGATGGAAGGCGCTGGGGACCGGATATTCCGAGGCCTGCCGACGGGAAGCGACCGGGTGTGGGGCCCAGCTACAATGGGGGAAGCGACGCTGCGACCTCAGCCGGGGTCGGGGGTGTTTTGAGGGAATTCCGGGGGTGTCGCTCGTTGCTCGCTCAACCCCCGGCTAATCGCTGGCATCCCTCTGGGATGGAGGATGGCGGTTCGAGTTGTCGGTGAGCTCGGTTGCAAAGCTCGCCACCGAGGCCAGATAAAGGGACCAGATAAAGGGACTGGGAAGTGAGCACGGTGAGGGGAATGGGGCTTGCGGTTACGTCCTTTCAAGGCTTGGGAATGTTTTGGGGGATTAACCGGCGTTGCCCTAGGCTATCACATGGCGCCCCTTTGGGGTTGGGGCTGGGATTGGGGGGCAGTGAGGTCCGGGTTGTTGGGTATGGAGAAAACCATGCTGTTGGGGGGCAGTGAGCCTACAGCTCGCTACCATGAAAACCCAAGAGCACTTTTTTGAGGGTGTCGGCGCGCTGGAAAACAACCTCGTGGCCAGCCGGGAAAGCAGAAAGGGGTAGGTGCTGACGTCTTTTAGTTTGATGGGCAGGGTATTTACTATTTAGTGGGGCGTTGAGGGGAATTGAAGAGACTACCCGAGTGGATGCTGGGAAGTGGGTGGGAGATAGCGATTGAAGCAAACAAATAACCATTGAAAGGGAAAAAATGAATATCAGAATATCGATAGGGTTGGGGTTGTGCCTGTTCAGTTCGCATTTGCTGGTGGCTGAGACGGGCGACAAAGTGATCGCGAAGACTTCGACGAGTGAGGTGCTGGCCATCGGTAACGCCGAGCTGGCCGTGGTGCTGGGAGAAAAACCGAGCCCAGCGGAGAAGCGAGCAACGGAATTGCTGGCGGAGCGCCTCAAGGATCGAGCGGGCGTGGCGTTGGCCGCACCCGGCGACAAGGGCGCGTTTCAACTGGTGATCGGGACTTTGGCAACGAACGATAAGATCGGAAGGTTCTCGGTCACTCACAAGGAGGTTGTCGCGCTCGGTTCTGACGGATATGCCATCGCGGTCGACCTCGGGAAAAAGGAAATCCACATTGCCGGCCAGAGCGCCAGCGGGGTGGTGGCGGGGGTGGGGCGTTTGCTGCGCGAGATGCGGTATCAGAATGGAAGGGTTGAAGTGCCGTCCCTTGAGATCGCGGAGACTCCGCAAATGCCGAATCGGGGCATGTATCTGTGGGCGCGCAAGGAATACTTCGGCAAGCCGGATCAAGTGGACCGCTACGTCGAGGAATTTGCGCTCTGGGGATGCAACGGGATCGGGCTCTGGTTTGAAATGGGAATGTTCAAGAGCTTCGATGATCCCGAGGCGAAGAAATGGCTGGAGATTTACCGGCGACTCTACGCGACCGCCAAGCGCATGGGGATGAAATCCGGCCTGCTCATGGTGATGAACGACGCCTACAATACTTCGCCGGTAGCCATGCGGATCAAGCCGATCATCGGCTGCCCGAATCACTACCTTTGTCCCAACAAGCCGGGGAGTGTGGAGCAGATGATTGCCTGGCAGGAAGAGGTGTTCAAGGCGTTGCCGGAAATCGACATCTTCAACCTGTTTCCCGCCGATCCCGGCGGTTGCTCGTGTGCGGATTGCACGCCGTGGCCGACCCATGGTTACTGGCGCATTGCCAAGCCGCTGGCTGACCGGATTCATGAGATCTCGCCCAAGACCGAAATCTGGGTGGATACTTGGCACTTGAACCACTCGACCTTCGGGGGCAAGGACTGGAAAAACCTCGTCGCCAATCTCGACTGGAGTAAGGAACGACCGAAATGGTTCGCGGGTTTCGAAGTGGGCTTGGCGCCGCATCACGGGTATGCTCGGATGTCCGCCGAAGATCGGAAAGCCTACAACGAGGCCAAGCAGCCGTTGACAGTTTTCCCGGACATTTCCATGTGGGGAAATCACCCTGGGATGCTCGTCAACAAGGAATACTGGAAGACGCTCCAGGCAGAGATGAACGATTATTCTCCCGAGTTGATGAAGGGCGGTTGGCCTTACAGCGAGCGCTGGAACACCGACATCGCCAGCGTGATGATGTTGTCGTGGTTCTGGAATTCGAAAAAGCCAGTGGAGACGGTGCTCGATGAATACGCCGTGGGTTACTTCGGTCCCCAGGCCGCGGCCGCCCGGGAACTCCTCGATCTGTTGGACGACTCCAACAAGGATCCGGAGCGCAAGGAAAAGATCCGGGAGAAGTTTGCCGGGCTGGAGGGTGCACTGCCCGAGTGGGTGAAGCGCGATTGGCGCTGGGCGGAGATCGCGAAGTCCTGCCGGCTCAGGACTCGGTGATGCCGGGAGTCCGAACGCTTTGCGCCAGCGCGGCCATGCCGAAGTGATCCGCAAACGATTCTCCCTTGGGGACGACTGGATCCACCCTCCAACGCCTCCCGAAGCCCTCGCCGGAATGCTTTTCCCCTACGATCCTGAGCAAATGCTCGGCACGCGGGTTCAAAACCATGTTTATCTGGTGTGAAGAGAGCGACATTCGACCTGTCCCTTTTTGCTCACCCTTAACTCTAGGGCCAACTGCTCTGGATCTTTATCCTACTGCAGCAATGGGAGTCGGGCGGTTTCGGCCTATCGCCAACCGCAAGCAGCGGAGCGCCAGAAGCTGCTGAGAATTCTGCACACATGCACGTGCCGACCCCTTTTCTCCGACCGTTGCTGTCCCTCTATACTCTCTTTCCGGGACACCCTCACGTCCTATGCCAAGAGCGAGATTCTAGCGGAGACCCCTTTCGGTAAATTCTTAATCACCCAAAGGCAAAGTTGGATTGGTTTGGGAAAATTTCATGGTGGAATCAAAATCAATAATGCCTGCATCAGAGCCAAGCCCTGTTGCCACTAATGAACCGCAAGCACTTCCTAAGACTGCTGACTCTTGAATATTCATGCCCCGAGAAAGACCTGTAATAAATCCACCAGACCAAGCATCGCCGCATCCAGTAGTGTCAACCACGTTCACTTTGAAAGCGGGAATTCTTAAACGCATTCCTTGTTTGTTTTTAATGAAGCTTCCTCGAGCTCCCATTTTAAGAGCCACATTTTTTGCTCCAGCATTCAGAAAGAAATCACTTAGTTCATCTAAATCAGTTAAACCAGCAATCATTTGCGCTTCTTCCAAATTTGGCATGAAGTAATCCAAATAAGGCATGGCTGGCAATATTTTTTCTGCCATCTTTTCTTGTTTAACTCCTAAAATATCCATCGTGGTGATGGCTTTACCTTCGCGAGCCACTTTCAAAGTCTCAACAGTGCCTTCGCCATCAAATTTAGGCATCAAATAAAAGCCCCCGATGTGGACAAAGTTTGCCCTTCGAACAACCTCTTGTGGCACATCTTCGAAACAGAATGTGGCATTAGTTCCCATAACGTGAAGGGCTGGTCTTTCTCCGTTTGGTCTAATTGGCAACATGGTGCCAGAAGTCTGCACCCCTTTTTTTCTTTTTATGTGACTGGTATCTATGCCGTAACGGTTCATGATGCCTACTAAAATGTTGCCCATTTCATCATCACCGGCTGCACCTACTGCGATTACTTTGCAACCAAGTTTTGCCAGGTCAACAGAAGTTCCAGCGGCAGTTCCAGCGGCTGTAATTCTGATTTCATCAATTAATGCAATGTTTTGTCCCTGGGGAATTTCAGAAATGTGTCTGCCTAAAACATCTAAAATGTGCAGGCCCATGGAAACGATTGTTGGCATTAATACTCCTTTAATTACAAATCTCTAGACGGTTTAATTGCTAGGAAATTATTGCTAGGCAATTGCTTTTGGGGTGAAGGCCGTTAAAAGCGCTGGTGGCCGGACC
>JBAWZW010000207.1:0-4846 GCA_037142835.1 Verrucomicrobiota bacterium
CCTCCGCGTGAAACCCTTCATCCTTCATCCTTCATCCTTCATCCTTCCCTCTTCCCTTTCCCGATTTTAAGCTAAGTTTCCGCCTCCTCTTTCCCTTATCATCAAGCGTTCATTCGCCACACCCACTGCCCGTGCATCCATCCACTCTCACCACTTTAATCCTCCTCGCCCTCTGCACAGGCGCCCTCGCCGACTCCCACGAAGAGCAAATCGCCTTCTTCGAAAAAAATGTCCGCCCCGTGCTCCTCGAATCCTGCATCAAATGCCACGGCCCAGAGAAACAGAAACACGGACTCCGCCTCGATTCCCCCGAAGCCTTCCTCAAAGGGAGCGACGACGGCCCCATTTTCACCAAGGAAAATCCCGACGCTAGCCCCCTCGTCCAAGCGCTCCTCAGAGCGGGCGATCACCCCATGCCCCCGAAAAATCCCTTGCCTCCCCCTCAGGTGGACTCACTCCTCCAGTGGGCAAAAATGGGAGCCCCCTACCCAGAAATCCCCGGGGTCGCTCAGGTAAACGCCCCAGATCCCACCAAACACTGGGCCTTCCAGCCAGTCCACCAACCCCCAGCGCCACCAGTCCAAAACCCCTCCTGGATTCAGTCGCCCATCGACCACTTCGTCCTCGCCAAACTCGAAGCCCAAGGCATGACCCCCTCCCCACCAGCCGATCGCCGAACCCTCCTCCGTCGGGCCACTTTCGACCTCACCGGCTTACCCCCAACCGCCGAGGAAATCGCCACCTTCGAAAAAGACTCCACCCCCGACGCCTTCTCCCGCGTCATCGATCGACTCCTCGCCTCACCCCACTACGGAGAACGCTGGGGTCGCCACTGGCTGGATGTCGCCCGCTACGCCGATACCAAAGGCTACGTCTTCCAAGAAGAACGCCGCTACCCCTACGCCTACACCTACCGAGATTGGGTGATCCGCGCCCTCAATGAGGATCTTCCCTACGATCAGTTTCTCATCGCCCAGATCGCCGCCGATCAAATGCCCGGGGCGGACTCCCGAAATCTCGCCGCCCTCGGCTTCCTCACCGTCGGCCGCCGCTTTCTCAATAACCAAGCCGACATCATCGATGACCGCATCGATGTCGTCGCCCGAGGCACCATGGCGCTCACCGTGGCGTGCGCCCGCTGTCATGATCACAAATATGATCCCATCCCCACCGCCGATTACTATTCGCTCTACGGAGTCTTTGCCAGCTCCACCGAACCGAAGCCCTTGCCCTTGCTCAACCTAGCCGACGCCAGCCCCGCCCAACAGCGCTTCCAAAAGGAACTGGAGAGCCGAGAGGCCAAGGTCACGGCGTTCCTCACCGCCAAACAACGCGAATCCACCACCAAACTCCGCACCCCACAGAGAATCCAAGCAGGCCTCCTCGCCGCCCATGCCGCCCAAAATCTGCCCGAAGACCAAATCAAATCCCTCGCCGATCAGTCGAACTTGCCAGTCGCCGAAATCCAGCACTGGCAACGCTTTCTCAAAGAGCAATCCCTTCATCCTCACCCCATCTTCGCCCCTTGGCTCGCTTTCGCAAACCTCCCCGCCACCCAGTTTGCCAGCGCTGTCGAAAATTTCCTCGCCCAGCCGAGCCCCAACCCACCAACCAGCCCACTCCTCATCAACGCCCTCCGATCACAACCCCCCACCGATCTAAAAGCCCTCGCCAGCCTTTACGGCCCACTTTTGCACCGCCTCGCCACCCTCGACACTCCCCTCCCAGATGCCGAAGAAGAAGCCCTCCGCCTCCTCCTCTCCACCCCAAAATCACCCACCAGCCCATCCATCGATCAAGTCAAAGAACGCTTCAACGCCGAAGAACGCGGCCAACTCGCCGAGCTCCGCAAAAAGGTGGACGCCTGGCAGTCCGACTCCACAGACGCTCCACCCCGCGCCATGGCCGTAGTCGACCTCCCCCAGCCCGTAGAACCACACATCTTTAAGCGCGGCAAATCCAGCAACCTCGGCGACCCCGTGCCCCGCCAGTTTCTCCAGATTCTCTCCGCCAAAGACCGTCAGCCTTTCCAAAAAGGCAGCGGCCGCCTCGAACTCGCCCAAGCCATCGCCAGCAAAGACAACCCCCTCACCGCCCGCGTCGCCGTCAACCGCGTCTGGCTCCACCACTTCGGCGCCGGCCTCATCCGCACCCCCGGCGATTTCGGAGTCCGCACCGCCCCATCCCCCCAATCCGAACTCCTCGATTACCTCGCCACCCACCTCGTCACCCACGGCTGGTCGCTCAAAAATCTCCACCGCCTCATCCTCCTCTCCGCCACCTACCAACAAAGTAGCCAAAACAACCCGCTCCACCAAGGCACCGATCCCGATAATCTGCTCCTCTGGCGGATGAATCGCCAACGCCTCGACTTCGAAGCCATGCGCGATTCCCTCCTCGCCGCCTCCGGTCGCCTCGACCTCACCCCAGGCGGCCGCGCCTCCGATATCCTCTCCGATCGCCGCACGGTCTACGCCGCCATCGATCGCCAAAACCTCCCGAGCATTTTTCGCACGTTCGACTTTTCCAGCCCCGACGCCACCACCCCCCAACGCTTCCACACCGTGGGCCCCCAACAGGCCCTTTTCATGATGAATAGCCCCTTCGTGATCGCCCAAGCCAAAGCGCTCGCCGCCCTTCCCGCTGTGGCGCAACTCGCCACCGACACCGATCGCCTCGAGTTTTTCTACCGCCGAACCCTCGGTCGCAACCCCGACCCCGCTGAACTCCGCACGGGCTTGCAATTCATCGCCCAAACCACCCCAGCCGCGGAGAAACTCCCCCCCGTTTGGCACTGTGGCTTCGGCTCGTTTGATCCATCCACTAAGACCGTCGCCTTCACCCCTTTCCCTCACTGGACAGGTTCCGCCTGGCAGGGCGGGGAAAAACTTCCCCACCCCAAAATCGGCTGGGCCATGCTCCATGCCACCGGCGGTCACCCCGGCGGCACCCCCGAACTCATGGCCATCCGCCGCTGGATCGCCCCCCGCACCGCCACCATCGCCATCAGTGGCAACCTCACCCGAGCCGCCACCGTCGGCGACGGCATCCACGCCCGGATCGTCGCCACCCGCGCAGGAGTGGTCGGCGACTGGACGATCGAGGGCGCAGGCAAAATCGCCACCACTGTCGATCGTCTCGACGTCCAAACCGGCGACACCGTGGATTTTATCGTCGATTGCCGGGCCCACGAAAACAGCGACAGCTTCGACTGGATCCCCGAGATCCGCACCCTCGAGGGGGAGCCCCTCGTCTGGAACGCCCAAAAAGGCTTCGCCGGCCCCACAACCCTCCAACTCACCGCTTGGGAAAAGTTCGTCCAAGTCTTACTCGCCTCCAACGAATTCGTCTTCGTCGATTAATCCACCCAAAAAACCCTGCTTCAGCATGAACCATCATCCGCTTCCACTCCAAGATCGCTTCCTCACCCGGCGCGACTTTCTCCAAAAATGTGGGATGGGCATGGCCTCGGTGGCTCTCACAAAGATGATCGCGGGCCTCGGCCTCGGGGAAGCGGTCGCCGCAGAAACCGCCGCCGGCTTCAATCCCCTCACCCCCAAAGCCCCCCACTTTCCCGCCAAAGCCAAACGGGTCATTCACCTCTTCATGAACGGCGGACCGTCGCAGGTCGATACCTTCGACCCCAAACCGCTCCTCACCAAATACCACGGCAAACCCCTCCCGCTCGATCTCAAGACCGAGCGCAAAACCGGCGTCGCCCTCGGCTCGCCCTTCAAATTTCGCCAATACGGCCAAAGCGGCATCGAAGTCAGTGAGCTTTTCCCCCACACCGCCCAGTCCATCGACGACATCTGCGTGCTTCGCTCCATGCACGCCGATGTCCCGAATCATGAACCTTCCCTCATGCTCATGAATTGTGGCGACGCCCGCCAGATCAGGCCCAGTATGGGTTCGTGGGTCAACTACGGACTCGGCACGGAAAATCTCAACCTCCCCGGTTTCATCGCCATGTGCCCCGGCGGGATGCCCATCCAAGAATCGCAAAACTGGCAATCTGGCTTCTTACCGGGCGCTTACCAAGGCACCTACCTGAACACCAAAAATACCGACCTCGAAAAACTCATCGAAAATATCCGCAACCCCTCGATGTCGGCACGCGACCAACGCCAACAACTTGACCTCCTCCTCGCCCTCAACCAAAGCCACATGGAGCGCCGCCAACACGACGCCCAACTCGAAGCCCGCGTCCAATCTTTCGAACTCGCTTACCGCATGCAAATGGAAGCCGATGACGCTTTCGATCTCGCCAAAGAACCCGCCGCCATCCGCTCCATGTATGGCCACGGCGTCCAAGGCCGCCAAATGCTCATCGCTCGCCGACTCGTCGAACGCGGCGTCCGCTTCGTCCAAGTCTGGCACGGCGACGGCCAACCTTGGGACAGCCACGACGACCTCGAAATCAATCACCGCCGCCTCGCCGCTGAATGTGATCAAGCCATCGGTGCCCTCCTCCGCGATTTGAAACAACGCGGCTTACTCGACGAAACCCTCGTCATCTGGGGCGGCGAATTCGGACGCACCCCCGTCGTCGAAATGCCCACCCCAGGAAGCAACGGCGGCAAAATCAACGGCCGCGACCACAATCACCACGGATTCTCCATGTGGCTGGCGGGCGGGGGAGTCAAAGGCGGCTACGTCCACGGCGCCACCGACGACTTCGGATTCAAGGCCACCCAAGACCGCGTCCACGTCCACGACCTCCACGCCACCATCCTCCATCTCCTCGGTTTCAATCACGAAAAACTCACCTACCGCTACGCCGGCCGCGACTTCCGCCTCACCGACGTCCAAGGCAAAGTCATCCACGAAATCCTCGCCTAAATCC
>JBAWZW010000208.1:0-4828 GCA_037142835.1 Verrucomicrobiota bacterium
GGTTGTGGGGGTGGGTGAGAAGTTCGGGGTGGAGGTGGGGGTTATTTTTCGCTGAGGGTGTGGCTGCCGTCCCAGTCTGGCGGTGGGGGGGTTTGGATAAAATGGGTGGAGCGGTCGAGATACATTTGGCAGAGGAAATCCTCACCGCCGAGGGTGGATTGTGCTTGGTGGAAAAGGGGGATGGAATCGTGGAAGGAGGCGGAACGGAAAAGGGCGACGGCCTTTTCGTAGGTTTGGAACCACGGGGGTTCGGTTTCGGTGAGGGTGGAGAGGGGGGTAAAGACATCGATGGCTTCGGTTTTGCCTTTGACGACGATGCGATCGACGGAGCGGTAGCGGATGGAATCGAGGGTTAAGGCGACCACGCTGGCGCTGACGAGGATATCGGTATGGAACTGTTTGGTGGCGGATTCGAGGCGAGCGGCGAGGTTAGTGGCGTCGCCCATCACGGAGAATTCGTAGCGAACGGGGTGTCCGACTTGGCCGACGGTGGCGGGGCCGTGGTTGAGGCCGATGCCGGTGGTGAGTTCGCGGCGTTCGGGGAGAGAGCGCCAAGTGGTATTCATGCGAGCCATGGCGATGCGCATGCCGAGGGCGGCTTGGACGGCGCGTCGGGCGTCTTCGGCGGGGCCGCGGCTATGGGTATCGCCCCAAGCGGCGAAGATGGCGTCGCCGATGAAGCGGAGGAGTGTGCCATCTTCGGCGAGAATGGGGTCGACCATTCCGAGGAAGTATTCGTTGAGTTGGGCGACGAGTTGGGTGGGGGTGACGTTTTCGGACCAGGTGCTGAAGCCGCGGATATCGGAGAAGAGGATGGTGGTTTGTTTAATTTGGCCTGCGAGGGTGGCTTCGAAGGAGGATTGGTCGGCGAGGATCAGTTCGGCGACGCTTCGGGAGAGGTGGACATTGAGGACGCGGCGGAGGCGTTGGCGTTCGATTCTTTCGAGGATGAGATCGTAGAAGAAGCAGCCGATGCCCCCGATGGTGAGGAGGAGGAGAGGGGTGGTGGTGGTGGTGAGGATCCCGTAGTGGTTATAGAGGAAAGTGAGGGTGAGGGTGTAGAGGGTGGCGAAGACGGCGAGAGTGGCTAAGCGGAGGCCGGGTTGATTGATGGTCGTGCCGATGGTCCAGGCGGTGAGGCCGGCGAGGGCGATGAGGAGGAGATCGGCCCAGAAGGGGGATTCGTGGAGGAAATCGGCTTGGAGGGCGGCATTGATGGCATTGAGATGGATTTCGGGGCCGGGCATCGCTTGGTCGACGGCGGTGGGGTGGGCATCTTGGTGGAAGTTTCCTTCTGGACCGACGATGACGATTTTATCTTTAAAGAAGGCCCCGTCTTGGTAATTGGACTTCCAGAGGCTGGGCAAAAAGATTTCGTAAACGGGGTGGGGGCGGAAAGTTCCTGCGGGGCCGGCGAAGCGAAAGCCGATGGGACTTTGGGAGGGAATTTTTTCTGGGTGGCCGAGTTTGCGGAGAGTGACAGCGGCGAGGGACTCGTAGATTTGGGGGATTTCGGTGGGGATAATCGTACCGAAGTCTTCGATGGTGGCGCGGTAGCGCATGCGGCGAATCACGCCATCGGCATCGGCGAAGTGGTTGACATAACCGACGCGAGAATCGGGGTGATCGCTTGGGGGAATGAGCGAATCGCTGGGGCCGGAAAGGGTGGTGGACTCGCTATTTTCGTCGATGGTATTTTTGATGAAATTGCTTCCGAGAATGACCTGGTTTTGGTGTTGGTTGAGGGAATTTTGGAAGGATTCGTCGCCGAGTTTGGGGGTGGGGAAGAGTAAATCGAAGATGACGATTTTGGCGCCGGCGTTGGTTAAGCGATCGAGAATGGCTTGGTAGACCGAGCGGTTCCACGGCCAGTCGGCGTGCATGGCTTGGAGGGTTTCGTTGCTGGCGATTTCATCTTCGGTGAGGCCTTTGAGGGTCATGGAAGCGTCGCCGATTCCGAGGTAAACGAGGTGGGGATCGAGAGGTGCGGGTCTGCCTGAGTTTTGGAGAAAGTCTTTGGTATAATTTTCGAGGCGGAGGAAAGAGCTGGGGGCGACGCCGAGGAGAAGTCGGCGACTTTCTCGCCAATAACCAAAGGAGCAGAGAAAGGTGAGGGTGAGACAGAAGAGGGCGAGGGTGAGGGGGCGATGTCGGCGGAGCCAGTTCATTGGGGATTGAGGGTGAGGGGGAGACTAGGGTTCGGAGTCGGCTTGTTCGAGGACGGCGAGAATTTTTTCGAAGGAGGACCGGAGTTGGGAGGCATCGGAGACATCGACGGTGAAGCGGGCGTCATTATTTTGGCGGGTGACCACGTGGCCATCGGAGAAGAGGATATTGGCGAATTTGAGGCGGTGGTTGCTGCGGGGGATGACATTGAAGGAGCTGAGGTCTGGGGGGCAGAGGAAGAGGTTATCGATGACGAGAGCGCGGATGGGGAGAGATTGGCGATTGTCGCCGAGATCGGCTAAGCGGAGGTTGGGAGCGTCTGGGTTGAAGGTGGAATCAAAGAGTTTGGTATTGCCGGCGTGGCGATAGTAGTAGGAGCCTTGGGCTTGGGTTTTGTTGACTTTGGCGAGTTCGGTGAAGGCGTTGATGGGTTGATCGCAGCCTGGGCAGAAGAGGACATTGGGGATGGTGAGGTATTTGATGAGGAGCCCGAGTCCGACGGGGGCACCGGTTTGGAGGGAGAGGAGGCTAGTGGGGGCGCCGGTGGAGGGGTAGAGGCTGGAGGGACTGGTGAAGGGAGGGGCTTTGGGGCCGTAGGGAATTTTCCCATCGTTATCGGCGGCGTAGGCACCGATCCCGGCGCCGATTTGGCGGAGATTGGAAAGGCAGGCGGTGCGGCGAGCGGAGTCGAGGAGAGTACTGGCGACTGGGAAGAGAAGAGCGACGAGGACCGCGATGACGGCGATGACGATGAGGAGTTCGATGAGGGTGAAGGCAGGGGGGCGGGACCATTTTGGTGAGAAAAGAGGGTGCCGAGCCATGGGCGTGGGGAATCAGAGAGTTGGGGTGACGGCGAGGCGGAAGAATTTTCGTGGGGAGGATGAGAAAGGGAAGAGGGAGACGGCTTCGGTGCCGTTGCCGGTGAGGGGAGAGGCGGCGGGGATCCAATTGGGGGCGAGCAAGTTATCGGTGGACTGGAGTTGAAAAGTGTAGCCGGTGGCGGCGAGGAAAGCGACGCGTGCTTGGGAGCCGGCGGGTGAGCAAGACAGGCTGGGGTCGGGGGTGGAGGAGAGGCGAACATTATCGAGATCCCAGTAACCGCCTTGGGATTCGAGGGTTACGGTGGAGAGAAATTGGATACCGATTTTTTTACCGGCCCAAGGGTCGGTGGGTTTGACGGTGGGGATGGTGACTTGGAAGGTGGTGAAGTGATTATAGGGAGGGGGAAAAGTGGCATCGGAGTGGATGACGGAGGTGGAGGCGACGGGGAGTTTATTTAGTGAGAGATCGCGATAATAGAGGCTGAGTTGGAGGGAGGCGCCTTCGAGCATGCCGCCGCCGCCGCCGATGACGCCGACGGAGAGGGTATAGGTTTTACCGACTTCAAAAGTGGCGTTGAAGGTGTGGGTTGGGGAGGAGTCGTAATCTTGGGAGAGGGCGACTTCTGGGACGGCGAACAACCAGATTGCTTGGGTGCCTTGGCAGTTATCGATGTGATCGGGGCTGGTGGGGGGAGTATTTTTGAAGGCGCCGACGAGTTGGGACCAGAGAAAGCCGCCGGATTCGTCATACCAGGCAGGTTTTGGGGCTTTCTGCCAGGAATCGATATTGATATTGACGTAGGAATTGGTCTGGGCTTCGAAGGAGAAATTGGGGATGACGATGGGGGTGGGGTCGAAGGCGTGGGCGGTGAGGGTGAGGAGAGCGGTGGTGGAGAGGAGGCGAAGGAAGTGGGTGGCGAGAGGAAATGCGGACAGGAGAGAGCTCATGGGTGAGGTGAAAGTTTAAGGGGTGAAAGAGCGGGGGCGGCGGAGGGCGAGGCTGACGACGCCGAAGGAAAGGAGGAGGAGCGAGGTGGGTTCGGGGGTTTGGGTGAGGCGGGCGTTATCGAAGTCCCAATTGCCGGAGCCGGAGCCGACGGGGGAGCTGATGCTGATACCGATGTTTTGACCAGCGAAGGGGTCAGTGGTTTGGACTTCGGGGATCATGACGGAGAAGTCGATGAGGTTGAGAGGGTTAGCAGTGGGAAAATTAGCGAGATGATAAACGATTTGGTTGGGGGAGCCGACGGTGACGGGATTATTTCCGGAGTCACGGTAGTAGAGGCTGAGTTGGAGGACATCGCCCTCGGAGAGATTTTTTCCGAAGACGCCGAGAGTGAACTGGTAAGATTTACCGGTTTGGAAAGTGGCATTAAAATCGTTGGTGGGGGTGGGGTCATTCCAGTCTTGGGAGGTGAAGTCTTGGAAGAGGCCGTTGCCTGGGAAGGGGAGGAGATAGGCGGCTTGGGCGCCTGGGGCGTTTTGGTAGTTGGTCGGTGGGTTGAGGAAGACGCCGGCAGTTTGCATCCAGTAGAAGCCGGAAGATTCATCGAAGTAGGCGGGTTTGGGGTTTTTTTGCCAAGAATCGATGAAGATATTGACGCCGAAGGGCTGTCCAACGCCGGATTGAGATTCGAAGGAGAAGTTCGGAATGGGGAGGTCGGAGGCGTGGAGCGAGTGGAGGGAGAGGAAAGTGGCGGCAATTGTCAGAAGATTAGGGATTTTCATAAAGAGAAACGTATTAAGCGGAAATGCATTCGACAAGGTGGTATTTTTCCTAGGGAAAACCAAATTGCAAGGCTTTTTGGGTTTGTTTGGTGGGGGCGAGTTGGGGGGAGGGG
>JBAWZW010000209.1:0-4801 GCA_037142835.1 Verrucomicrobiota bacterium
CCACGGGGCTGACCTCGACCACCTTTACCTTTTCTGCGACTCACGGTGGAGCTCCCAATAGCGGCACAGCCAGTGGCGGAGTTTGGACTCGGGGCGGGTATGGAGCGGGCGGTTTTGGCGTGCCAACCTATGTCCAAGTCAGCGACTACACCAATGCCAAATGGGGTGCCGTCACCTTTGGGGTGACCAACACCAAACCCGGCTTCCCCGCCTTGATGGTGATTGATAATCAAGGCGTTGCCTCGGGTAAACGATCGATGCTCCAGATGGGGCCAGGGCTCCAACTCACCTACGATCCGAACAGCACGAACACCGATGACTTCATTCTCGCCTCCGAGACGGGCGGAACCCTCTGGAAAGATCAGGGAGGGCATATCGGTTTGGGAATGGGCCAAAGTGATGGCTACACCCTCAGCGCAAAGGTCACCGTCGCCGGGGCGCTCGCGGTCACCGCAGGAACGGCGGCCGCTCCCACCTACACCTTCCACGCTGATCCCGACACCGGCTTCTATTCTTTAGCGCCCAATGAGATCGGCGTAGCCCTCTCTGGGATTAATCAAGCCGCTTTTCGCAATGAAAACTTCGAGGTCTATCGCTCAGAAAAAACCCTCCGCCTCGATCCCATGCTCACGGGGGCAGGAACGCGCGCGGGTCTGAGCACCGACCAGCTCACCCTCGAATTCACCGCTGGCGACAAGACCGGCGCCGACCCCAAACTGAAAGTTTCCGCCACTGGGGTGACCATCGGGACTGGCACGGAAATCACCAACTCGGGAGCCACAGGGGCGGCCCTCGTGGCTTCGGGATCCGCCGGTGCCGCCCGCGCCCTCCTCGGCCTCGGCTCCTTGGCCACCCAAAATTCCGAATCCATCACCGCCACCAGCAACCTCCCCACCCTCAATCTCCTCACCACAGGAGGTGGAGCCGCCGCCATCCAACTGCGCACCGATTCCCTCGACCCCAAACGAACCACCACCTTTCTCGGCAACAACCTCGCCCTCAACGCCACGGGAGCCCTCCAAAGACCCGACGCCACCCGCGATGGGGCGGGTTTCCAAGTGGAAACCAACTGGATGACCGCTGGTCATACGGCCAACACCTATCGTTTCCTCGATCAGGATGGACGCGCCCCATTTTCTCTGGAATGGCGCCCCAGCGAAAGCCTCGGCTCGCTCAACCTCACCGTTCCGCTCGTCATCGATTTAGATGAGATCACGGGCAACTCGGAGCCCGCCTTTGGCATCAACGCCAGCGTGGCAAGTCCCGGCCTGGCAACCATTTACGTGCGCAACACCGACCAAGACGGCAACCAAGGCGCCCAACTCATTCTCGGAGATAAGGATGAGAACAATGGATGGTCCTTGATCAACGATCTCAGCGGCGACGGCACCGGCGAATTGGTCATTCGCCAAAGAAACAGCAACCGCTTCCCCCTCATGATCAATCCCAATGGCCGGATCGGGATCGGTCACGCTTGGGGTGAATCCTGGACGGATCCCCTCGACGTCAAAGGCGCCCTCCGCGTCGGCCTCCTCAAACTCATCCCCCAAGGCCCTCCGATCAACCCCGCCGAAGGGTGGATTTACGCCGACAGCTCCACCCATCGGCTTTACTTCCACAACGGCACCGAGTGGATCCAACCCTACACCAACCCCACGGGCGTCCTCTCCGCCCTCACGGGAATCGACGGACTCGGCTCCGGTCTCGACACCGATCTCGTCCGCGGCACTCCACCGAGCGCCCTCGGCCTCGCCCTCCTCGGAAGCGCCGATCCCAGCGTCGCCCGGGCCGCCCAAGGCCTCGGATCCCTCGCCACCCAAGACACCGACGCCGTAGAAATCACTGGCGGAACCATCACCAGCCTCGCTCGTTTGGAAATTGCCACGGGCCCGCTGGTCGCCGATCGCCCGACCCTCCTCACCTCCACTTGGAACGCCGATGCCGTGGCGTTTACGGCCCTGAAAATCAATGTCACCGACCTCGCCAGCGGAGCGAGCAGCCTCCTCCAAGACTGGCAAATCGGCGGCGCCAGTCGCCTCGCCCTTCGCAAAGATGGCACCCTCCTCGGTCCAGCAGGTAGCACGGAAATCGGCTTCGATCTCGGCGGATACGGACGCCTCTCGCACGGAGGAACGGCCATCGCCAGCTGGAACTCCACCGCTGGCTGGATGCTCGGCACCCAGATCGCCCTCAGCTGGAATAACGATCTCCGCCTCGAACGCGACGGACCAGCTGCACTCCAACTCGGCAACGATCAAGCCACCCCCATCGCCCAAACCCTCAAGGCCCACGACGGGCTCGGCACCGATAAAGCAGGCGCGGATCTCACCCTCGCCGCAGGCCAAGGCACAGGTACCGCTCGGGGTGGCTCGTTCCGCACCGCCACCTCCAACGATACCGCCACCGGTGCCACTCTCGGCGAGCTCTCCACCCGCACCTTCCAAAGTGCCAAGCCCACCGCCCTCACCGAATCACAACCCACCACCCTCGCGCAAATCTCTTTGGCCAACGGCAAATATCTCGGGGGCCGTTTGCTCGTCACCGTCGAAGCCACTGACGGCACGGACCTCCAAGTCCACTCCGCCATCCTCGTCTTCAGCGCGGTCAATAAGGGCGGGGTGATCACCGCCAACCTTAGCCAAGAAAGTAGCCCCACCGATGCCCTCACCGCAGGCACCCTCACCGCCACTTGGTCGATCACCCAAGACGGTCCAGCGGTTGTCATCCAAACCAATACCAACTCCTCCTTAGAACAGACCAGGTTGACCTGCAAATGGAGCCTCGAAATCAACTCCAACGATCCCGCCGTCGTCACCCCTTTCTAAGTCCGATGCTCCTCCGCTTCGCTCTCACCCTCCTCCTCTGCGGGGCCGCGGCTCCACCCCTCCGCGCCCAGTCCGCCAGCCTCCACTATTCCGCAATCGCTTCCCCAACCTCCTTCGGAGGCCAGTCCCAATCCGCCCACTTCAGCAACGACTTCGACGGCGAATCCATCGGCGGCCCCAGCACTTCTCCCCACTTCACCGCCAAAACGGGCTGGACTTTTTCCCTCTTTGAAATCGTCGGCCTCGTCCTCAACTCCTCCACCCTCACGGTCAACGAAGGCGCCTCCACCCAACTCGCCGCTTGGCAACTCCTCGACGACTCGACCTTCCTCGCCGTTCCCTCGTCCGCCGTCGCTTGGAGCATCAGCAGCGGCCCGATCTCCACCATCAACCCCAGCGGCTTAGCCTCCGCCGCCGTGGTCTTTGCCGATACCCCAGCTTCCCTTCAAGGCCTGCTCGGTGGCTTCACAGGAAACCTCACCCTCACCGTCAAAAATATCCAGACCGACGACTTCGGCACCTACGCCGCCGACGGCATCGACGACGCTTGGCAAAACCAATACTTCGGTCTCGATAATCCCCAAGCGGGACCCACAGTGGATGCCAGCCATACTGGCCAAACCAATCTCTTCAAGTATCTTGCAGGATTAAATCCCACCGACCCCAACTCCCGCTTCATCATCGCGATCGCAACCACATCAGGCGACACTGCACCGAACGCCATCACTTTTAGCCCGCTCGCCGCAGGTCGCACCTACATCGTCTCCTCCACCACCGACCTCGCTCTCGGACCCTGGACCCCACTCGTCAACCCCAGCGTCACCGACAACGGCCTCCAGCGAACGGTCATCGATCCCTCCCCCACCGGTCCCAAAAAATTCTACCGCGTCGAGATCGCCAAACCTTAATTCGCTTCACCCCTCCGCCAAAATCTTCTCGTAAAGCAACTGATGCTCCTTGGCGACCACCCCAGGCCCGATCTGCTCAAAAACCCGTTGCCTCGCCAACCCTTGCTCCGGAAATTCCGTCCGCCCCAGCACCTCAATGATCGCCCTCGCCAATCCTCCCGCATCCTCTTGCGGAACGACGGTGCCATTGCCAAAGCGCCGGACATTTTCCGCTAGGGCCGTCCCTTCACTCACCACCCCATGCGTCCCCACCAGCAACGACTCAATCAACTGATTCCCAAACATTTCCTCCCGCGACGGCGCGATCAAAGCGGTGGCTTTTGCCAGTTGCTCCGCCATCTCCACCGCGGGAATCGTCCCGTGAAATTTCACCCGATCCCCCATCATCGCCGTCAGATCGGCCTTCATCCGCACCTCATAATCGGTCTGCGGATGCGGTGAATCCCCAAAAATCCACAAACGCACATCAGGAAAAATCTTCTCCACCTCAAGGAGCGCCTGGACCAGCAAATCCAGCCCCTTGCGGTGGACGGGCGTCCCAATGAATACCAACAGCCGAGACTCTTTCTCCAAAGAAAATTCCCCCAATCGCGGATCAAAGGTGTTGGGAATTCGATGCAACTGCAGGTGCGGAAACTGCCGACCCAACGCCTCACCCACATAGTCGCTTTTCGCAATCACATGCCGCGCCCGACCCAAAGCAAAGCGCTCGGTCCACTCCACAATCCCCTCCCGAGAAATCCGCCGAGGCGGGGAAAGGGCGTTGATTAAAAAGAAAAGCCCCTGCGCGGTCAGAAGATAGGGCAGTCCACTCCGCTGGGCCGCCAGCAAATGACAGTCCTCAGTGCCGTGCGCGTGGACGATGTCCGGCGCCAACAACCGCACCCGCGCCGCCACCCGACGCGCATCAAAATAAAAAAACGTCGCCGAACGGAGCCGATCGGGCGCCGCCAGAAAATGCACGGGAATCCCCTCGATCTCTTTCGAAAAATCCGCCGATGCTCCCGGCATCTGCACGAGCAATTCTGGCTGCATCCCCGTCTGGGCTTTCTGCGCCAACGCCAAATT
>JBAWZW010000210.1:0-4790 GCA_037142835.1 Verrucomicrobiota bacterium
TTAGCTAGATGATTTGAAATAGGCAACAACATCAGCAATTCCAACATCGTTTTGGCGATGCCCCAACTCTGAAAACACTAATTTATTTGAATCAACTTTTCTCCTCGCTAGAACAATTGCCTTTTATAAATTCTCCCACAGCAGGTCGCATCTAGGGAACCGCTCATTGAATCGGCACTAAAAAATTCGACATAGTTTTGATCCTCAAATCGCCTTCCCGCAAAATCAAATTCGTTTGTCCACCGTCCTAAAGAGTCGAAATTCACACAAGTTCTCGGACCCAAATTCCATCGGCAGTTCCCTAGCATCCACTCCGTCGAAGATCTTGATCACCACTACTTAATCAAAACCTCCAGGCAATTTACTGACCCCAATGACCAGAATAAAAAGACCGCCAAGCGCCACAATGAACCAAGCTTCAGCGGCATCAATAGGGCCGAAAAATTTTACGCCTCGCCAACCACATGACCAACCGATTCGGCTTCAGAAAAACCTCTACCCAGCTGATTTGATGGAGAAGAATCCTCGGGATATTTTGTTTGAAGGCTGGTTCGACAATCGGACAGGAAGTGCGAAGATGGGCTCTATTAAGTCTTCGGCGTCACGGGCAGTCAAGGAGTCGGCCTGCGGATGGTCGGCGTTTACTTTGGAGAAGAAAGAAAAAGAGGGAAGTGGAAGCCGGCGGGGAATGTTTGATGGATGGATGTGGGGAACTTTGGGGCGATCCAGCACCGCAAGCACCGCAGACGATCAAGGAGAAAATCAAAGCAAATGGAGCTCCACCTATTCTCGAAACACGCTGAGTGATGCCGAAGCGCTGGCCAAATATCCTTATTTAAAGGAGGAGAACAGTGGGAAGACTGCTCAAGCACCTCGACTCAGATGCATAAAAACCTCTCCGTTTGATTATCGTCAAAGCTTCGCGTCTCCGCCATGGAGCGGCAAAGACATCCCAGCAAGTCGATCCACTAATGGTGAGGAGAAACAAAGATGCCATGGATCACTCATCATAATATATTAAAAATAACCCCAGATTTTCTGACCAATCCCCTGCTCCATGATTTTCAGCTCACACATCTTTCTTTACTACTTTCTCCCCTTCACACTCCTTGGCTACTACGCGCTGGGTCGTTCGTCTAATCGGTACCGCAATGGATGGCTGATCTTTACTGGATATATTTTCTATGGATGGGCGGAGCCCCGTTTCATGGTTCTTATGCTCGCAACAACTTCGCTAGATTGGTTGATGAGCTTAGTTATTGCCCATAACACTTGGCGACTCTGGTCCGTCTGGAAACATCCTCCACCGTTGCTGGTCAAAGGCGCTCCTCGATCACCATTACAGCGGAGGGCGATTATTTTCTCCATCGTCGCCAACCTCATCGTCCTCGGGTTTTTTAAATACTTTAACTTCGGACTCTCCAGTTACAACACGGCTGTCGATGCGCTCAGTCTCTCCTCTTGGCACTGGGAAACAACCCTCCAGGTAGTCCTTCCGCTAGGCATCAGTTTTTATACCTTCCAAGCCCTTAGCTACACGATCGACGTCTACCGAGGCGACGCCGAGGCGATGTCGGACTTTATCGACTTCTCCTGTTTCGCCTCGATGATGCCTCATCTGGTAGCAGGACCTATTCTCAAATTCTCATTCCTAGCAAACCAACTCAAAAACCGCGTTCTTACCGTTGATAAATTTGCTCGCGGCACCTCATTCTTTCTAATGGGTCTGGCAAAGAAAATTTTGCTCGCCAATTTATGTGGTAAAATAGCGGACACAGCGTTCGATGCTGGTTCCATAGGCGTGATCGACTCATGGTGCGGAGCGGTTGCCTACGCGTTTCAAATCTACTTTGATTTTAGTGGCTACTCTGATATGGCGATCGGTCTTGGCCTGATGTTTGGCTTTGTCTTTGCCAAGAATTTCGACTCACCATATCAAGCTGAGTCAATCACCGATTTCTGGAGGCGTTGGCATATTTCATTATCTACTTGGTTGCGTGAATACCTTTACATTCCGCTCGGCGGCAATCGCCTTCGCCTTTCACGAACCTATTTCAATCTGATTCTCACGATGCTATTAGGGGGAATTTGGCACGGTGCCTCATGGAACTTTGCCATCTGGGGTGGCTTGCATGGAGGGATGCTGGCTCTTGAGCGATGGCGTGGTCGAAAAGGATTTTATCACGCTTGGCCTAGGCCCGTGCGGATTGCCATCACCTTTGCGATTGTCACCGCGGGATGGGTCTTTTTTCGCGCATCAACGCCCTCACGCGCCCTTCACTTTCTGGCCAGTATGTTCCACCTTGGCCACGTTGCACCAGCGGCTGGACTACTTACGGGCATCATCTTCCAACCTTTCAACCTGCTCTGTCTCGTAGTTGCTGGCATCGTCGTTTGGATGGGCCAACAGTCTTGGGATTGGACGCAGGAACTGACCATCATAAAAGCAGCGACCTGCGTCGGACTGGGCTGGCTGGCGATGATTGTCTTAGCGATTCAAGATTATAATCCGTTTATTTATTTTATCTTCTAACCCTCCCTTTATGGATCATTCTCTTGATGAACCCCCGCCCAGCATTCCACCATCGACTCCTCAGAGCCTCTCCAGAGAAGATGAGGCTGACTTGGCACTGACCAAGACGGTTTTTTCCCGCGGAGCACGCACGCTGATCATTGGTAGTTTTCTTCTCGCGATTGTGGCAGTTCCTTTGGCTCAACTTTTTGCTGAAAGACATGCCGCCAGTAAGAGCCCGACTCTACCAATGCTCTCAATGTTTAAACTACTCCCCAAATGGGACCGAATTCGTCTGACGAGAACGCTCCATGATGTCAATGGACTGTTGCCACGTCGCGAACAAACCCAAACGGTCGAGCGAGAACTCGAAACCCAATCGGTTATTGCTCAATGGCTACGGCCCAAGGCGCAATCCGTACTCACTTCGGTGCTCGGTGTCGGTAATGGACAAACTTATCTCGGCCGCGATGGTTGGCTTTTTTTCCGACCAGATGTCGACTCGGTCACTGGTCCACCATTCCTTCACCCGGCAGTGTTGCGCCAGCGGGCATTGACGAATAAAGTCCAGCCCGATCCGATCAAAGCCATTCTTGACTTTCGAGACCAGCTCGCCAAACGCGGTATTGATTTGGTGGTTTTACCGATACCGGCAAAGCCGACGATCGATGGCGAAATGCTCTCCGCTCAAATTCCGCAAGGTCACCCATTAGAAAACCCCTCCTTTACAGAGTTTAAATTGCGCCTCCAGGAAAGGGGGATTCAACTATTTGACCCGACCGTTGTCTTGCTCAAACAAAAGCAACTTGGTGGTGGGGCTCCGCTGTACCTGCAAGCCGATACCCATTGGCGCCCTGATACCATGGAGTTAATCGCGCAAGCCTTCGCTTCGGAACTTCACCTCCAACCGCTAGCCCACCCGCCAGACTTTCACTTCACGGTTCGGGATGTCGCTACTGGTGGCGACATCACCGCGCTTCTCAATCTTCCGCCTAGCCAAAATATTTTTCCCGCCCAACACGTCAGAATCCGTCAGGTCAATCTCGGCAATAATGCCTGGCGCCCCAGTTCCGATGCGGATTTGCTCCTGCTCGGTGATAGTTTTTCGAATATCTTCTCGCTCCAATCCATGGGATGGGGCGAGTCGGCTGGATTTGCGGAACATCTGAGCGTGGCACTCGGTCGGCCAATCGATTGCATTCTTCGCAATGGCGACGGCGCTTTCGCCGCTCGTGAATTGCTCAGTCGTGAACTCGCCCGTGGCCACGACCGATTGGCTGGAAAAAAATTGGTCGTCTGGGAGTTTTCAGCGCGTGAACTCGCACTAGGGGATTGGAAAATCATCGAAATGAAGCTCAATGTCCCGCCCGCGGCCACCTTCTGGACTGCCTCCACCGGACAAACCAAATTAATGTCGGGAATCGTCCAAGCAATATCCTCCGTCCCTCGGCCTGGAACCGTCCCTTACAAGGATCACATCATGACCATCCATCTCGTGGATTTACGTGATCAACTAGGGACAAACTCAGGCACTGATCAATCCATAGTTTGTCTCTGGAGTATGCGCGACAATATTTGGACTGACGCCGCCCGACTTCGCCCAGGAGACCGAATCACCGTAAACTTGAGCTCTTGGTCAGATGTCTCCGCGCAGTATGAAAAAATCAATCGTAGCGAGATCGATGACCCGAGCTTTCGGCTCGAAGAGCCAGTTTGGGGGACGCTGACATCCCCCTAATCGGAGTTTCTCAACCCCGAGAATCTCGGGACTTTCATGGGACAACCAACTCAATTTTACCAACCTAGAAACGCCAATCGCGTGGGCTGATGGATCACCCCAGAGTGAACAAAACATCAGAAAAACCATCCATCCGATTTCCACTCAGTCGGTGACACTAGCCAGCAGCGTTGATCACTTTTTCCTGTGAGTCTATTGCCACCACAAACCGCCACCAACCACTCAAGCACAACCTTGCTTCCGCCCACATCTTTCCATCGGTGACTTATCCACTTCATTGCTTTGTGGGTTCAACCTCCTGAGGAAATTCGTCAAAAAATTTTTTGCCTCCGGCAGAAAGGTAAAAAGGCAAAAGGAAAAAGACATGAAGCCCTAGCCACCTCCGCCCCTGCCGCTCGTCCCTCGCTTGGCTGGGGCTCCGGTGACCGCAGCTCCGCTCGTCTCTCCATCCGTTCTTTTCTGATTTTCCATAACCCGCGAAAGCTTTTTTTGCTGTTTTCTGTCTTGATCTGTCTAAGGAACTGAACTGCGCACCACTCG
>JBAWZW010000211.1:0-4768 GCA_037142835.1 Verrucomicrobiota bacterium
AGGATGGGGTTTGGGGTAACCGGCGTAGGAGAGGAGTTGATGATTCCAGATGCGCACGGCGGGGCCTTGGGGGTCGGCGGGGGCGAAGATGGAGATGAGGGGTTGGATTTTGCCTTGGTTGATACCGAGGTCGAGGTGTTCGAGGAGGGCGGAGTGGATGAGGTGGGGATCGGAGAGGTGTCGGAGGTCGCGGACGCGGAGTCCAGGCCAGAAGAGGCGACCGATGCAGCGGGCGTGATTGCGCCAGGCTAAGCGGGCCCCGAGTTCGAGTTCATCGAAAGTGGGGGTCCAGGTGTGGGTGGCGTCGAGTTGGGTGGCGACTTCGCGGATCCGGGAGGTGAAGTGGGGATCGTCCCACTGTTTGATGGCGCGACAGGATTGGAGAAAGTCCCAAGCTTCGCGGGAGCTTGGGGAGGAGGAGAAGGGTGGTGGTGGAGAATCGGCGAGGAGATTGGGCACTTGGGCGGGCTAGAATGGCGGGGTGGCGAGGGAGTTTGGTGGTGGAAAGGGTGGGGTAAAGAGTTAGGCGACGCCTTGATTGGCGATGGGTTTGGGGGTTTTTTTGGCGAGGGCGGCGAGGATTTGGGCGACGGTATTTTCGGTAGTGAGACCGTGTTTTTGGCGGAGGACATCGACCGAGCCGTGTTCGATGAATTGGTCTGGCCAGCCGATGCGGACGACGGGGATGGGGATGCCGGCGTCGTTGAGGTGTTCGATGACCGCGCAGCCGAAGCCATTATGGAGGACATGATCTTCGAGAGTGCAGAGGAGATCGGCGCTGCGGGCGAAGAATTCGATGGTATTGGTGTCGAGGGGTTTGATCCAGCGGGGGTTAATCACGGCGGCGCTGATGCCTTGGGCTTCGAGGATGGCGGCGGCTTGTTCGGCGATTTGGCACATCCCGCCGAGGCCGAAGAGGGCGACTTTGGTGCCATGTTTGACGATTTCGGCGTGACCGATTTCGAGGATTTTGGGTTGGGGTTTGGGGATGGCGCCCGTGCCGATGCCGCGGGGGTAGCGGATGGCGATGGGGCCACCGGAGTAGTGGACCATCGTCCAGAGCATATCGACGAATTCGTCTTCGTCTTTGGGTTGCATGTGGACGAGATTGGGGATGTGGCGGAGGTAACCGATATCGAAGAGGCCGTGGTGGGTGGGGCCGTCGTCGCCGCTGAGGCCACCGCGATCCATGCAGAGGGCGACATTGAGGCCTTGGAGGGCCATGTCGTGGACGATCATATCGTAGGCCCGCTGCATGAAAGTGGAGTAGATGGCGAGGAAGGGTTTGAAGCCTTGGGTGGCGAGGCCGCAGGCGAAGAGGGCGGCGTGTTCTTCGGCGATGCCGACATCATAATATTTGTCGGGATGTTTGGCGGCGAAGTGAACGAGGCCGGTGCCTGTGGGCATGGCGCCGGTGATGGCGCAGAGTTTGTTATTGGAGTCGGCGAATTTGGCGAGGGAATGGCCGAAGAGTTCGGAGTAGGTGGGGGAAGAAGCGGTGGGGGTGGCGCCGGTTTTGGGTTCGAACTTCCCGAGGCCGTGAAATTTGTCAGGTTTTTCGAGAGCTGGGGCGTAGCCTTTGCCTTTTTGGGTGAGGATGTGGAGGATGACGGGTTCGTTTTGGTTTTTGAGGAATTCGAACGTGCGGATGAGGAGGGGGATATCATGGCCATCGATGGGGCCGTAGTAGCGGAGGCCGAGGTCTTCGAAGATCACGCTGGGGAGGAGGAGATTTTTGACACTGGACTCGATTTTGTGGGCGATATTTTTGGCGAACTTGCCGCCGACCATTTCGACGAAGCTGGCGGCTTTATCGTGGAGATGGGCGTAGGTGGGGTGGGTGGCGATTTTATTGAAGTAGGTGGCGATGGCGCCGACATTTTTGGCGATTGACCATTCGTTATCGTTGAGGACGACGATGAATTTTTTGGTGGAATCGGCGACATTATTGAGGGCTTCGTAGCTGACGCCGCAGGTGAAAGCGGCATCGCCGGCGATGCAGACCACGTGTTCGTCGGAGCCCCGGCGATCGCGACCGACGGCCATGCCGAGGGCGGCGCTGAGGGCGGTGCCGGCGTGGCCAGCGCCGTAGGAATCGTGGGGGCTTTCGCTGCGGAGGAGGAAGCCATTGAGGCCTTGGTATTGGCGGATGGAGTCGAAGCGTTGGCGTCGACCGGTGAAGAGTTTATGGACGTAGCCTTGGTGGGAGACATCGAAGACGAGTTTATCGGTGGGGGTATTGAAGACGCGATGGAGGGCGATGGTGAGTTCGACCACCCCGAGATTGGGGCCGAGATGGCCCCCGACGGAGGTGGGATTTTCGGCGGAGAGGACGCGGACGAGTTCGTCGCGGACTTCTTGGGCGAGTTGGGGGAGATCGGTTTCGGGGAGGGCTTTGACGTCGTCGGGGGAATTGATGGAAGAGAGGAGAGTTTGAGACATTTGGCGGTAGAATTAAAAGAGGCTGACGTCTTCTCGTGGGCCGGTGACGGGTTTTTTTTCGGGATCGAAAGTGGAGAGGGCGAGATCGCCGTCGGATTTTTGGAGGAGTAATTCGACGCGTTTTTCGACGGCTTGGAGTTTTTCTTGGCAGACCTTCACGAGTTGGATGCCTTCTTCGTAGTGTTTGATGAGGTCTTCAAGGGGAAGTTGATCCGAGCCCATTTCATCGACAACAGTTTCGAGGCGTTGGATGGCGGATTCGAAAGTGGGTGAGGAAGGGGCGACGACTTTAGGTGGCATAGGAAGAGGGGTGGAAGTGATTGGGGTGGTTAGTCTTCGCGGACCGTCCAGCGATCGCGATCGGCGTAGAAGATGCATTCGTTATCGATGGGCATGACCGTGGAGACTTTGAGGGGGAATTCGCGAGCGGTGACATTGCGAAGGATGAAGGGGGCCCACTCGCTGTATTCGCCTTTGACGATATCGCTGAGGAAAGCGCGATTGCCGGAGACTGGGGTGAGGTAGAGGCCGATGATCGAGCCTTTGAGGGATTTGTAGTCGTTGAGGGTGATGAAATCTTGGATCGTTTTGGGGAGCCAGAGGCTTTTGCGATCGGCATACCAAGCGACCGCCCAGGGCATATCGGTGGCGATGACCTCATTTTCTTTGGTCCAAGTGTTCATGATGGCGATGTAAGGAGGAACGTAGGGGGGCCATTGGACGCGGATCCCGGGGCCGCGCATCATTTGGAGGAAATTATCGATGAAGGGGAGGGAAGAGAGGACGAAGAGTGAGGTGAGGAAAGCGAGGCGAACGAGGCGGATATTGATTTCGAGGCGGCTCCACATGACGAGGACGAAAGCGAGGCCATAGGAGACCATCATGGGGATGAAGAGGACATGGAGATCATTGGCTTGGAGGCCATGGCGATCGGCGAGACCGAAGACGGACATCCCGAGGACAGCGAAGAGCCACATGGAGAGGATGGCCCAGCGGAAGTGGGAAGTGACGGGGCGTTTGAAGAGGTGGAGGAGAGCGATGAAGAAGGCGGGAGCGAGGAGGGATTGGCCGAGGAACTGGTAGATCGAGCCGAATTGTTCGATGGTTTGGGATTGGATCTTGCTTCGGAAAGTGAGTGGGGAGAGTTCGCTGAGGGAGACTTCGAGGCCGCGCATGAGGCTGGCTTCGGTGCCGCGGAGGAGGTGGAGACCGGAATACCAGCCGAGGCCTTGGGGGCTCCCGCAGACGAGGTAATTGCGGAGGAGCCAAGGGGAATAGATGGCGACAAAGATGGCGAGCATGATGGCGACGTGGATGCCGAGGGGGCGGAAGAAGAACGCGCAGAAGACGAGAGCGCCGAGGAAGATCCAGATGGAGATGCCGTGAGTGAGGGCGAGGAGGGCGAAGCAGACGGCGGCGGTGGAGAGCCAGGCGGTGGGGGAGGTGAGGGCTTCCTTATTTTCGATGGCGCGGACGAGGCAATAGACGGCGAGACTGAAGAGGAAGAGCATGAGCATTTGGGGGAGGCCAGACATGGAGAATTCCCAGAAGCGTTCGCAGATGAGGAGTAAACAGGCCACGAAAGCGGCGAGGGTATCGTCGAAGAGGCGTCGAGCGGTGGAGTAGACGACGAGGACGGCGAGGAGGAAGAAGAGGAGTTGAACAGCGGCGATAAATTTGTCGTAAGTGTAGATGAGTTCTTTGGTGGTCATGACCTTATCGTAGGTCAAGGGGACGAGGCCTGGGCGTTTGAGGCTTTGTTTTTTGAGGAACTCGTTGAAGGTATCGGCGACTCTGAAGACGCCGGCATTGATGTAGGGGTTGAGGGGGGCGTGAAAGATATCGGGTTGGGCGTTCTCGGGGAAGCGGCCGAGATTTTTTTCAAAGAGCCAGAGAGCGGCGGGGCGGATCATCTTGGTGGTGAAGCCATTGCCACGGTTAATTTCGCGGGAGATCTGGGCTTGTTCGATGGATTTTTCGTGATTGAGGCCACGGAAACCGGCGTCGCGAAAGAACCAGAGATTGATATTGAAGAGGATCGCGGAAACGATTACCGCGAACTTGACGCGCTTGACCCAGCCACCCTCTTCGAGTTTGTGGACGAATTGTTGGATATTAGTTTCGGTCGCCATCTTCGTGGATTTTCAGTTCTTTGATTTTGCGGTGGAGAGTGCGTCGGCTGATGCCGAGTTGTTCGGCGGCTCGGGTGACATTGCCGGCGGTTTTTTCAAGGGCTTGGATGATGAGCCGATGTTCGGTGTTGTGCAAATTGAAATGATCTGGGGTGAGAGAAAGGGGTGGTAGGGAAGGTTGGAGGGGTTGGTGG
>JBAWZW010000212.1:0-4748 GCA_037142835.1 Verrucomicrobiota bacterium
GCGTTGGGTGGAGGGTGAGGGGTGGGCTGGGCAAATCCAGAGGGCTGGGGTAGTGGAGGTTGCGGATTGAAAAAGCAGAGGACTTTCGCAGAGATGGCAATGGGGATCGAAAATGCGGGCTTCGGTGGTGAAATTGTCTAGCCAGGAGTGAATGGCGAAGAAGTTTTCGTTGGGGAGTTGGACGGCGGCGATGCGGAGGAGGAGTGAGGGGAGATCGAGGAGTTCGATGGAATTTTGGGCGGCGAGTTGTCGGGCTTTTGGGGAGAAAGTGCCGGTGGTGACGAGAATGGCCGCGGGGAAATTGGAATGGGAGATGGTTTCGAGGAGTTGGGCGACTTGGCGTTCGGTGACTTGGGTGGAGGTCCACTCTTTGGAGGATACGGGGATGGAGTTGTGGCCGCGTTGGAGGCTGAGATTGTGAAGATGAGGAAGGGTTGGGGAGGGGAGAGCGGCGGAGAGTTTGATGGTATAGCCTTCGCGGCGGAAGAGTTCGCCGAGGAGGAGATCGGCTTGGTCTGGGTGGATGGAGGCGAGGGAATGGCGTGGGGGGTGTTTTGGGGGAGAGGAGGAGCGACGGAACCACCAGATGAAAGAGGCGGCGGAGATGAGGAGGAGAGCGGTGGAGGGTGGTTTGGTGGGTTGATTGGGGGTGGTGGGTTGCTGGGCTGGGGAGGAGGTTTGGGTGAGGAGAACCAGAGAGAGAGTAAAAAGTGGTGGGCGAAAGTTCACTGGCGAGGAAGAAGCAGAATCGCGACCAAGAGACGGAGAATCTTTCTGAGGAGGCTTGCGAGAGAAGGGAAACGAGGCTAAGTAACGCGACTATTTTGCTTTCTGAAGATTGAGTTATGCGCACATTTGTTTTGATTATTTGGTCGATGCTGTTCTTGGGTGTGGGGATAGTGATGGGGGCGCCGAAGGCTCTGCCTGAGGGAGAAGTGGAGGCGAGAAAAGTGGAGGCGATTTTTCGGGAGAAGTGTGCGGATTGTCATGGGGCACAGTTGGCGCGTCCGAAGGGAAAATTTGGCTATGTGCTTGATTTGAAGCGGGTAGCAGGGAACACGGATTATGTGGTTCCCGGGCATCCTGAGAAGTCGGAGATTTACAGTTTAGTTTTTAGTGAGGAGATGCCTGGGGAGGATTCGAAAGTGGCACCTTTGACGAAGGGGGAAAAAGAGGATGTGCGGCGGTGGATCGAGTTGGGGGCACCGGCGGCGGCGGTGTCGGTAGTGCCGGTGGTGGGGGCGCCGTCGGCGGTGGTGGTGGCAGGGGTGAATGGGATGCCGACTTGGAAGAAGTTGCTTCGGTTGTTGGGACGGTTTCACCCGGTTTCGACGCATTTTCCGGTTGCCTTGATGATGGTCGCGGTTTTAGCGGAGGGGTTGGTTTGGTGGACGGGGAGAAATTCTTGGACACAAACCGTGCGATTTTTGGTGGTGTTGGCGACTTTGGGAGCGGTGGCGACGGTGATTTTGGGGTGGATTAATGCATCATTCACAAATTATCTGGGGGAGAATGTGTCGATTCTTTTTTGGCATCGGTGGGTGGGGACTTTGACTGGGGTTTGGGCGTTGGTGTGTTCGGTGCTATTGCTTTTGTGTGACGACGATCAGAAGAGTTTAGCTCGGCGAAGATTTCGGGGGGCCCTGTTATTGGGAGCTGGATTGGTGAGTATTGCGGGTTTTTTGGGAAGCGCTTTGATTTATGGTCTGGATCATTATGCTTGGTGAAGGGGTGATTGGGCGAAGTCAGTGAACTGGCGTTGATGGCGGTGGAGGATGGGCGCTTGAGCGGATGGGTGAGAGAGTGGCGGGGATGGGTTGGTGGGGGTTGAGCAAGTGGGTTGGTGGAGGGCATGCTTCTTGCTGGAAAGCGGTAGAGGGAATGGACCTCAGCCAAATTATGAAAAATTTTCTAGCCCTTTTTATGGTGGGTAGCGCGTTGGTCGGGTGCGCTGGGGTGAAGGTGTCACGGACTGAAGTTGCCAGTGGGGCGACCCATCCGAAGGCTATTTACATTCGAACCTCGGGGAAAGAGGCGAAAGTTTTTGATGATCAGGCGACGTCTGGGGCTTTGGCTCTGCGCTCCGCTCTGGCTCCTGCGGAGTTTTCTGCGGCCTTGAAGGAGGAGTTGGAAAAAATCGCTCCTGCGATGGTTTTGGCTCGGGACGACGAACCACAGACGGGGTGGTTGGTCGAGAGTCGTCTTCAGCTGATTGATGCTGGCTCACCGGTTCTGCGGGGGATTGGGGGCATCATCGGCCCTGGCTTGGGGCGATCGAGGATCTGCATTCATGTGCGGATTACCGATTTGGATGAGCGGAGTTTAGTCGGCCCATCGCAAAAGACCACTCGGGTGGGGCGTGGTCGGGTGATTTACGAATTTGATCTTGAAGGTGGGAGCCGTGTTCAAGGGGGAGTCGGGGCTATTTCCTCGCCTGGACTGGGCTACGCATCGCCCTTTGACTACAAAAATGCGGCCGAGCGAGTGATGATCGCGCTGAGCGTGGATCCTGACCGCACGGGGTTGCGGACATCGCCGGTGATTCGGTAAATTTGTTTGGTTGGTTTCGGGGGGGTGGGCTCTATTGGACTGACGAAGGTCTTTGACCTCGCAACGATAGTTGTCCGCCCTCCCGATTTTTTTGGGGGGGGCGTTGGTTGGGGCGTTTTGGTGGGAAGTGGAGGGGGCAAACAATTTGTGGTGAGAAGCACTTCGCGATTGAGTTTTGTCTATGCGGTGTGTTTCTCTCTAAGAAGTGGGATTGATTTTGGTTTACGGAACATTCCATTTGCTCATTTATCTTTAACTAACACCTATGAAACTACTACCCGCCCTCGTTATTCTGGCATCACTCTCCGTCGCTCAGGCTGTGGATACTACGGAAATTCTTAATGGTCCTGCGGACGAGCAGCCCGCGGTGGTGGCGCCGGTCGTCAAGGGCAAGCCGATCTTTAATGGCAAGGATTTAACTGGATGGAAGGGTGTGGAGGGCTTTTGGAGTGTGACCGATGGGGCGATTACTGGTCGGACGTCGAAGGAGAACGCGGTCAAGCAGAACACCTTTTTGGTTTGGGACGGGGAAGTTGGGGATTTTGAATTAACCTGCAAGTATAAGATCACCAACGACAAGGGGGCTCCTGGTGGCAACGGCAATTCTGGCATTCAATATCGGAGCAAGTTGATTGATCCTGGGTATTTTGTGGTTGGAGGTTATCAGGCGGATCTTGAGGCAGGAAAAACTTATAGCGGAATCCTTTATGAGGAAAAAGGGCGGGGCATCTTGGCGAAGCGTGGAGAAATGGTGGTAATCCACGCGGACGGGAAGATCGAGAAAACGGGATCTGTCGGTCGATCGGAAGAGATTCAAGACGCGATTAAGCAAGGCGATTGGAATGATTATAAAATTGTGGCCAAGGGGAACCAGCTCAAGCACTTCATCAATGGTCGTCAAACGGTTAGTGTGACTGATGAGGCGGCCGTGGCTGCGAAGAAAGGGATTCTGGCGTTGCAGTTGCATGCGGGAACGGAGATGACCATTCAGTTCAAGGACATTCTGCTTAAGACCGAGTAGGAACAGCTCGCCGACTGGTTGAGTTGGCTGGCAAGACTTCTGGATTCGGGGGGGGCTTTGGTGGAGATTCCGCGTGGGCGAGGCAGGACCTTTGATGAGCATGGGAAAGCACCTTAGTTGCTGGTTGCTAGAGTCTTCCGGATCAGGGGCGGGGAAGAATTTCTGTTTAGCAACAGAACCCGCGCTGCACTGGAGTGTGGAAATCAGAGTAACTTGGGCTCGCCCGTTGAAAGTGCGTTGTGAGAGTTTTCCCGCCTGTTGCTGGGCGGAGGCCGGAAAACCAATGGTGGCGCGATTTTCGGATCGCAACCCCGTTTTTTAGCACGGCCGCAGCTCCCGCGAGTGGATCATGGGTGGCAGAGTGCGGTCGGTCTTGGCTGACCGCGCTGTGACCCCGTTGGGGCAGGTATCGCCGTGGGAGCCGAGGAATTTGTCGTAACTGTGCCCCGAGGCCGTTGCGAAGAACCGGTGCCCACCTCCACCACTTTCAACCGCGGAGTGCAGGGGCTAGGAGCCTGGAGCGGTGCCGAGGGCATCATCGAAGCTCTGTAAGGCGACTCCCGTGAGGAATACCTCTTCGTGCTCGGACAAAGCCAGCGAACTTACCGGCAGTTGCGCGAAGACATCGCGGCTTGCGATGAAAAGCTCGTGAACTGGTTCCCCGGGTGGAAGCAGGGGAATGAACTGGGGGATCTATGACATGAGTGGGAAAGTGTGGGAGTGGTGCTTTGATCAGTGGGGGCCTACGAGCTCGGGCCGGGTGGGTCGGGGTGGGGGCTGGGCAACGACGAGGACTACGCGGGGGTGTCGTAAGGGTTAGTGCCAGCCCGTCGGGCAGCGACCACCGCATCGGGTTCCCGGTGGCGCGGAGTTCAGGTCCTTAGACAGATCAAGACAGAGAAAGAGGGCGGAAAAGAATCAGTCGAGGATAGTTTTCTTGAATTGATGAAGGTGGGAGAATAAGTGTCAGAGATAGAGGTGAGATGATCGTGAAATAAATATGAGTAACCCAAACTGCGACCGATTAGAGGAGATACTGAGAAGAACAGGGTTGGGATCGTTGAGGGGGAAATTTGAAGATGAAGGGATCGACGATGGCGTGCTTGGTAGGCTCACGGAGGGAGACCTTCAGCAGTTGGGGATTGAGAAGATGGGAGATCGGAAGCGGATCATGGTG
>JBAWZW010000213.1:0-4727 GCA_037142835.1 Verrucomicrobiota bacterium
CATTGCACCCGCAGCACCCACTCCTCCTGCTCTGCGAGTCGGGCATGCATCTCCACGACGAGGCCCAGAGCCGGAAATGATTCGTGAAAAAAGCAGACCTCTCCCCTCATTCTCCGCGTTCTCCGCGCCTCCGCGTGCCTCCCGGATTTTCCCCACACTCAGCCGCTCCCCCGCTGGTTCCAAGGCAACTTCGCAATCAGCATCCCCATCGCACAAGTATCCGTGAGGCCCGCAAAAATCAGCCCCGCGCCCACAAACCCTGAGACCCAAAGAAAACCGGGACTCACAAACTGCGCAAGCAACGCCCCCGCCAACACGATGGCACCCGCCGCGATCCGCACCTGCCGCTCCAGCGACATCACGCCACTCGTCCCACGGTTCACCGGCAAACCAGCCTCAGCCCAAGCCATCGTGCCGCCTTCCACCACTTCGCAATCCTCAAAACCGCTCTTCTCCAACTGCTCCGCCGCCATTTTGGCACGTCCCCCCGATCGGCAAAACACCAAGACGGGCTGATCTTTAGCGAAACCCTTCACGCCCACAAGCTCCGCGGGATCCAGCCGATCCAGCGGCACAAGATGCACCCCAGGCACATGGATTTCCGCGTGCTCAGCGGGCGTGCGGACATCGAGGAGATGGAGTTTTTCGCCAGCTTGAAGGCGACGATTGAGCTCCGCAGGGGTGATGGTTTTCATAAAGAATTTCGCGTTAAATGTTCTCGTCCAAAATGATCGGTGGCTGCCAAAAAGGCGAACGCGAAGTTTTAAGCGCATCAAATCGCCGAGGTGTGCGGGCGGTTTTCCGCCCCACCTCAGCCCCTCCACAATGGCGAGGCTCAGCGACTCCACAAGGAGCCGCAAAACCTCGGCAATCATCTCCAAGGCCTCGCCGCTTGGCTTCGGATTCACAGGGTCGGCAAGTGCACAAAACATCTCGTAAGTCCTTGACCCTAGCGTGGAAGAAATGATCTCCCAGAGGAAAAATTTCTCGGAGATTTCGTTGGGGGAGCGATCCACCGAAACATTCACCCCTCTCATCCTCTGATGCACTTCCCCACAGCTCGACTGCCCCCCACCCCTCCCCTCCCCATCCGATTTTTTAAATCCGTTGGACTTTTCCCAGCGTAAAAAGTACCACAATCACCCGCCTATTCTATGCTTTCTAAGCCTCACAGCGCACTCGTCATCATCGGCCACGGATCCACGGTTAACCCCGATTCCAGCGCCCCCACTTTCGATCACGCCTCCACCCTCATCGATCGCCAAATCTTCGCCGAAGTCCACTGCGCCTTCTGGAAGGAAGAACCCAGCTACCGCCAAATCCTCCACATGGTCGGCACCGATGAAATCTATCTCGTCCCCAATTTCATCAGCGAAGGCTATTTCACCAATACCGTCATCCCCCGCGAACTCGGCCTCGATGGCCCCATCACCCATCGCGATGGCCTCACCCTCAAATATTGCCAGCCCGTTGGCAACGATCCCCGCATGACCGACCTCCTCCTCCACCGCGCCGCCCAAGTCGCCCCCCACATCGATCCCGCAACCGTCAGCCTCTTCATCGTCGGCCACGGCACCGGCCTCAACGATAACTCCGCCGTCGCCGCCAAACGCGAAGTCGAACGCATCCAAGCCCTTGGCCTCTACGCCGAAGTCTTCAGCGCCTACATGGAAGAAGAACCGCTCATCTCCAAATGGGACGAAATCGCCTCCCAACCCAACGTGGTCGTGGTCCCCTTTTTCATCTCCGATGGCCTCCACTCCTACGAAGATATCCCCGTCCTCCTCGGGATCGCCGATTCCTCCCCAGGGGCCGCCAGTGCCAACGCCCAAGCAGTCTTTCAAAAAAATCCCTACTCCATCCGCGGACGCCAATTATTCTACGCCAGCGCCATCGGCACCGAACCCCTCTTCGCCGATGTCATCCTCGATCAAGTGACCGCCTTCGACGCCACCCACTCCGCATGAGCAGAAATATCCAGCTCGATCTCGCCTCCTGGCTCCACTCAGGCGGAAACCAAATCGGCCAAATCCTCCTCTCCCCACTCCCCAACGGCTGGGAAGCCCGCCACCACGAAGACGCCCTCCTCCCCGACCTCACCCCCTACTCGCTCCCCACCGACGCCCGCCACCTCGCCAATCTCGACGCCGCCGGAAAATTTCGCCCCCTCAAAACCACCCCAGACCTCATCCGCGGGTGGCGCCTCTCCCTCCCAGATCTCCCCTCGCTCCGCCGCGCCCTCGATTACTTTTACCCCGCCATGACTGGCCTCTGGTTCAGTCATTCCCACCATTCCCTCACCCCAGTCACCCTCCGCGATACCCTCTCCCGCCAAACCGGCATGTATCGCGTCACCCAAAAAATCACCGACCCCCAAGCCCGCGCACTCGTCGATTCCACCTGCTCGGGTTGCCTGAAAATCCGCCTCTGGGAAATCTCCGACCTTTCCTCTCCCGCTTTACCTCCACCCTCCACCCTTCCCCTCCTCTGCCACGAAGCCTGTAACCTCCTCGTCGCCCAAGCCCGCGAGGTCGTCAAACAAGCCGAACGCGCCGCCGCCGCCACTCCCTCGTGATCCTCCGCGCCCGCTCGGTCGTTACCATGGACGGTCCCCCCATCGAGAACGGCGCGGTCGTCGTGGAAAATAATCGGGTCACCGCTGTCGGTCCCGCCCCCCACATCCTCGCCTCCCACTCCGGTCAGGTCACCGACCTCGGCGAGGTCATCCTCCTCCCAGGCTTGATCAATTCCCACTGCCATCTCGATTACACGATGATGCGCCACTCCATCCTCCCACCCCACAGCTTCACCGCCTGGATCCAGCGCATCAACGCCGTCAAACGCTCGCTCGATAGCCAAGATTACCTCGCCTCCATCCAACAAGGCTTCGCCGAACTCCAACGCTGGGGCACCACCGCCGTCTGCAATATCGAAGCCTTCCCCGAACTCATGCCCCTCCTCGGCCCTTCCCCCATCCGCACTTGGTGGTTCTACGAAATGATCGATATCCGCCATCGCCTCACCCCCAATGATGTCGTCGCGGGAGCCCTCGCCTTCTTCAAACCTCGAGAAAATTCCCTCGATTATTTTGGCCTCAGCCCACACTCCCCCTTCACCGCCTCCACCGATCTCTACGCCCTCGCCAATACCTGCGCCGAAGCCTTCAACATGCCCCTCACCACTCACCTCGCCGAGTCCGCCGAGGAAATGGCCATGTTCCTCCACGCCTCAGGTCCCCTTTACGATTTCCTCGCCTCCCTCGAGCGCCCCATGACCGATTGCGGACACTCCACCCCTTTCGCTCTCCTCTGGAATTCCCAATCCATCCACCGCCGCTGGATCCTCGCCCACCTCAACGAACTCGCCGAATCCGATTTCGCGCTCCTCACTTCCCTCCCCAAAAATTCCACCCCAACCGTCGTCCATTGCCCAGGCTCTCATCGCTACTTCTCTCATTCCCCTTTCCCCTATCGCCGGCTCCACGACCTCGGCCTCAATCTCTGCACCGCCACCGATTCCCTCGCCAGCACCTCCACCCTCAGCCTCTTCGAAGAACTTCGCTCCCTCTCCCAATCCGAACCTTGGCTTTCCCCAAATCAACTCCTCGAAACCGTCACCCGCAACCCCGCCAAAGCCCTCCGCCATCAAGGTCAACTCGGCCAAATTACCCCAGGCGCCCTCGCCGATCTCATCGCCATCCCTCACTCCGATGTTTATTCATCGATTCTCCCCTCCGTCATCCATTACTCTCAACCCGTCCCTTGGACGATGATCAATGGCCACATCCGCTCTTAATCTCCGCCGCCTCGCCATCACTCTCCTTTTTGCCCTCCTCTTCCCCTCCCTTTCCCTCGCCGCTTCCTCGAAAAAAAAATCGCCCATCACCAAAATCTCCCCCCCAACCACCATCCCCAACACTCCCATCCCCACCCCCAGACCGAAGATGGCGGATCTCCCCAAAATCCTCGCCGATGCCCCCACCCTCGGCCTCCCCCTCGCCGCTCGCGGCGCCATCCTCATCGACTCCCACTCAGCCGCCATCCTCTACGAAAAAAATCCCGATACCCCAGAGTTTCCCGCCAGCACCACCAAAATTCTCACCGCCCTCCTCATCATCGAAGCCGGTCACCTCGACCAAGAAGTCGAATGCACTCTCGAAGATAGTAAGGTCGGCGAAAGTAGCCTCGAACTCAAACCAGGCCAACGCTTTACCAGACTCCAAATGCTCTACGGTCTCCTCCTCAAAAGCGCCAACGATGTCGCCCACGCCCTCGCCCGCGATAACGCCGGCTCCATCCCCGCCTTCGCCGAAAAAATGAACACCCGCGCCACCGAACTCGGCGCCCTCCACTCCCACTTCACCAACCCCAACGGCCTCCATCACCCCGATCACTTTTCCTCCCCTCGCGACCTCGCTCTCATCGCCAGATTCGCCATGACTCAACCCCTCTTCCGCAAAATCGTCCAAACCACTTCCTTCCTCTGGACCCCCCCAGATCGCCCCGCTTTCTCCATCTCCAATCACAATCGCCTCCTCCAACGCTTCCCCAATTGCACGGGCATCAAAACCGGCTACACCATCCCCGCCCAACAAGTCCTCGTCAGCTCCGCCAAACAAGACGGTCGCGAAGTTATCGCCGTAATCATGCACTCCGATAAACCAGGCATCTGGGACGATAGCACCCTCCTCCTCAGCTACGGTCTCCTCCCCCCAACCCCCCAAAACC
>JBAWZW010000214.1:0-4717 GCA_037142835.1 Verrucomicrobiota bacterium
GGGTAGGGGGGTGCCCGTGGTCTGGGGAGGGGCGGAGGGATGTTGTCGACGACAGCTACTCAATCCGAGGATCGAGAGGGAGGTGAGGGCAACGATGGCTAATCGGGCGTGCATCCTCATGGGATATGGGGATCAGCGGGGAAAGGCTATTTTTACAGCAAGCCCATGACGGCGACGCCGATCCCGATGAGGCTGAGGATGGTCATCATTCCCGCAGGCATAAATTTGCGGGAGGAAAAGAAGCCAGGAGTGAAGCGGCCCGCGAGGGCGAGGGCGATGACCAGTCCGAGAATCAAGCCTGGCTGAACTTTCCCACTGGTGACCAGATATCCCGCAACGAGGAGGAGCAGACCAGAAATTCCCCCCGCGATGATCGAGGCTTTGCTGCCTGCTTTGAGGTAGCCGATCAGGCCTCCGATGATCGTTAAGGCGCCGTAAATGAAAAAGTAAATTTTGGAGAAGTCTTGCATAGATGCTCGTTGATAGACGAAGACCGCCCGTCCCGCAAGTCCACCGAAATTAGGGATGTTTCCGCCGGCCTAGGCCAAAGCCGAGGCGGAGAAAAAAGATCGGGATGAGGGAGGTGATGTTCATGACCGTGCAGACAAACCACCCAGGAATCGCCCGGGCGTGGTCGCGGCGGACGGCTTTGAGTCCCGCCTTGGCGACGGTTTGGACATGGACCTTGAAGATCCTCGGTGAGGGCATGGATTCCGAGGCGTCGAGGCGGACGGCATTTCCGAAGAATTCTGTATCGACGGGTCCCGGACAGAGGGTGGTGACGGAAACTCCTGTGCCCCGGAGTTCGCCTCGGAGCGCTTCGGAGAAGCTGTTGACATAAGCTTTGGTGGCCGCGTAGACCGCTAGCTTGGGGATGGGGAGAAGGGCGGCGATCGAGCTGACATTGAGCACCGCCCCGTGCGCATTGCGGACCATCGAAGGGATGATGGCTTGGGTGATTTGGGTTAAGGCTTTGACATTGACCTCGAGCATCTCGCGGACTCGGGATTCGGCGCTTTTTTCAAAAAGGCCGTGGTCGCCGAGGCCTGCGCAATTAATGAGGAGAGTGATTTTTTCTCCACTGGCGGCGAGGGTTTGGAGGAGGGAAGCGGTTTGGGTTTCGTCGGTGAGATCGGTGAGATGGATGTGGATGGCCAGGCCGGGGCGGGCGAGTTCGGCGCGGAGGGCTTCGAGGCGGTCGAGGCGCCGGGCGACGAGGATGAGGGCGTGGGCGTGAGGGGCGAGCTGGCGGGCTAGTTCTGCACCGATCCCTGAAGATGCACCGGTGATGAGAGCGGTGCATCCTTGGAAAAAATTCATCGAGAGAGTGTGCCCGCCCCGTTGGAGAGAAGCAAGCAAGAGGCTTGTTTGGGTGGGGGGTTTCGGCTAGTTTTCCGCGATGACTTTGCGCCAAATTGACGATCAAATTCCTTTCACGACCAAAGATGGTTCAACGATTCGGAGCATTCTGGATCGGTCGAACGCTCCCGTGGAAAAACACAGTCTGGCGGAAGCGAGCGTCCCCGCAGGGACAACCACCCAGCGTCATTGGCATCGCTTTTCCGAGGAGATTTATTTCATTTTTGATGGTTACGGGGTGCTGGAGGTGGACGGCACCGTTCGCAAAGTGGGGCCTGGCGACGCCATTCTGATTCCTGCTGGCGCTTGGCATACGATTTCGGCGGAGCAAACTCTGCGGTTTCTTTGTTCGTGCGCCCCGCCTTACGCGGATGACGACACCTATTTTGTTTAGGCGGTTTTGGGTGGGCGATGCGGGAAAAGTTTGTTGCGACAGAGTCTCAGAGGGTGCAGATTGTCGGACATCTGATCCATGACGGTTCCGTTTACTCAACCTATTCTGACTCTTACGCGGGCGGCGGTCGGCGAGCGCCTCCGCGTTCTCTCTATTTGCCCAGAATGTCCGGAATGTGTGCGGCTTCGGGAGTTGGGGTTTTACGACCGCGCCGAGGTGCGGAAGGTGGTCGATGGAGCGGCGATCATTTGTTCGATTTTTGGGATGAGGGTGGCGATCGGCCGGGAGCTGGGGGAACATGTGCGCGTGGAGCGGATCGTCTGATGAGCGAGGAAGTGGACGTGCAGATGAGCGGGTTGGGGATTGGCGAAAAAGGCCGGGTCTTGGGCTTCGATCTTGCCCCGGAGTTTCGGTCGCGTTTGCTGGAGATGGGGCTGACGATCGGGGTGGAATTTACGGTCGTGCGCTTTGCTCCTCTGGGCGATCCGATGGAGATCAAGGTGCGTGGTTATCATCTTTCTCTGCGAAAAAAGGAAGCGTCTGGCGTCCGAGTCACCCGACTGTAAGCAATGGCGGAATCGACTTCTATGCGGGGTTCGGAGGCGAGTCGGGAAGTGATTCGTCATGTGGCCATCGCGGGAAATCCCAACTGTGGAAAGAGCACGATTTTTAATGCCCTCACGGGTTTGCGACAAAAGGTGGGAAACTATCCTGGGGTGACGGTGGAGAAAAAGACGGGGCGTTTTTTTGGGAGTCACGGGGAGCCCATGGAGCTCCTTGACCTACCGGGAAGCTACAGTTTGCAAGTGCGTTCGCCCGATGAGGCGGTGGCCCGCGATGTCCTGCTCGGTCGCCTGCCTGGAACGCCTCGACCCGATGTGATTATTTGTGTGGTCGACGCTTCGAACCTCGAGCGGAACCTTTATTTAGTCGCCCAAATGCTCGAACTGCAGATCCCGGTGGTCGTGGCTTTAAACATGGTCGATCTCGCGGAGGAAAATGGGGTGATCATTGATTTGATGGCCCTCCGGGAAAAGCTCGGCGTCCCCGTGATCCCCACCGTGGGGACGAAAGGCGGGGGATTTATCGAGCTTCGGCAAGCGGTCTCGCGGTCGCCTCTTCCCCTGCCGCCGATCTGCGCGCAGATGCCAATCGTCTTTGAGCGGGAGACGATGTCCTTGGCCAAGCTCTTGCCAGTGGCTCCGGAAGTCGCTCGGGGTGAAGCGCTTCTCTTGCTGACCCTTCATGAGGATGCGCTTGAGGCGGTGGTCGACCATGATCCCGCGATTATCGAGGCCACCCGGTTGGCACAGCGTCGTTTGGTCGCTGGGGGAATCGACCCGCTGAGCGCCCCCGTCGACGCTCGCTATGATTGGATTGGGCAGGTCTGTCGGGCGGCCCTCCACCAAGGTGGCGGTGCCGATGGGATTTCGATTTCCGACCGCCTTGATGGGTGGCTGACCGATCGCGTCTGGGGTTGGGTGGCCTTTCTTGGGGTGATGTCCCTGATGTTTTTTTGCATCTTCACCGTCGCCCAAGTGCCGATGGAGTGGATTAGGGAGGCCACTATTTGGCTTAGTCAGCTGGTCGTGAACACCTTGCCAGAAAGTGACTTGCGGGGATTGCTTACTGATGGAGTGATCGCGGGGGTTGGTGGAGTGGTGATCTTTCTTCCGCAAATTCTCATCCTCTACTTCTTTCTGGGGATCTTGGAGGACACGGGATACATCGCGCGGGCGGCCTTCATTATGGATCGCCTGATGTCGCGGGTGGGGCTCCACGGGAAGTCATTTATCCCGATGCTCAGCTCCTTTGCCTGCGCGATTCCGGGGATTATGGCGACGCGGACGATTGAGAATCGGAAGGATCGGCTTGTCACCATCCTCGTCGCTCCCTTGATGAGTTGCTCGGCGCGTCTGCCCGTTTACGCATTGATGATCGCCGTCCTGCTTCCCGTGGCCTCGGCATTTGAAAAAGCGGGGATCCTGCTGGGGATGTATGTGCTCGGAATCGGAGCGGCTTTTGTGATGGCTTGGCTTTTTAAGAAGACTTTGCTTCGTGGAGAAACCCCGATGCTCCTTCTGGAAATGCCCCCCTATCGGGCGCCGGCTTGGAAGACGATTGCCTTGCGGATGTGGGAACGGGCGGGACTATTCCTGCGACGGGCAGGCACGGTCATTCTCGCCCTTTCCATTCTTCTTTGGGCGCTCGCCACTTTTCCGAAGCCGAGCGGTTCCTCGACCACCCCTGGGGAAGCTTTGAGCCAAAGTTTCGCTGGGCAAATGGGGCACGCGATCGAACCGCTGATCGCTCCCTTGGGCTACGATTGGAAGATCGGCATTGGTTTGATCGGGTCCTTCGCCGCTCGGGAGGTTTTCGTGGGGACGATGTCGATCGTCTACAGCGTGGAAGGCCAGGGAGAAGCGGGAGTCGCGGCGTTACGCGAGACGATGGCGGCGGAGCGTCGGCCCGATGGGCGTCCGGTGTTTACTCCGCTGGTTTGTCTGGGGCTGATGGTCTTCTATGTGCTGGCAATGCAATGTATTAGCACGATTGCGATCGTGCGTCGCGAGACGAATTCATGGCGCTGGCCGCTCTTTCAGCTCGGCTATATGACGAGCCTGGCGTGGGTGGCGGCGTGGGTGGTGTATCAAGGAGGGCGCCTGCTGGGCTTCGAATGAACCCCCTTGTTGATCAGGTGGCGGTGGCGGGATTGATCGCTGGGGCCTTGGGTTTTTTCGTCCTTCGATGGTGGAAAAAAAGGCGAGGCAATGCTTCTTGTGGCGGGGGATGCGGGTGCGCCCCCAAGGTGGCCCCTGTGATCAAGCCACCCGCCAGTTCGCGCTAAAACGCGGATGCGAGCCGTCGGTGGAGGGACGTGCGCGCAGCCGACGCGCACCGTAGAAGACCAAGACCAATGCCATTTCGCCCCAAATCCTGTCCGCTATGAGGACGAGGAGATGG
>JBAWZW010000215.1:0-4702 GCA_037142835.1 Verrucomicrobiota bacterium
AAAGGCATTGTTGAGGGCGCTGAGTTGGCTTTGGATATTCGACTGAGCTGATTCCATCCGAATAAATCCTTGTTCGAGGAGGGTTTTTTGTTGGGCGAGTCGGCGGTCCATGGCGGAGATTTGTTCGTCGATGCTTTTTGATTGTTTGGCGATGCTGGCCGTTTGAGTGGTCAGCGTGCCAGTCGTTCCGGTAATTTGGGTGATGAAAGAATCGAGGCGTTTGCTGAGGCCGTTTGTGGTATCGCTAAAAAGAGTTCGGACATCGCTTCCGTGATCGCGGAGGGCGGCGTCGAGTTTTCCCGAGTCCTTGACTTCGAGGATTGAGCTACTGGATTTAAAATCGATTCCGATGCTTTCGAGGCGTTGGATGGATCCGCTGAGACCGGGGACAGCGGCAAAAATCTTATTGCGGAGTTGTTTGGCGATATCGCTGACCTCGCGATTTCCTGCGAGTATATTGGCGGTGACTTTTCCGTCGGGCGTGGTGCTTGATTTGGTTTGTTGGTCGATGAAAGTTTGGACGGCATTGAATTTTGCAATGAAGTCTTCGATTTTGGTGCGGGCTCCGGCGTTATCTCCACCGACGGTGACGCTATCGGTTGTTTCGGAGGTTACGGCGATGGATAAGCCGGTGATGCCGTGTGAGGAGTCGTCGAGGGTGTTGCTTGCGCTGGTGAGGGTGGGGCCGCCGTCGATGTTGAACTGGGCATCTTTTCCGCGGACGAAAGACGCGGAGTTTCCGAGGCCGAGGGCACCGAGCAAGCCACCGGGGCTTTCACTGATGGAAATGCCGACATCTCCAGTGGTTTTGTTGGTGAGGGTGAAGCGATCATTGACTTTGTCGTAGTTGGCGGTGACGCCCGCAGCTGAGGCATTGATCCTGGAGAGGACATTTTGGACGCTATCGGAGTTGACGTTATAGGCGATGGTGGTTCCGTTGACGGAAAAAGATCCATTGCCGGAGATATCGGTGGAGGTGATGGCTTCGCGAAGGTTGGCGTTGGCGATGGCGGCGGAGACGCTGACTACGCCGAGAGCTTTGGGGCCGAGGACTTCACCGGTTCCGTTATTGTAGAGCTGGAGAGATCGGAGGAAGTTGCTGGTGTCGTTGGCGCTACCAAGGACAATTTCTGTGGAGCTGGATAATCGCGTCTTGTCGGAGGCTGGATCGTAGCTGGCGGTGACCGTTCCGCCAGTTTTGGTGGAGATTTGATTGAAAATGTCTTGGAGGGAATCGGTGAGGGCGACGGTGATGCGTGCGCCATTGACCGTAAATTCTCCAGCGGTGATTGCAGTGGTGATGGGGATCGTGGAGAGGGTCAATCCGCTGACATCGGCGGAGGAGTTTAGGGCTTTGCCACTGTCAGCGCTCCCCGTTCGTTGGGCTTTGGTGGCTAGTTGGGTGACTTGAATTTGGTAAGTGCCGGTTTCCGTGCCAGCGGTGGCGCTGGTCGCCCATGACGTGCTGGCGCTGGCTAGCGTGGCCTTGCGCGCAGCAAAGGCATCGGAACTCGTGCCGAGGGGTTGGATGGCACTTTGGAGTGAAGTGAGGCTGGTCTTGAGGGATTCGAGAACATTGGTCTTTTGAGTCCCTGCAGATTTTTCCGATCGCAGACGATTTTGCGGGACGGTTTCAGCGGCGATGAGTTTGTCAACGAGAGACCTCCAATCGAGGCCAGAGGCGAGGCCAGTGAGTTGTATTCCAGACATAGTAGATTATGCCGTAGCAGACTTCGTGCCGTTGCTGGTAATTTTTAAGCTAATCGGTCGAGGAAGGCGATTTTTTGGGGAAACGGGTGGGAGCGAATGGAAGTCTAGAGCTGGGGGATGGAGACTTTGAGGGCGGAGAAATCACCAATCGGTGGGCTCGTAGTCCTTGAGAAATTTTCCCCAGAGATGGATTCCCGTATTTTTGCCAGCAATGATCGGATCCACGATCCTGGCTGCGCCGTCTACGATGTCGAGTGGTGGATGGAAGCGATGCTCCTCGACTTTTCGGGAGGCGATTTGGACGGGGTCTTCGTCGGTCACCCATCCGGTATCGACGCTGTTCATGTGGATGCCGTCGGCGTGGTAGTCGGCGGCGGCGGTCCGAGTCATCATATTGAGCGACGCCTTGGCCATATTGGTGTGTGGGTGGCGGGTTGTTTTGAATTTTCGGTAGAACTGACCTTCTACGGCGGAGACATTGACGATGTGTTTATCGCGTTCTGGGGAACTGAGGAAGAGGGGTTTGAGTCTGGCGTTGATTAGAAAAGGGGCGATGGTGTTGATGAGCTGGACTTCGAGTAATTCCACGGAAGGAACTTCGTCCATCAGCAAGCGCCAAGAGTTGCGTTTTCTGAGATCGATTTGTTGCAAGTCTTGGTCAAGTCGTCCTTCAGGGAAGAGGGATTGTTGGGCGATCATTTCGTCGGGGAGCAGGGGGACTTGGGAGAGTGCGGCGGCGTGGGTTAGTCCTGCGACTTCATCCATTCGACGTTGAGCGACGAGCGCATCTCCATCGGGGAGAAGATGATAACCTCGCAGGCCTTCATACGCGCCGAGCATTTTTCTGGTTGAAGGGGGGATTTCTTCGATTCCTGCAGCTTCGAGTGTCATCATATGCTGGTAGAACTCTGGTGGCCGACGGACGGTTTGGCAGGCGTTGTTGATGATGTAGTCGAGGCGATTTCTGGTCTGAAGGAGGTGCCGACAAAAAGCTTCGACGCTCGGGGTGTGACGTAGATCTAGCCCAAAAATTTCGACGCGATCACCCCACTCGGCAAAGTCGGGTTCGGCGGCGTAGCGTTTGGCGGAGTCGCGAGGGAAGCGGGTGGTGACGATCAGATGAGCACCGGCCCGGAGCAGTTTGATGCCAGCTTGGTAACCGATTTTGACGCGGCCACCGGTGATGAGGGCGACGCGGCCGCTGAGGTCGGCAGTTTCGCTGCGTTTCTGAAAGTTAAACTCGGCGCAAGGTGGGCAGAGTTGGTCGTAAAAGTGGTGGAGTTGGGCGTAGTCCTTTTTACAGATGTAGCAATTTTGAGGATGGATGACCTCGTGAAAATCGGGTGGAGGCGACGATTCTTGGTCACTGAGTAGGGGAGCTGGGGGCAGGTTAGGCGTGGTGAAAACCGCTCGTTGGCGAAGTTGTCTGATGCCGGTGGCATTGAGGCGGAGATCGTCGCGAGCGATTTTATCGGCTTTCCGCTGTCGAGTCACCGCCTTGGTCAATTGGCGTCGGGATTCGAGGGATGGGCAGTGAATTTTGGCGGTCACCTGATCGAGGCGGACGCGGTCTTCGGGAGTTAAACTTGCGAGTAGAGCGCGGTTGCTGGCGACCTGCTCGAGGAGTTCAATGGTGGCTATTAAGCGCTCGGAAAGCGCGTTATCGTTCATCTGAACGATCTTGAATCAACTTGGAGTGAAGTGCCAGCGTGCTTTTCCGTGGAGGTGGAGAGTCTTGGTCTTTGAGAAAGTCAGGCGATCGATCGGCGGCGGCGGATGAGGAGCAGACTGCTGGCGGCGAGGGTGAGGGCGACCGTTGAGGGCTCGGGAATGCTGGCGACTCGAAATCCGATATTATTAACGGAAGTGGCTGGTCCGAAGAGGGTTCGATCGGATGATCTTAAATGGACTTCATTATTGGGCCAGTAGCCGCCTCGAATAGTTCGACCAAGGGAAGGGGAGTCATTGGTTCCGTTGAAGGAGCTCTCTTGCCATTCCCAGACATTGCCCCCTTGCCCTTGGATTCCATAACTGCTCAGCCCGCCTGCCAAGTTGACATCTGCAGGGGTGAGCGATTGATAGACAGCCGTTCCATCCAATGTGCCACTAGCAACGGCGACGGGGGCGAAGTTGCTGCCCGTTGCGTAGTCCCAGTAATTCGGGGTGGGGCCATCATTTTTCTGAAAAGCGGCTTTATACCATTCGTTTTCGTTGGGAAGGAAGTAGAAGCTCTCTCTATGACGGTAGAGGTTTTCTCCGTCCGCTTGCCAAGCCTCTGCACTGTTCCAGAGTTGCATGGTCCAGCTGCTGGTGAAGTCTAAATTATAGGCGGCTTGGTGTCCGGTGCTGGTGTTGAGAAAGTTGACGAAGGCGGCGGCGTCATACCAAGAGACATTGGTGGCCGGCTGGTTGGATCCCCACGGTCCGGAAGTCACATGGGCGAGTCCGCTGGCTGTGGCCCGGGTGACCCAATCTTGGGCGACTTCTGTAACGCCCATTCGGTAGGCATAGCCTACGCCACCAAAATTTGAGGAGTAGCTTCCGCCGCCCGCACCGGAGTCGTTGGGATTGCCTGGGTTGCCAATTTCGGCAAAGTCGATGGTGAATTCATTGCCAAGGGTGCCAAAAGTATCGGCATAGGTGGAGGTGGCGATGAGAAGGAGCGCGGAGCTGAGAACTTTGACCGCTTTTGGTGAGGTGGAAGTATTCATTATTTTATTTAGCATTTGCGTGAAGAGTTGTGCCGTAATGATTTGGCAAAAGTGATTGAGCAAAGTTTGGACCAACTACCTTCATTATTGAGATCGTGAGAGTTTTCGCTTTTTGACACGGGGAACTGGGGGGCTTTTCTCAGGGGTGCGAGAGGCACAAAACGTTCCAAGCTGGGGGAAGCGAATCGATGGCATCGCGCTTGGGTCAGTGATCGGCGGCAATAAAAAACAGGCTGACCTTTTAAGGGGTCAGCCTGTTGAAAAGGGGTGAGTCGGATGGA
>JBAWZW010000216.1:0-4677 GCA_037142835.1 Verrucomicrobiota bacterium
AGATTGGGGGAGGATCGGGGATGGTGGGGCCGAAGGGGATGGTGTGGATTGCTGGGGGAGAGTTTGCGATGGGGACGGAAGATCCGACATCGGCGATGTGTGGAGGGAAGGATGAGATGCCGGATGCGCGGCCGATTCATCGGGTGGCGCTGGAGGGATTTTGGATGGATGAGACGGAGGTGACGAACGAACAATTTGGGGAATTTGTGAAGGCGACGGGCTATGTGACGGTGGCGGAGGAGGTGCCGAGGGCGGAGGATTTTCCTGGGGCGCCGGCGGAGAATTTGGTCGCTGGGGCGGTGGTATTTTCGCCGCCGGAGACGGCGGTGCCGTTGAACAATCATTTGCAGTGGTGGGCGTATGTGCGTGGGGCGAATTGGCGGCATCCGACGGGGCCGGAGAGTGACTTACGTGGGCGGGAGAAGTATCCTGTGGTGCAGGTGTCGTATGGGGATGCGGTGGCGTATGCGAAGTGGGCGGGGAAGCGATTGCCGACGGAGGCGGAGTGGGAGTATGGGGCGCGCGGGGGATTGGCGGGGCAACTTTATGTGTGGGGGAATGTGTTCAAGCCGAAGGGGAAGTGGATGGCGAATATTTTTCAGGGGAAGTTTCCGTGGAAGGACACTGGGGAGGATGGGCATGTGGGGTTGTCGGCGGTGAAGCAGTTTCCTGCGAATGGGTATGGGTTATACGATGTGGCGGGGAATGTGTGGGAGTGGACCTCGGACTGGTATCGACCTGATTACTATTTGCAATTGGGGAAGGGGGTGACGAAGAATCCGCAGGGGCCAGCGGACAGTTATGATCCGAGTGAACCGGGGACGAAGAAGCGGGTGCATCGTGGAGGGTCATTTTTGTGCACGGATGAATATTGCACGCGGTATATGGTGGGGACGCGTGGGAAAGGGGAGCCTGATACGGGGACGAACCACTTGGGATTTCGGTGTGTGAAGTCGGGGAAGTGAGGGGTGGAGGGTGATTTTTTGGATGGGGAGGGAATGGTAACTTTGCCGAGTAGATGAGGGTATCTGGTGGATCGATGGGAACGCCGCACTTTTTAAGGGTAGTTGGATGGGGCGGGTTAGGGGATGTTTTTCCGGCGATCCTGTGGGGTGAGGTCTAAAAGAATTGGAGGGTCGACTTTCTTTTGGGGATTTGACCACGAATGGCACGAATTTACACGAATGGTCGGAGTGGATGCGGGTTTGGTGGGAGGACCAATTGACCTGTTCCTTTATGCTTCATGTATCATTCGTGGAATCATCGGGCGTGCCCGAAAGGAGCTTTGCCTACCGCGAGCAGGGCTGGTTTTATGCTCTGATGTTCCGGGCGATGTCATTGAGCCTGATGGAGTTCGCGCACGGGAAAAACTGACCTGTCTCTTTTTCTGCGTCCTTGGCTCAACTCCCGGCTAATCGATGGCATCCCTCGGGGATGGTGGATAGCGGGTGGAGTTTGTCGCTGGGGTCAACGAACGCGGTTGGCGGGTCGCTGGGGTGGCGGGGGTTTCCGAACTCAGAACTCCTGACTGCAACGGAGGCCGCGCGGAGCGCGTCGCCGGTGACAACTGACTCGGGAAAAACTGACCTGCCCCTTTATACTTTCCTGCGCGCTGGTGTTGTCTTGCCAGACGGCCAACGGGAGGCAACTCCGCTTGGCGTTCCGCAAGGTGGTCCTTTCTCTGGCCGCTGTTAGCGAACATGATGCTCGACCCACTGGATAAAGAATGGGAGGAGGGCGGGCATCCGTTCGCTGGATGACATTGTTCGCATTTTATGATTTCTGGATCAGATCTCCTTCGACATACTGATGGATCAATCCGGATATCAGTGACTGATAAGGCACCCCTTTAGCTGCGGCCACTCTTTGAATTCCGACCATATCTCGATCGGATAATCTAATATTAATGCGCCGATCCTTTCGAAAGGTTTTCTCGGCAGCGACACGAAGCTGCCCAAGCAATTTTTTGTCAGGCTTAGTTAGCACGATTTCATTGTGCTCGAAGAGCGCTTCAATTTCTTTTTCTTCCTTATTCAGTTTCATTGCCTTGATCCTCCAAATAGCGTTTTGTTGCCTTGCGACTCGGTATGATCGTCACGAGCCATATCACCTCATCACGCATTTCAAACGGAACGATGTAAATGTAGTTATCGATCACAACGAAGAAGAGCCTCTGAACCGGATATTTTCCTTGATTTGGGTGGTCGGCAATCCTCCAAATGTCTCCCCTTCCGAGATGGACAATAACGGCTTCGAAGCACGTATTCCGTGTCCCCTTGAGGAAGTCGTTTTTTTGGGGATCCCAGTCATATTGCACTCAAAAAGTATGCCGTATCGGCACACGTCGTGCAAGAGATTATTTTTGCAACGTTAGAGTGGACGCACCGGCGGTGACGGGCCTGAATTTAGCGGGGGCGTTATCGCCGGTTGCATTTCACGGCTGGTGTGCGCCCAGCATGGGCGGGTTGTTAGTGGGGTGAAAGTCCCCTGTGGGAAAACGAGATGAAAACATGAAAATGAATCAATCAGAAACGACCAGTGAAGCCAACCGCGCGAGGTTGACCAGACGTGGTGGGCGAGTTGGCATAACACAGAGAAGCCCAGTTTTAAATCACGGAGGTAAATCCGGCGTTTGTGCCAAGAAACAGCGCGTTCTTACCTGGGGAGATCCTGTTGTCGGAGTCGGCGACTGGAAGTCAGCGGAAGTCGGAGTAGTCAGCGACTAGCCGGGGGGTGACGATAACTGACCTGTCCCCTTATGCTACCATTCCCGCATCGTCGCTGACCCCGCGAACACGAATCCTGTTATTTAGGAGGCGTGTGCTTTGCCTTACGGAAAAGTGTGGAGTTGGAAAAGTCTGGAAGTGTGATCACAAGCAAGCTGACCGAGCTAAACCGACGAAGCGGAATGCGATGAGTAAGACTGGGGTTGTTTTACAGATGGGGGTTCTTGTGGTTGTTGACGTGCATCAACTGGTCTTCGCCGCGGCCGCGCGACGTGATCCAAAATGCCTGCCGAGCAGGAGCGACGCGAGGGCGAGGGCGAGTAGCGCGGCACCCAGAACCGGACGCACGACAAACCAGGCAATCGCGACGGTGACCAGCGATCCGGCCATGCCGAGCAGAATCGCGGCAAGGGCCACACCGGTGCCGAGGATGCTGCCGAGAAAGGGGATGACGTCGGCAAAGATGCTGATCGGGTTGAGGATCAGGCCGATTCCGAGAGACATCACGATGAACCCGAGCGCACGAAGGCCCCACATGAGCATGGCGTTTTCGGACGCGGCGTGCTGGAACATCGCTGCAGCGCTAACCGTGCCCGACTCCACGCGCTCGATGTCGGAGCCGGCTTTCGTTGGATAGGGCGCAAACGTGTCGCCGATCTGCTGCGCCAGAACGCTGAATACGGCGGGTCTCAGAACCTTGAACGTCACCCGCTGGTCGCCGATGGACGGAGCCGATGGATCGGTGCCAAAATAAAAGCCGTTGGCGCCCACTTTGGCTTTCGATCTCAAATCGGGCTTCAGTTTTCCGAGATCGGCGTCCGCAGGGGCGATGGGTTCGTCTCCTTGCATTTTTCCAATGACGCTCGCGGGCACTTTGAACGCGCCGAGCATGACGTGCGGCGCCACAATGGTGGAATCCTCCGCGAGCTTCTCGCCGGGGTTGATGTGGTCCTCGGGGTGTTTGAATCTCGACGAGTCGATCCGGTCGCTTGACCATGTTTTTTCGTAGCTGAACGTCTTTACGGTTTCCGTGCCGCCGCCGAGTTTCTTGGTCGTCTCGGATTTTTCATTCTCCTTCCATTGATACATCTCCGCCATTCGGGAGAGCCGGATTGCGGGTGCTGAAACGGCAAACGTCGGATCGCTCACGACATCGGTCGTTGTGGCCTCGCCGCTCACATGGACCAGCTTCTGGTTGTTCGCTGGAGCCACCGTTGCCGCATCCACGGAAACGACGGAGGCAGCGCCTTCCTTGAGGCTTTTCGCAGTCGTGACAACCTGGCTTTCATTCCAGAAAAGGAGGACGATCGAGATGGGAATGAGTATGAATCCGAAGAGGATACCCTTGATCGAGTCTCCGATTCTTCCGAACCAAGACTCGCTGGTTATTTCTGAGAATTGATCTGCCATAGTATTGGTGGACTGTCAGAGTCTGTAGTTTTGGTATTTTTGTTTTGGTCGAGGAAATTGGTTCTTTTCAATCACGCGACTTCATGCGGTTCGGACCACGAGCCGTGACAAGCGTGGCTATTTGATGGAGCGCCTGGTTCGGCTCGGTGCGGATTGGGCTTCTGGCCCAGAGACCTTCATGCGCGCTGGTTCGCCTATGATTAAACTAAAGAACATGAATATCGGTAAGTTAGATAGCACATTCTTTACTGGTCCGCTTGAACTTAAACTGAGCAGTAAAATCTGACTGCTGATGGTTCATCGCAAGGTCATGATCGATCGCAAACCCTGAACCATCATTGTAGAAGACTGTTGACCTGTCCCGTTATCTCCTCTGGCGTGATTGAGAAATACTGACTCTCGATGGAGCAGCATGGGTGGGAGGTGGCGGTGGAGACGATGAAGGGTTATCTGGAGATGGCGGAGTTGGCGCCGGGCGCTGCGCTGGCTGGTGTGTTATCAGAAGGGACGGTCGATAACTGACCTGTCCCTTTATCTGCCC
>JBAWZW010000217.1:0-4614 GCA_037142835.1 Verrucomicrobiota bacterium
GGCGTCAGCCAGCCGAGCCTTGAGTGAGGTCTTTGGGTGTTGTAGTCGCGCCGCCACTGCTCGAGCAGGATGCGCGCCTCGTTCAGGGATGAGAACACCGTCTCGTTCAGCAGCTCGTCCCGGAGCCTGGCGTTGAAGCTCTCGATGAAGGCATTCTGCTGAGGCTTTCCCGGCGCGATGTAGTGCCATTCGATCTGCTGTTCCTGAGACCAGCGCAGGATCGCCATGCTGGTGAGCTCGGTGCCATTGTCTGAAACAATCATCGCCGGCCGTTTGCGGGAAGCGATGATCCGGTCCAGCTCGCGCCCGACCCGGAAACCTGAGATCGAGGTATCGGCGACGAGTGGTGGGGCTGATGAGGCAACTTGAACGGCTGCTTCTTCCTGGGGTGCGGTGGCTTTGGCGGGGGCGGATTTTTTTTCTTCGGTCAGTCTGGCGGAATTTGGGACGGAGCGTGATGTGGGGGAACTCTTGAGGCGGGGCAGATTGGGGAGTTCCTCTTTTTGCTCAGCTAAAGGCGGCGAGGGCGAAGTTGTGGATTGGCGGTTGCGGGAGAGATTTTCGGCTCGATTGGTGGCGTCTGAGAGGACGGAGTAAACGGTGGCGGGTTGGGTTCCGGTGAGCCAGTCGGAGTGATTGCGGAGGAAAGACTTCCATTCGGGGTGAGGGGTGGCGTTTTGAGGAGTTGGGGTGGTGATTTCTCCGTGTTTTCCGATGGCAAAGCCGATGGCAGTTCGGGGCCATTCTTTGGCGAGATCGGCGGAAAACCGTTGGGCAAGCGATTCGGGGGTTGTTTTGGCGAGGAGATTTTGGACGGATTGGTTAAAGGCGAGGTGTTCGTCTTCGATGAGAAGACGGATGGTTCGGGCGAGGTCTTCGGTTTCGGTTTGGTAGAGTTCTGCGGTGCGTTTTTCGAGGATGATCTGCTGTTCTTCCGCGCTTCGCAGGGCGAGCCAACCAAGAATGGCGCTGGGAAGGAGGACGGCGAGGAGGAAAATCCAGATGCTTTTTTTCATTGAAGGTGGTGGTGTCAAAGTGGGTTGGGGGCGAACCGAAGATTCGCCCCCAACCTTGAACCGTTTTCGGTGAGGCTAACGCTTCTGATACTTGTCCTGCCAGTTTTCGTATTGGATTGTCTTGCGGCTCCGCGAACTGAGTTGCCCTTTTTCCTCCACCTCTTGAGCGGCCGCTTCGAGGGCACGGTTTTCGGCTTTCATTTCTGGGAGTTGAGCTGCGCCGGTTGCGGAGAGATTGCGGGTGACTTGGTCGCGGAGGAGAAGGGCGGCATCCTTGCTTTTGCCTTCATCGGAAAGCTTGACGGCCTTTTCTTTGGTGAGCCGATTTTCGGCTACGGCTACTTCTTTAGTGACCTCCGCTTGAATACTTTCGTCGGCTTTTTTTTCCTGATCGCTGAAGCTAATTTTTGCGGCTTGCGCATCGGTCATTGCGGCGATGCCTGAGGAAGATTGATAGCGGAGATCGACGCTGGCCACTTCGATGGCGGCGGTTTGCGGGTTCAGGACAACGCATCGAGCGAGGAAGCGGCGTTTGTCTCCGCCGAAACATTCGGGGAGGGTGATCTCTGCCGAGCGGTCTTGGCAGTGGATTTGCGGTTGGCCGATGATTTCTTTCAGGCGAACGCCTTCGGGAACGCGAATGCGAATGATCACTTCCCGAGCGACCAGCGAGCGAGCGACTCCGAGTTCTTCGGCGAAAATTCCGGGGAGCTTTTCGGCGTCGCGGACATAGTAATAATTGGCGCTACTGGCTTCCGCGAGGGCGGTCATTAAGTCTTCGTTGTAGTCATCGCCGAGCCCGACGGTGGTCACGGAGAGGCCATCTTGGCGGAGAGTTTTTCCGAGTTTGGCGAGATCACTGGTGCGACTGGGGCCAGAGTTGGCCAGGCCATCGGAGAGGAGGATGATGCGGTTGACGAATTCTTTTTGGAGGTTTCTGCGGAGTTGTTCCGCGCCGAGGCTGACCCCGCCATAAATCGCCGTTCCGCCCCCTGGTCGGATGCGATCAATGCGCGATTTCATTGCGGAGCGGTGGCGTTCGTCTCCGACTCGCTCGGGGGCGATGAGGGTGTCGCACTCGTTGTCGAAGGTCACCAGCGAGAGGAAGTCCTGATCGCTGAGGTGATCGATGGCCAAGCAAGCGGCTTGTTTGGCCTTCTCGATTTTTGCGCCTTGCATGGATCCGCTCCGATCGAGGACGAGGCAGAGATTGATTGGGGATCGGGTGTTGGTTTGGGGGCGTTTGGCGTCGAGATCGATTTGGACGACAATCTCTCGTGGGCCCTGGTTGTAGACGACCTCGCGTTCTGGGGCGACGCGAAGGGTGAGGTCGGTGGTGGGGGCGGCGACGATCTGAATGGCTGGAAGGCCAGTGAGGAGGATGAGTAGAGGCAGGATTTTCATGAATGAAAGCTAGGCCACTCGGTGAGAAGAGGTGTCAGAGAGTGATTAAATGATTGTCAAAAAGTTGTCAGAGTGGAGGGAAACTGGAGGGGTGTTGGAGGTGGGGGGCGGGTTGGTTTTTAGATTCGGGAAAGCGTGTGCAGTTTTGGACAGAGCTGTGGCAAGGGTTTTCCTGATGGGCGCAGAGCAATTTGGGCCTCTTCTGCGTGCTCGTGAAGGTGGCATGCGGTGGACGCCAGTCGGGCAAGAATGCTGGCGAATGGCGTGGGGATTTTTTCGTAGGCTTGCAAAGTATCGCAGTCTCGCCAGTCTACTAGGCCATGATCGGATCACGAATTGTCTCGTTCCTCTTTATTTGGGGATTGTTCGCTGGAAATCTTCGCGCGGAACCAGTCTTTGATCAACTCCGTAAGGCGGCGATTCAAGGCGATGCGGTGGCCCAGTGTAAGCTCGGAGCGGCTTATTACGACGGGGATGGGGTGGCAAAGGATGCCACTGAGGCGGTCAAGTGGTATCGCAAATCGGCCGAGCAGGGCAACACTTTGGCCCAATTTGCTCTTGGGGTGGCTCTTTCTCTGGGACATAAATTGACCAAGAATCCTGTGGAAGGATATGCGTGGTTAAGTTTGGCGGCGGCAACCAATTCAGACGCGGTCGAGTTACGGAGGGAAATAGAAAGGGAACTGAGTTCCGAACAAATTTCCGCTGGTCAGCGTCGTTGCGCGGAGCTGAGTCAGATGATTCATTCTGTCCCCTAGACCAGCGGGCGAAGGGCTCCGACGACAGGCAAAATTCACTCGCCAGTGCTCCATTTTACTCGTGAGTTTTGGAGGCGTCTGTTGATGGCAGTTTCCCCATCTCTTGATGAGCCCTGAACATCTTCTGTGGCTGAGCATCAGCGTTTTAGTGGTCGCCTTCCTCTATTCTTCGGTGGGCCACGCGGGGGCGTCGGGTTACCTTGCGGTGATGGCGATCTTTGGGATGGAGCAAGGATTGATCAAGCCCACCGCGTTGGGGTTGAATGTCTTTGTCGCCGCTTTGGCGACCTGGCAGTTTTATCGGGCGGGTTATTTCTCGTGGTCTCTCTTTTGGCCGTTGGCGCTTCTTTCCATCCCAGGGGCATTTCTCGGCGGGTTTCTCCACTTGCCGACCCCGGTGTTTAAAATCGTCTTGGGTGGGGTTTTGCTGCTTTCGGCAGGGCGTTTTCTGATCCCCACGATGGTGGAGAAGGCGGTCAATCCGCCCGCCCGCCCGCTGGCGATTGGTTTGGGTGGCGGGTTGGGGTTGCTGTCTGGTTTGACGGGCACTGGTGGGGGAATTTTTCTCACTCCCCTGTTGATTTTTATGCGCTGGGCGGAAACGAAAACAGCCTCGGCAGTTTCAGCGGCGTTTATTCTCTGCAATTCCGTCGCCGGTCTTCTTGGGAGCATTTCGGCGACTAAATCTTTCCCGCAGTGCACTTTGCTGCTTTCTGGTGCCGCGATCCTCGGTGGAGCGGCGGGCTCTTATCTCGGGGCTCGCTACCTCAATGCTCCGACGATTCGTCGTCTGCTGGCGGTGGTCTTAATGATCGCGGGAATCAAGTTGATCTTAACCAGCTAATTAGGGGAGGGGGGGAATGGACGAACTGGGAATCGAACCCAGAACCTAGCGATTAAGAGTCGCTTGCTCTGCCAATTGAGCTATTCGTCCGTTGTCAACCTCGTTAAAGGCTCGGGCATGTGGACTTTAGTCAGACTCAGCTCGGGCTCAAGAAATATTTGTGAAAGTGGATGTTTTGCCAAAATTGGGGAGTTCTCAACCCATGGATTTCTTCGCGAGAAATGCGGCAATTGGTTTTTAATTTCCACCCCTTGAAGGTCGGTCGCCTGTTCTCTGTTCATGTTTGGGGTCACAATCCTCGGCGATCCTTCTCATCTTGAGCACTGAGGAGACTTCTTCCTTGATGAATCACCACGACTGCGGAAAGAAAAAATCTTTGGGGCAGGCAGAGGTTTTCTCAAAATTTTATTGATGGGCGGGGCGTCTTGGCCCTGAGGGAGTTGCCAAACTAGGGCTTGGAAGTGAGGATTTGTCTTTGAGGAGGTTTCGATTCCCTCCGAAAGTGTCTTTTACAAAATCTTCACAATTTTTATTTTTTTTCACTTGCACAAAGTTGAAAAGTGGGCGAATTGCAATAGTTATGAAATTTTCA
>JBAWZW010000218.1:0-4611 GCA_037142835.1 Verrucomicrobiota bacterium
CAACTCGATATCCCCCTCTCCCTCACCTACCCCGAACACGGTTCGCTCCTCTTCGAAACCCACGAGTCCGCGGGCCCAGAAGTCATCAACACCTTCGGCAATATCATCCTCCGCCTCCTCTCCACCACCCCTCCAGGTAAACTCGCTTTCACCATCATCGACCCCGTCGGCCTCGGCAAAAATTTCGCCGGCCTCATGCACCTCGCCGATTACGAAGAATCCCTCATCAATCGCCGCATCTGGACCCAACGCGACCACATCGAAGCCCGCCTCAATGAGCTCGCCGAGCAAATCGAAAAAATCATCCAAATGTATCTCCGAAACGAGTATCTCTCGATCACCGAGTATAACGAAAAAGCTGGAAGCGTCGCCGAAAAATACCTCTTTCTCGTCATCGCCGACTTCCCCGCAAACTTTAGCGAATCTGCCGCTAAACGCCTCCAAAGCATCGCTTTAAGCGGACCTCGCTGCGGCATCTTCACCCTCATTCATTGGGACCAACGCCATCCGCTCCCCGACGGCTTCACCCCCCACGAACTCCGCAACGCTTCCCTCTGCCTCCATCGCGAAAATGGCGTCTTCTCCCTCACCCAAGGCCAGCCCGCCATCGGTTCCCTCCTCTCTCTCGATCCCCAACCCCACCCCGATCTCGCCGTCGCACTCACCCACCTCATCGGCAAAGCCAGCATCGACTCCAATCGCGTCGAAGTCCCCTTCAGCCAAATCACCCCACCCCCAGAATCCTACTGGACCAACGACACCGCCCAAGAACTCAAAATCCCCATCGGCAGAACCGGCGCCACCAAACTCCAATACCTCGCCATCGGAAAAGGCACCCGCCAACACGCCCTCTTCGCCGGCAAAACCGGTTCCGGTAAATCCACCCTCTTCCATGTCATCATCACCAACCTCGCCCTCGCCTGCTCCCCCGATCAAGTAGAGTTCTATCTCATCGATTTCAAAAAAGGCGTCGAATTTAAATGCTACGCCGAAAAACGCCTCCCCCACGCCCGCGTCGTCGCCATCGAAAGTGATCGCGAATTCGCCCTCAGCGTCCTCCAACGCGTCGACGATGAACTCAAACGCCGCGGTGATCTTTTTCGCAAATTCGGCGTCCAAGACCTCGCCGGATATCGACGCGCCGGTGGCCCCGAACCCCTCCCCCGTTCCCTCCTCCTCATCGACGAATTTCAAGAGTTCTTTGTCGATGACGATTCCATCGCCCAAACCGCCTCCCTCCTCTTCGATCGCATCGTCCGCCAAGGCCGCGCCTTCGGCATCCATGTCATCCTCGGCTCCCAAACCCTCGGAGGCGCTTATTCTCTCGCCCGCGCCACCCTCGGACAAATGGTCATCCGCGTCGCCCTCCAATGCAACGAAGCCGATGCCTATCTGATCATGGATGATAGCAACTCCGCCCCCCGACTCCTCTCCCGACCAGGCGAAGGCATCTACAATGACGCCGCCGGCGCCGTCGAAGGAAATAGCCCCTTCCAAGTCGTTTGGCTCCCCGATGACGAACGCGATCGCTGGCTCGATCAAGTCCAAAAACTCGCCTCCCTCCACCCTTCACCCTACCCCAGCCCCGTAGTCTTCGAAGGCAACGCCCCAGCCGAAATCCGCGAAAACGATCTCCTCCGCGCCGTCCTCACCACCCCACCCACCACCCCCAGTCTCGCCCCACGCGCCTGGCTCGGCGCCCCCAATTCCATCAAAGGCCCCACCGAAATCATCTTCCACCGCCAAGCCGGTAATCATCTCCTCATCGTCGGCCAACGCGACGAATCCGCTCTCGCCATCCTCGGCCTCTCCCTCCTCGCCCTCACCGCCCAATTCCCCAAAGCCACCGCCCAATTCTTCGTCATCCATAGCCTCAATCCCCAGTCCGCCGAAGAAGCCTTCCTCGAAAAAATCATCGCCTCTACCCCCCAAAAAATTACCGTCATCACCCCCAACGATCTCCCCCAACAAATCAACGAACTCGCCTCCGAACTAAAAGCCCGCTCCCTCGGCCAACGACCCCCAGACGCCCCTCCTCTCTTCCTCTTCATTCACGGCCTCCACAAAATAAAAAAACTCCGCCACGAAGACGATTTCAGCTTCTCCTCCAGCGACTCCGCCCCCACCCCAAGCGCCCAATTCGCCGAACTCCTCACCGAAGGAAGTAGCCACGGAATCCATCTTCTCGTCAGCGTCGATACCTTCAATAATCTCAACCGCTCCCTGTCCCGAAAAGCCCTCAGCGAATTCGCCCACCGCGTGATCTTCCAAATGAGCGCCAACGACTCCGCCAGCCTCGTCGATTCCCCCAAAGCCAGCAACCTCGGCCTCCACCGCGCTCTCCTCTTCAACGACCAAGCCGGCTCCCTCGAAACCTTCCGCCCCTACGCCATCCCCGATCACGACTGGTTCTCCACTCTCCCCCTAATCCCCTAAGTCCCCCACACCCAAATCACTCGCCAGCAATCACCTGCACCTGTCCTCCACCCAACGCAAATAACTCGGCAACCCCTCCGCCACCCTCATCGCCACCACCACAGGAACCGCGTAAGGGTGCAAGCTCATCACCCGACGCTCAAAGTTTGGATAACTCCCCATCGTCGTCTGGAAAAGCACCACCACCTCCATCGTCAATTCCACTTTTCCCTCCCAAGAATCAATCGACTCCACCCCTCCAAAAATCTTTCCACTCGCCGCCAATCCCTCCCCAACCAACGCCCGCGCCGCCACCCGCGCCTCCTCCAAACTCGGCCAACTCGTCACCACCATCAAAACTTCTTCCGCCATTTAAACCACCTCCGGCACGACCGCTTTTTGCCGCAAAATCCACCCGCCACCCAACACCTCATCCCCCCGATAACACACCGCCGCTTGCCCAGGAGTCACCGCCCGCTGGGGCGTCCGTAACCGCACCCGCGCCTCCCCGTTCTCCCCAGGAAAGACCGTGGCCTCCGCCCCAGGATGCCCATAACGAATCTTCACCGTCACCTCAAATGGCTCGGTCGGCGCCTCGTGCCACAAACAATGATCAATCGTAAACTCCTCTGTCAGTAAGTCTTCCGCCCCACCCACCGTCACCCGATTGGTGCTCGGATCAATGTCCACCACATACATCGGTTGCGCTGATCCCCCCGGTAATCCCTTCCGCTGACCAATCGTAAACATCTCGATCCCCTCATGCTCCGCCACCCGATTCCCCGACCGATCATAAATCCCCCCAGGATGAAAATCGCCCTCCCCCATCTGCGTCTTCAAAAAAGCTTTGTAATCATTTCCAGGCACAAAACAAATCTCCTGACTATCCACCTTGTCCGCCGTCTTTAATCCCAACCGCCGCGCAATCGCCCGAATCTCCGTCTTCTCCATCCCCCCAAGCGGCATCAACGCCCGCCTCAACTGCGCCTGCCTCAAACTAAACAAAAAATACGACTGATCCTTCTTCGGATCTCGACCCTTTCGCAAAATCGCCCGCTCCGCCTGATGCTCGATCACCGCATAATGCCCCGTCGCAATATACTCCGCCCCCAATGACTTCGCCTTCCCCCACAAATTCCCAAACTTCACCTTCTCATTGCAAATCACACACGGATTCGGCGTCCGCCCACTCTGATACTCCTCCTTAAAATACCCAATCACCAACCGCTCAAAATTCTCCCCCTCATCAATCACATAATGCGGAATCTCTAGCCGATGCGCCACCGCCCGCGCATCCGCAATCGCCTGCGGCCCACAACACTTGTCCTCCGCCCTCGACAAACAATCCTGTGGCCAAACCTTCATCGTCACCCCGATCACCTCATACCCCTGCTCCTTCAGCAACCACGCCGCCACACTCGAGTCCACACCTCCACTCATCCCCACCACCACCCGCTCACGCTTCTTCCCCGACTCTTTCGCTTGTTCTGTATTCCCAATTGTGATCATAAACCCCCATCATCCATCGTTCTCCCCAACCACTCAACCCGTTTCCTCAAAAATATCCCCTTCTCACTTCTCCTCAAACATCCATCCATCCAAACCAAAACTCATGAACCAACCATCCACTCCCGTCACCGTCTCCAACATCGATATCCCCTTCGGTCGCCTCGTCATCATCATGCTCAAATGGATGCTCGCCGCCATCCCCGCCCTCATCCTCTTTTATATCGTCATCGGCACGCTGGTCCTCATCGGTACGGGAATGGGCCTCGGCCTCACCGCACTCACCCACCACTAAAAATCTCCGCCCCCACCCTCTTCCCTCCAAACCAATCGCCCACCTCTGCCCTCCACGGCACGAGACTCGCTCTCTCTTACCCTCAAATTACCTCGATTCTCCACTTGCAAATGGTCAACGGATAAAGGACCTAATACTTTGTCTTCTCTCTCATATTATCAATAAGATGAAAAATCCTTCTGACTGCTCCTGCCCCCAAGACGACCAAGACAAATATCGCCGCGAACATTCCCCCTCCCTCGATAACCTCATCTTCACCCGCCGCCAATTCTTAGAACGCACCGGCATGGGCATGGGCGCCCTCAGCCTAGCCTCCATCCTCAATACCGACCTCCGCGCCGCCGACTCCCCAACCCCCACCACCTCCAACGCCCTCAACCCCCTCGCCTCTCACC
>JBAWZW010000219.1:0-4573 GCA_037142835.1 Verrucomicrobiota bacterium
AGTTCCGTGGATGAGGCCGCCGCGTGGGATGCGCTGGCGGCCAAGCTGGGCCGCATCGTGTATGCGCACATAACCCCCTTTTCCCCGCCATCCGGTCCGGCCACCGGCTCTTTCAACGGCCTTCACCGGGAAAGCAATTTCCTAGCAATCAATCACCCCCAGAATTCCCTCCAAACGCCTCCGACCCCGGCATGGGTCGCAGCGTCACGAGAGATCCATTCGACCCCGTCCCTTTGTCGCCGTCACCCACCTCACCCACCTCACCCACCCCATTCGTTTCCATTCGTGGTGACAAAATCCTCATCCCCCGCCCTTAAAACCCACGCCTTTAAATTGAACCACGAATGGGGAAGGAGCCCCCGTGGAGCCGAGGTCACCGCATTCACCGACGCACACCTGTCCCTTATTTCTCCTCAAATTGAGACCCGCTAAACCATCGCATCAATTTCTTGGGGCTCCGGGCCATTCGAACGGAGCTTCATACCCTCATCCCACTGCCGCTTTCAGGGACTTGGTGGGGAGACCACAATCAAAGCTGAATCCCCAGATCCACATTGCCATCCATCCCTATTCGTGTATGATTCGTGCATGGCAACGAAGACCATTACTTTGGAGCTGGATGCTTATGAAAAGCTGGCCGCCGCCAAGCGCGGACGGGAATCGTTCTCATCCGTCGTACGACGGTGCATCCTCCCGAGCGCTCACCGGGACGGCGCCTCCATTATCGCCCTCCTGCGGAAGCGTCGACGGTTTCTTAGTGATGACGACCTGACTAGGCTCGAGCAGGTGGATCGCGCGGATTCCCCCCCCAGTAATCCCTGGGAGGAACCCGCATGATCCTCGATACCAATATTTTGGTCCGGTTGGAGCGCGAGTTGAGGAAAGGCAAGGCCGGACCAGCGATGCAGTTTCTGGAAAGCCTCCCTCAAGGACGGATTTGCATCACGCCAACGATCGCGGGCGAGTTCTGCTCAGGCATTTCCATGGCGGATCGGGAGCTTTGGGATGAAGCTCTAGCACCTTATGAGATGCTGGAAATCACCCCGGAGACCGCGTGGATCTATGGCGCGATTTACCGGGATCTTGCGCAGCGGGGCGCGTTAATCGGGACGAACGATCTGTGGATTGCTGCCACCGCCCTGAAGCACGGCCTTCCCCTCGCGACCGGCAACTTCCGTGAATTCGAACGGGTACGCAGTTTGGTAGTTGTGCCAGTGTGATGCTTTTTTCCAGTACGCCGGGGGTAGCAAAGGCCGTGACAGCTCCGGGATGATCAAACTATCACCTCTGATCAAATTCACGCCCAGCCACTTCGCCTTTCCTTTGTCCTTTGGTCAGGCAATTTGCTTTGCCGTCCTTGCCTCCGAACTGAGGAACGCATCTTCACACGACTCCCGCCTGCACCGGGTTTCGCGGGGAAGTAGAAGGGCAGCAAGGGCATCCCACCTGTGGGCCTTTCCCAGAAAACGCCCCTTCTTCAGTCGGCTGGCGATCACTGAACTGTCCTTCAGCTGCCTGCGCTCCTCTTGCTAAAACTTGACGGACACCTTCCACGGAGTAGCGTCGAGGCCACTTGAACCCTTCCTCAATCATCACTCTGCCTTCCTCATTCCCTCGCTCCCTCCAGTCGCCATCAATCCCCCACCCCGAACTTCGGGCTGACCATCCCCGGTTCGGTGGGCGTGGAGGCAAGTTTCTTAACGGAAGTCTGACGTGGCCGGGACTGCAGAGAAAATGGCGGGCCAAGCTGCTGGCCGTTTACGCTGCCTTGGCAACCTTTGGGACGCTGGCCGCCGTGGAGATCGTGGATCTCCCGGACAGGACGGCCTTTCCTTTCTGGGACGACCACACTGACTACCAGGCGACCTACCACGTGGCCGGCCAAAATCCCCAGGCCTCCGACGCCAACCCCGGAACGCCAGAGAAGCCGTGGCGAACGATCAACCGGGCGGCCGAGATGCTCCAACCGGGCGAGAAGGTGATCGTTCACGGAGGGGTGTATCGGGAATGCGTCAGCCCTCAGCGGGGCGGTACCAGTTCGCAGGCCATGATTGCCTACGAAGCGGCCAAAGGGGAGCAAGTGGTCGTCACAGGAGCCGTCCCGTGGGTGCCACGCTGCCAGCCGAGTTCCGGATGGGAGCCGGCATTGAAGACCGCTTGGATGGCCGACTTCCCCGCGGAGATGTTTGTGGGCTACAATCCGTTCCTCGCGAGGAATTTCTATGAAGAGTTCCTGACCTGCCGCAACAAGGAGGACTTTGCTAAGTATATGCTCCGCCGAGGCCATGTCTTCGTGGAGGGCAAACCGCTCCAGCAGGTTGCTCGCTACGCCGATCTAGTTCAGCGGGACGGTGCCTTTTGGGTCGAGGAACCGGGGCTGAGAATCCATTTCCGGCTGGCCGGAGATGCGGATCCGCGCCAGGCCGCCATCGAAGTCACCGTGAAGGAACAAGTATTCGCCCCCCGCCAGCGCGGGCTGGGCTACATCCGCGTGAGCGGCTTTCATTTCGAACGCGCGGCCGACGGAGTTCCCGTCCCCCAACGTGCCATGGTCAGCACGAACCGAGGCCACCACTGGATCCTCGAGAAGAACGAAGTCCGCTGGGCAAATGCCTGCGGGATCGAAGTGGGAAATCAGGACTGGAAGGCTGCCAAGCCGGCCGAATTCGGTCACCACATTGTCCGGGGCAATTTGGTCAGCGATTGCGGAGTCTGCGGCATTGGCGGGTGCGCCTACGTCGATTATACACTCGTCGAGAATAACCTTGTCCAGCGCGTCGGCGGAATGGCAATTGAACGAATGTGGGAGGTTGCTGGGCTAAAGTTCCACCTCGCCCACAACGTGCTCATTCGCCACAATACATTTCGGGATCTCCATCGCGCCGCGGGCGTCTGGCTCGACTGTATGAATGCAAACTGCCGAGTCACGGGCAACCTGTTTCAGGACATCTCTTCGTGCAATGGAGTCTTGTTTGTCGAAGTCAGCCATGCGCCGAATATTCTCGACCACAATGTCTTTTGGAACATCAATCCCAGCCCCGGCAAGGACCCCGTCGACGTGAGGGATGGCTCGGCAGTCTGCGTCGACAGCTCGACCGACACCGTCGTCGCCCACAACTTTTTCGGGAACGTCCGGGGATTCGCCGCTTGCGTCAATAACATCCAGGCGGACCGGCTGGTGGACGGCCGCCTGGGCGAGTGCCGCGGGAACGCAGTGCTGAACAATATTTTCTTTGCCTCACCTCGGCGGATCTACCTCGGCCGCGGTGAAGGCAATCTGTGCGACGGCAATGTGTTTGATGCCGGCGACAAGGACGGCCTTTTCGACATTCAAGACTCGCCGCCAGAACCCAAGCTACGGCTGGACGCCTGGCAGGCCAAGTTCGGCCAAGACCGCCGTTCGGTGGCGGTTCCCATGGAAGCCGCACTTGGCGCTACGGACGGTCAGCTCCGCTTTTCCTGCGGAAAGATTGCCGGGCTCTGCGTGCCCGTGGCCCGACTGGGAGAATCCGCACCCGCCACTGGCCCTGGCCCGTTCAATGCCGAACATTGGAAGCTCCTTCGCGAAGGGCAATCGATTTCTACTCACCAACCATGACGCTTCGGATTCGCCAGGCAATGCTCACCTGCTGGGCCGCACCCGGATAGCGGCATCGGCATGAGGAATCATTTTCTGGCCCTCCAGCCAAACCAGCATCTGGGTTCGGATAGAATCCCACAGGCCGCCCCAGAGAGCGTTCAGGGTGTGTTCGCCTGTGGTTAACTCCATAAACTCCACAGGCACGTTCTTGGCTTTCAGGGCCTGGGCCATCATCCGACTATTTTCCACGGATACGCAGCTGTCGCGCACGCTATGGGTCAGAAACATCGGCGGGGTTTTGTCGGTCACCTGCTTCTCAGCAGAAAAACGCTCAATCAGTTCCGCCTGAGGATTGCGCCCCATGAGGTTTTGCTTGGTTCCCGTTTCCCCGCCATACAACTGTTTGTCGCCCATCGTGATGACCGGGTAGACGAGGATCACAAAATCCGGTCGAGAGCTCAATCGATCAACGGGGTCGGCCGCCTGGGGATCCCCGCCGTCGAAGAGCGTGCCCGCCGTGGCGGCGAGGTGCCCGCCTGCCGAGAAGCCCATGATACCGACCCGGTCGGGATTGATGTTCCAATTCTTGGCGTTCGCGCGCACCGTGCGAAGGGCGCGTTGGGTGTCGAGAAGCGGGATGGCGCATCTCCCTTTCGGAAGCCTGTATTGGAGCACGATCCCGGCGATGCCATGTTCGTTCAGCCACTTGGCAACATTGTGTCCCTCCGCGTCAATCACGAGGCCACCGTAACCGCCTCCAGCGCAAAGCACTACCGCCGCTCCATTGGCCTTCGCGGGGTCAGGCAGATGGACGGTGATCGGCGTATCCACTTCCTCAAATGTGCCGTCGCCCACAGGAGCCTGCTTTGCCCATAGACTAAGCTTTTCAGGATGTGGCGCCGCGGCCTGCAAGGTGCCGGAGAGCCATGACGAAGCCACCACGACTGCCACGGCTACCAAGGCTGCCAGAAATTTGCTTTCGCGCCCGCCCCA
>JBAWZW010000220.1:0-4561 GCA_037142835.1 Verrucomicrobiota bacterium
CCCGCTTTCTGCGCCGCTTGTGCTAACTCACCCGCCGCTTTTTTCATCGCCGCCGCCGCGGCCGCCGCCGCCGCCGCCGCCGCCGGCTTGTTCCCCGCGGCTTCCGCCGCCGCCGCGGCCGCTTCCGCCGCCTGAGCCTTCTTAATATCCTCGCTAGCCTGAGCCGCTGCCGCCTGCGCCTGAGCTACTTGCGCTTGCGCCTGCTGCTGGGCGTTCGCCTCCGCCGCCGGGTTGTTTAGGGCAAGCTCTTCCTTGGCCTTTTCCGCAATCTGCGTCAAAACTTTCTGCGCCCGATACAGCGCCGCCAATGCCTTCAACTCCGCCGCTTTCGCACCCGCTCCATCCGACTGATCCAATTGCATCCTCGCCACACTCATCGACGCCGTCGCCTCACTCAACGCTGGAGCCGCCCCCGATAGCTCCGGGGCTAGCTGAATCGTAAAGGCATCCACATTCCCCCGAATCTCCTGCTGACGAGGCGATTGCCCAGCAAAAGCCGCCGCAGGTTGCAACTTCTTTGCCAAAACCAAAGCCACCCCTTTGCCCGTATCCAGCTCCAACTTCTGCTCCGCAATAATCATCGCCGCCAATTCCGCTCCCCCCTTCACCGCGGCCGCCAGCGCCTGCTTCTCCTGTGCCGCTTGCGCTAGCTCTTCCCCGATCTGCTTTTCCGCTTTCGCTAATTCCTCCGCCGCAGCTTGTTGCGCCGCTTGCGCCGCCGCTGGCTTCTTCGCTTGGACCGCCGCCGTCGCCTCGGCCGCTTTCGCCGCCGCTTGGTTCATCGACGCCGCCGCCTGCGGGGCCATCTTCGCCGCTTGCGCCGCCAGCTGACTCGCCGCTTCCGCAATCGCCGCTTGCCCCGCCTTATCAGGATTTTGTGCCGCCGCCGCCTCCTGTTTCGCTAAGTCTCCCGCCGCCTTCTGCAACTGCCCAAGATCCTTCACCAAATCCCCAATCTTCCCCGCCGCCGCATCCGCCTTGGCAATCTCCGCCTGAATCTTCGTCTCCGCTGCCTCCATCCCCGCTAACGCTTCCCGACTATTCTTCACCGCCGCTTCAGGGTTCTTTTCCGCCATCGCCCCACGCGCTTCCTGAATCTTCTCATGCGCTCCGTTCATACTCCGCGCGGCCGCCGGCAAATCTCCCTCAAGCTTCTGTGCCGTCGCGTCATTTTTCCCTGCCACATCCGCCTGCTTATCCTCCAATGCCCCCAAATCCTCAGGCCGTCCACCCCGCTGATCCTGAAATCGACGCTGCAAATCCTTGTTCTTTTGCAACGCTTCCCGAGGTTGCTTCGCCAGCTTGGCGTCGATCTGCTTCTGCTCAATTTGCTGATCCACCCATTTATCAAAATCTTTCTCCCCCACTGCTTTAGCGGTTTGTTTGATAATCTCCTTTTCCTCCTCAATTAACTTCGCCACCTCGCGTTCCGCCGCTCGCAATCCATCCGCCCGATCTTGCGGCGGGGCAATTTCTCGCGCCAATCGACGCAGGGCATCCCGCGTGACCTTTTCTTCAGCGACCGCTTTAAAGAGTTGCGCCTGCTTCAACGCATCCGCCGCCGCTTCCGCATTCGGTTGCACTTTTTGTAAAGCTTCCATCCCCTTCATTAACCGCTCCGCGACCCCAATGTTCGCGGGGTCTTGGGCAAACTTTCCAATGCTCTCCCCGATCAATTGCATCTCCGCCGCAATCGCCGTCTGCTCCGCCTGCTGACCCTCCATATTCGCCTGAATCGCCGCCTCAAAATTCTCTGGCTTCCGACCCTTATCCCATGACCCCAAACTAATCCCATTTTGCAAATTCACCGCCTGTCGATCGGCCAACTGATTCAATTGCTGCGAAAGCTCCATCGCTTGTTGCTTCCGCAAATGATCCGCGAGCAACTTCTTCATCTGCGTAATCAACGCCTTCTGCCCCGTATACGCCGCACTCAACTCCTTCTTCGCCAACCCTCCATCCCCACTGTCCCGCGCTTTTCCCAGAAACTCCACGATCTGCTTCATCTCCGCCCCACTCAACTGCGCGATCGATCCCCGAATCGCTTTCACTAACTTCTCATCCTCACCACTCAAACCGTTCCGCGTGTATTCATCGAGCATCGCATCCAGTTGATCCACGAGCGCCTGCGCCTCAGTCCGCAACTGCACCTGCTTCACCTCACCCTCCCGAATCCGCTCGCCCACAGGATTCACAGGCGCTGCCCCCAGCGATGTCACCAACCAACTAGCCATCAGTAATCGATGTGGGATTCGTTTCATAGGACGCGCAATTCAGGGAAGTCAGACAAGTCAGCCGGGGTGAATAAATACCTTACTTTTTCACAGAAAATACTTTGAGTCAAATTCTCAGAACCCCCACCAATCACCACTCCACTCCACCCAAATCCCACCCCCCGACTAGTCTCGCCCCAGAGCATCTGCGGGCGCTCCCGGCACCCGAACTTCTGGCACCTCCAGCGGTGGCGTCGCCATCACTCGCCCCATCCGCGTGGTCACGGTGATCTCTCGGTAAGTCGTCTTTTCTTTGGTCAGCGGATCGACCACCGCACTCTCCTTGGCCACGAAATTTGCCACTGTCTCCACCGCCGGCGTTGGCCTTCGCCGGAACGCATGGAAAAGCATCACCATTCCCAAATAAGTCGTAAAAATTCCCATCCCAAGGCAAAGGAGAAGACGAAAGTTCATCGGGGCTTTTGAGATTTCTCCGCTTCCTCAATTAAATTCCAAAACCCTTTCTGCTGAGCAAGTTGCGCATCCTCAGTCATCGGTAGTTTCGTCCGAAAAAGAAAGTCCCGAATGGTATTCTTATGGAGCATCCGATGCACCGTAATCCCCTGCCCAGCTCTCGCAAAATAAATCCGATAATCCTTCGCCCGATACCGAAACAATCGCTGACCATCCCGCTCAACCACCCCAAACTTCTCCGCGTCTAAATTGTCCAGATCCCCAGGCAAAAACTGAAACTCCGCTAGTAAGTCCAACTGCAATTCCTTGGGCAATGCCGCCATCTCAGCGGCACTAATTTCGTTAAAAATAATCTGGAGCACAATCAGTAGGATGAAGGATCAACAAAGTCGTTCTCAGAAACTCTGCCCGATTTTTCAAATAAATAAACCCTTTCCACCCGCGGTCCAATCCCCGTAAAAATTTCCCAAGCAATCGTCCCCGCCTTCTCCGCAAGCTCCGCCGCCAGAATCTCCTCCTCCCCTTGCCTCCCCAGCAAAACCACTTCCTCCTCCAACCCCACCCCAGCCAACCCCGACACATCCACAACGATCTGGTCCATCGTCACCCTCCCCAAAACGGGGCACCGCTGCCCACGAATCAAGACCTCCGCCCCACGACCCGAGAGATGCCGCGGATACCCATCCGCATACCCCACCGCAAGGGTCGCCAAATCACTCGGACGCTCGGTCCGAAAGGTCCGCCCATAACTCACCCCATGCCCCGCCGGTACCCGACGAATCTGCGTCATCCGCACCTTCCAAGTCAAAATCCCCCTCACGTGATCCTGAAAACTCCCAATCGGCGCACTCCCATAAAGAGTTAATCCCACCCGGACTAACTCCCCAACCCCCACGGGAAAACCGATCATTCCCGCGCTGTTCATCGCATGCACCAACAAGGGCACCGGCGACACCCCCGCCAACCGCTCAACGATCCCCCGAAACCCCGCCAATTGCTCAGTCGTAGCCCCAGCATCCTCATCCGCCACGGGAAGATGCGTCGCCACCCCAGTCACCCAAATATTTGGAAATAAACGGATTGCCTCCATCAATCCCCGCAAGTCTCCTTCCAAAAATCCCACCCGTCCCATCCCCGTGTCGATTTTCAAATGGATCGCAAATGGAGTGTCCCCCGCCAAGGCCGCATAAGCTTTCAATTCTTCCAACGAACAGACCGCCGGCAAAAATCCCCGCCGAATGATCTCCCCCCGCTCCTCCGCCAAAGCAGGCCCCAAAAGAAAAATCGGCGTCTCCTCATCCTCGTCCCGCACCTCCACCCCTTCCCGCAGATTCGCCACCCCAAAAAAATCTACCCGACCACGCAACGCCCGCACCATCGCCTTCACCCCATGCCCATAGGCATTCGCCTTCACCACCGCCATCACCTTCACCCCTTCCCGAAGATGCTCACGGATCGCCCGCACGTTCGCCCGAAGAGCGTCGAGATCCACCTCCACCCACGTGCGGCAGGGAAAGGCTTGAAGACTGGTGGAATTCACAATGAACAGCGCTCCATAAAAAGTGCCCCACCACCTAATCGTAAAATCCCCTTCCCTGTCGAGATTTCGGTCCTCTTTCCTCTTTCATCCTTGCTCTGGACAGATTTTCCCAAAAGGGACAATCTCCCCACCTTATCCCAACCCGTTGGCTTATGAAAAAAATCCTTCCTCTTCTTCTATCCCTAGTCACCTTCACCTCGCTCGCCTTCGCCGAAATCGCCACCCCATCCCCCTCTAAATCAACGCCCGCGAGCACTCCTGCCCCCGCAAAGCCTTTACCAAAATCTCCCACCTCCTCCACCCCTCCATCCGCCTCCCCCACCAACCCGAACGT
>JBAWZW010000221.1:0-4560 GCA_037142835.1 Verrucomicrobiota bacterium
CGGAGCGGACGACGAGGGCGGAGAGGGTGAGGGTGGGGAGGGGTGAGTGGTGGGAGCTATGGGTGAGAGAAATGGTGAATTCTGTACCGACGACAAAGTTCCAGTGGGAGAAGAAAGAGATTCCGAGTTCGGAGACTTTGATTTCGGTGTTGGGGCAGGAGAGGGAGTCTACGCCATCATTGAGAATCAGGGAGGTTTGGAAGTGGTGAGAGATCATCGGTGGAATACGGGAAAAATTTGCCAACCAAGAATCTTAGCACCGCGGGAGTTGTTGTCAAAAAAACTTTGTGCAAGTGGTTGTGGTGGCGATGGTTGATATGGTGTGGGGTTAATTTTTGGGGGGAGTGGTGATGGTGGAGGAGAGGGAGCGGAGAGCGATTTTGGCGAGGAGCGAAGTGAGGATGAAGGCGGGGAGAATACCGGAGAAGGCGAGGATGATTTGGGTGGTGGTGGGGTGGGATTGGGCGGTGGAGAAGCGGAGAGAGAATTCGGTGAGAGAGCCGAGATAAGCGTAGAAAAAGAGGCCTGGGGATTGGCCGAGAGCGATCCAGAGGAGGGCGGTTTGGAAGCGGACTTTGGAGATCCCGTAGAGATAATTGAGGAGGCTGGTCGGGAAGAGGGGGTGGAGTTGACTGAGGAAGATGATTTTCCAGCTATCGAGGGCGATGGCCTGATCGAGGGCGGCCCATTTGGGGATACTGAGGAATTTTTTGGCGAGCCAATGGCGGAGGAAAGTTCGGCTGAGAAAAAGGGCGATGGCGGCTCCGAGAAGATTGCCGAGGAGACTGATGAGGAAGCCTAACCAGAGGCCAAAGAAGAGGCCACTGCCGATGGTGAGAATGCCTCCGGGAAGGAGGAGGAGATTGCAGAGGGCGATGAGGAGGGGGTAGAGGAATTGGCCCCAGAGGTGGAGGGAGCCGACGGTAGTTTGGAGGCGGGTGAGGTGATCGAGGAGGGTGGGGAGGAGGGAGGATTGGGTGAGGGCGAAGACGAGGAGGGAAAGCAAGCCGAGGGAGATTCCTTGGAGGAGAGAGGGACGGGGAAATTTCATCGGTGGGACGACCGATTTAGCGGGAGTTTTCGGGGGGGAGGGAGGCGATGACTTTGGCGAGGATCGTGAGGTGATGGGTGGTCGTGCCGGGGCCGCCATCGATCCAGCGGGCATTGGACTGGATGAGGGGGAGAATGGCTTGGGTAAGGGATTCGAGAGTAGCGGGGTCGTGAAGATCGGCGGTGGGATCTGGGAGGGAAGGGAGATGAATGAAGGCGGCGGAGGGATTTTGGGGGGAGAGAATTTGGAAGAGATTGACTAAGTCAGAAGGGGTGATGGGGGCGTTGATGCCGAGGAGATCGACATCGGCGGCTTGGAGTTGGGTGAAGGCGTCGGCGATGAGCGAGCCATCGGGCATTTGGCCGGAGGCCGAGCAGTTGAGAGTGGCGATGACTGGGCAGTGGTGGAGGGTGTGTTTGGCTTCCACGGCGAGGAGGAGTTGGGGGAGATCGGAGAAGGAATCGAGGAGGATCGCGCGAGCGCCGCCGTCGATGAGCGCCCCGATTTGTTCGGTAAAGATGGCGAGGGGATCGATGCCGAGGCGGAGGGCATCCTCGGTGGAGATGGGGAGCGGGCCGACTGAGCCGACCATTTCTACGCCGGCTTGGCGGGCGGCATTTTGGGCGAGTTGGGCGGCGGTCCAGTTGATTTCGCTGACGCGGCGTTCGGTGCCGAAGTCTTTGAGGCTGAGAGCATTGGCATTGCGGCTATTGGATTTGATGAGGAGGGCGCCGGCGTTGATGGCGGTGGAATGAGCGTGAAGAACGGCATCGGGGTGGGTGATGGAGAGATGGGGGAAGCCGAGATGGGTGGGTAATGGGGAGTTGCGAAGGGTGGTGGTGATGTCACCGTCTCCGATGAGGATGCGATGGGGAAATTTTTCGAAGAAGTCCATGATGAGGAGTGGGATGGGGTGGGTGAAGGGTTACCAAGTTTGGGGATCTGGGACCCAGTTTTTGGGGAGAGGGGTGATCTCGATGAGGAGTGATGAGGGTGGAAGCGGAAGATTTTCGGGGAGTTCTTGGACGACGAGATCGCCGGTGGGGCGATGATTTTCTTGGCGATAGGTGAGGAAGAGGCGGCCGTGTGGAGGGGAGGAGATGGGTGGTGGAGGGGAGAGAAGTCTTAGGGTACGAATGGGTTGGGGGAAGCGTTGGAAGAGATGGATATCGGTGTAGACGGATTGATCGGAATAGTGATTGAGTTGAGAGATGGCGTGGGAAGAGCTGGACATGGTGGGCCAGCCTGGGAGAGGGAAACCTGATTGGTGGGTGGTGATGATGGTCCCGGCGGTGAGGAAAGTATTGGTGGAGAGGAGAAGGGCGGAGGTGGGGAGAGCGAGGGAGAATTTTTGGAGGAACTGGAGGCCGAGGAAAGCGAGGGCGACGTGAAGGGAGAAAGTGCCGAAGAAGTATTGGGGGCCTGGGGGGATGCGGAGGGAGGAGAAGAGGAGAAATTGGAGAAAGAGGGAGAGGAGGAGGATAGCGGAGAAGATTTCTGGGGTGGAGATGGGGGAATGGGAGCGGAGAGAGCGGAGGGTGGAGGGGAGTCGGGAGAGGGAGAAGAGGATCCCGAGCCAGATGAGTGGGTAGACGAGGAGGGAGGAGTAGATGAAAGGCAGGGCGAGCCAAGTGGGGCCTGCGGGTGTGGCGGTGGAGCGAGCGTAATCGAAGCCGGAGAGGAGGTTACCGCCGAGAAGTGGGGAGAGAAGTGAGAGGAAGAGTGGAGATTTAACGGGGTATTGGAGATGGGTAACGGACTGGGTGAGATGGTAGTGGATGACATTGAACACCGTACCGAGGTAGCGAAAGTGGAGGATGAAGAGGATGGAGGCGATGATCGAGAGGGCGAGGCGATCGGCGGAGATTTGGGGTCGGTGGCGCCAGAGGAGATAAGCGGCGATGGGGAGAGCGAGGGGGAGAGACTGGGGATGATTGAGGGGGAGGAGAATGGTGGCGACGAGGGAAATACGGAGGGAGAGGGGGCGTGAGGATTTGAGGAAATCAGCGAAAGCGGCGAGGCCGAGAGCGGAGAGGGGGATGGTGAAAGAGGCATCCCAGAGGATGCGTTGGAAGGCGATGATGTTTGGGGAGATGAGAAAGGGAATGGCGAACCAGAGGGGAATGCGGAGGGATTTGGCTAACCAGAGGAGGCCGATGGCGGTGAGGGAAGCGCAGAGGAGGCCGCGGAGGATGACGAGGGTGAAGGGGTTGTGGGTGAGGAGAAGGAGGAGTTGATAGATTTGGGTGGGGACGGGGCCGTAGGGGACGGCGAAATTTCCGAAGAGACCGGAGGCGGAGGGGAGGAATTCTTGATTGGAGTAGAAGGCATTGGCGATGAGGCGGGGTTCATCGATGAGCCAAGCGACATCGCCTGGGTAGAGGGCGACGGGGATGAGGGTGGCGAGTGCGAGGAGAAAGGGAAGGAAAAAGCGGAAGGAGAGGGTGAGGGGGTTTGGGGAGGGGATGGTGGTGTTGGGTGTGAGCAAAGTGGAGGTGGTTATTGGCCGTTGAGATGGCGGAGGGCTTCGTGGATTGCGGGGATGAGGAGTGGGAGGCACTGGCGGATGGCGCGGGGATTTCCGGGGAGATTGACGAGGAGAGTGGAGCCCCGGGTGCCTGCGGTGGCGCGGGAGAGGATGGCGGTGGGGACAGTGGGGAAAGATTGGGAGCGGATAATTTCGCCGAAGCCTGGGAGTTCGCGATCGAGAACCGCTCTGGTGGCTTCTGGGGTGACATCGCGTGGGCTGGGGCCGGTGCCGCCGGTGGTGAGGATGAGTTGGCAATCGAGGAGATCGCAGAGATTGCGGAGAGTCTCTTCGATCTCGGGCTGTTCGTCGGGGAGGACCACGGGGATCCATTCGGCGTCGCCGCCATTGAACTCGCTCCAGATGCGTTCGATTTCTGGGCCACTGAGGTCTTCGTAGATGCCGGCTTGGGCACGATCGCTGAGGGTGACGCGGGCAATTTTCATTGTTTGATTTTTTCGGTGACGCGGATGTTGGTGATGCTCATCTGGGAATCGACGGCTTTGCACATATCGTAAATGGTTAAGGCGGCGACAGATACGGCGGTGAGGGCTTCCATTTCCACGCCAGTTTTTGCGGAAGTTTTGACGGTAGCGGAGATGTGAATGGCGTGGGATTCGAGGGTGAAGGAGAGCGAGACGGAATCGAGGGGGAGCGAGTGGCAGAGGGGGATGAGTTCGTCGGTGCGTTTGGCGGCTTGGATGGCGGCGATTTTGGCGACGGTGAGGACATCGCCTTTGGGGAGGGCGAGGTCTCGGAGAGCGGCGATGGTGGAGGGAAGGCAGAGGAGGAGACCTTCTGCGGAAGCGGAGCGGATTTGGGTGGGTTTGTGGCCGACATCGACCATGGTGGCGAGGCCAGAGGGATCGAGATGAGAGAAGGGAAGAGTGGGCATGAGGGAGAGAATGGCAGGAGGATTAAGGGAAGGCGAGGAGGAGGACGGGGTTGAGAGTGGAGGGTGGAGGCGGCGGAGAGTTTGGGG
>JBAWZW010000222.1:0-4552 GCA_037142835.1 Verrucomicrobiota bacterium
GGGGGAGCGCCAGGGTCGAGGGATGGGTTTGGCGGATGCGGAATTGGTGGCGAAACGGAGTCGAAATTCTTTGGGGGGGGAGAGAGAGACTTTGATGAGAGCGGAATCGGGTTCGACGGAGACGAGGCCATCGGCGGCGCCTGCCGGAGCGTAGACGGTGAGGAGAAGGCGTTCGAATTCTGGGCGGGTGATGGTTCCTTGGTAGGCTTCGAGTTGACTCCAGTCTGGGGGAGTGGCGAGTGGGCTAAGACGTTGTGCTTTAGAGAGAAGCGGGAATGAGATTAGGAAAGTAACCGTGAGAGAAAGAAGGCGAAAGCGGGCGATCATTCAGCGGTGGTTGGATCGGAGAACGACGAGGGTGGAGAGGATGAAGATCGGGGGGGAGTGGGTGGATGGGTTATGGGGCGAGATAGAGGATGCGTCCGCATTGTTCGCAGTGAATGATTTCGCGTCCGCCCTTGACCTTGACGATGGTTTGGGTGGTGACCTTCATGTGGCAACCTGCACAGTTTTCGTGTTCGAGGGCGACGACGGCTTCGCCCTTATTTTTGAAGAGGTGGTTGTAGGTATCGAGGAGATCTTCGTCGACGGATTGGACGAGGGAGTCGCGAATTTTTTGGACCTCGGCGAGTTGCTGGGAGACCACGTCTACTTTGGCGGCGATGTCTTGGAGTTGGCGTTCGACTTGGTTTTTGATTTGTTTGGACTGGTCTTCGGCGGCGAGGAGGGCGGTTTTGGCGATTTCGGCAAGTTCCATGGATTCGAGTTCACGGTCTTCGATATCGCGGATGTCGTTCTCGTAGCGGGAGATCTCGTTATTGAGAGCCTGGAATTCTTCGTTTTTCTTCGTTTGAAACTTTTGGGTTTGAAACTTATTGATGGAGTCGCGTTTGGATTGGGCTTCGAGTTCGAGTTTTTTGCGAGCGACCTCGATGTCTTTGGCGTGGAGTTTGGCGGCGTCGAGGGTGGCGGTGGATTGGAGGCGTTTTTGTTCGGCCTCGGCGCGTTCCAATGGGGCGCGGGTGAGTTCTTGATCGAGGATCCGAATCTTGCGGTCGCGTTCTTGGATGACGAGGAGTTGTTCGATTTCCGGGCGCATGATTTTGAGGTATTAGAAGGGCGAGAGAAGGGCAGTAGGGTGAGGGGTGGGCTAGGTATTTTTGGTGTCCCACCATTTGGAGAGGCGAGCGCTTGGGACTTCGGGGATCGCGAGACCAGATGGATGGTAGTGGGAGGTATCGTTGAAGAGGGAGAGGCGAGCTCTGACTAAGCCTTTGAAGTCGACGATATTGAGGGCGGCGGGGCTTTGATCGAGGTTATCCCGGTAGCGGCGAGGATCGAAGCCGAGGAGTGAGCTGAGGAGGAGTCGGATGGTGGCTTTGTGGGAGACGACGAGGACATTTCCGCCTTGGTTGGAACGGACGATTTCGACGAGTTCGGGAAGAGCGCGGGCGGTGACAGCGAGTCCGCTTTCGCCGTCGAGAGGGGCGAAGGTAAAAGGATCTTCTTCCCAGGCGGCGGCTTCTTCGGGGAATTTGGATTCGACTTCTTTGCGGGTGAGTTGTTCCCAGTGGCCGTGGGAGATTTCGCGGAGACCTTCGCGTTTTTGGACGGGGAGTTGGTGGGGGGCGGCGAGGATGGAAGCGGTTTCGACCGTGCGGTCGAGGGGTGAGGCGTAGACCGCGGTGATGGTATCGCCGCTCAAGCGTTCGGCGAGGCGTTGGACTTGTTGGCGACCTTCGTCAGAGAGTTGCACATTGGTGGCCCCGGCGAAGCGGTCTTCGGCGGTCAGGGTGGTGGCGCCGTGCCGGATGAGAAAGATGCGAGTATTCATCTGGCGTAAGGTAGGAGTTTAGGTGGGGATTGAAAAGGGGATTGCGAGGGCAATTTATGGATGGGAAAGCGCCGACTTGGAGTGGAGGCGAGGGAGTCGGTGGGGGGGTGAAGAGTGGGCGTTGGATGGATGGATTAGAGAGATTTAAGGTAAGCGACGATGTCGGCGATGGACTGGGCATTGAGTCCGAGTTGGGAGGGCTCAGACATGAGGGATTTGGAGAGTGGGGTCACGGATTGGATTTGGTTTTGGGGGATGGTTTGGAGGACCCCACCGAGGCATTTGATGATCACGGGATCGCCGGCGGAGATGATCATGCCGGTGATACTGAGGCCGCTTTTGGTTTTGACTTCGCTGCCTTCGAAACCGTGGGAAATGGAAGCGGAAGGTTGGGCGATGGCTTGGGCGATGATCTCGGCGCTTTGTTGTTTACCGAAAGCGGTGAGATCGGGGCCATAGTCTATGCCATTGGAGCCGATGCGGTGGCAACTGGAGCAGACGGCGGCGGCGGTTTCTCCGCGAGCGCGATCTCCTTGGAGGAGAAGGATTTCCGCGACTGTGGGTGCGGGTGGCGCGTTGGGGGGTATGGGAAGGAGAGGGAAGGCGATGAGTTGGACTTTTTGGGGGTCGTAGCCACCGATGGCGCGCATGGAAGCGACGACATCGAAGGGTTTCCAGAGATTATTTTTGCGATTGAGGAGCCACCAGTTGGCTAGATCTTTGAGGGGGAAGTCTGGGGTGTAGGCGAGTTCGATCATGGCGCCGGCGGCTTCGCGAGTGGGGATGAAAGCGAGTGCGGTGAGCATTAGTTTGCGCTGTGCGGGGGTGAGGGAGGTGGCGAGGGCGCGGGCTTTGAGGTGGGGGACAGCGGCATCGGGGTGGAGTCTCCAGGCGAGTCCGGCGAGGGAGTCGGACCAAGAAAGTGCGGGGCCTGCGGATTGGGTGAGGGCGGCGAAGAGGGGGGCTTCTTTTCCGAGGCTACCGATGCCGATGGCTTCGAGGGCGGAGCGATCGGCACCGTCCCATTGGTTGGCGAGTTTGAGGAGAGTGGGGAGGGATTGATCGGCGGGAAGATCGCGGAGAGAGGTGGCGACTTCGCGTCGGACCGCGGGGTCGGGGTCGGTGGCCATTTGGGTGGCGAGGGCTGGGAGGGGGCGACCGGCGCGCCGAAGGGCGCGAAAAGCGACGAGGCGTTCGGTGGGGTTTTTGCTGGCGAGGAGTGGGAGGACGAGGGCTTGGCCTGGATCACCCATTTGGGCGAGGAGCCAGATGGCACGAGCGGATAGGAAGGGATCGGGGTTTTCGAGGAGGGCTTTGACGGCGGGAATGGCGGCGGGACCTTGGGCTCGGAGGCGAATGAAACCGCTGTGGCGCACATTGACGGCGGGGCTTTTGAGGGCAGCGATTTGGCCTTCGGTGGACTCGAGATCGATCTTAGGAATGACTGATTTAAATCCTTTTGGGGCAATGCGATAGATAGCGCCTGTGTATCCTGCGTCGGCGGTATTATGGCCACCGACACCGGGATCGAACCAATCGGCGACATAGATGGCGCCGTCGGGGCCAACACAGACATCGCTGGGGCGGAATTTTGTTTTGATATCGCCATTGGGGCGGCCGCCGAGGAAGTCGGAGCCAGCCCAGCGGCGTTCTTTATTGGAGGTTAGAAAGTCAAAGCGTTCGAGTTTGAAGCCGGCGCCGTCTGGTTTGGGGAGGTAACCGAAGACGACATTTTTTCCAGCTTCGCAAGCGAGGAGGAGGCCTGACCATGGGGAGCCGAGGGCGCCATTTTCGTAGAAGGCGACGCCCGTGGGGGAGCCTCCACCGTAGACGTCGCCAGCGGGCATCGTGCCTGGATCTTCTTGGCGCCATTCGGCGATGGGGGTGGGTTGGCCGGGGCGTTTGTCGGCTTCCCAGGAGCGTTGGCCATCGGCGGAGGCGAAGCCGGCGTTCCCGCCATCGAGCATGGGGGTGACGCGGCAAGCTGGGGGATCATCGTTATCGCTTTGAAAGATATCGCCGAGGGAAGTGACTGCTTGTTCGTAACTGTTGCGGAAGTTGTGGGCGATGATTTCGACTTGTTTGCCGTCGGGTTGCATGCGGGCGGCGAAGCCCCCGACCCAGACGTGGCCATCGTCGCTTTTGAGTCCGGCGATTTCCTTTTTTTGGTAGGGGCTACCCATGCGGAAAGTGCGGAGAGATCGATCGGTGAATTGGGCGCCGGTGTTGCCTTGATTCCAATACCAGAGGCCATCGGGGCCAGCGGTGACGCTGTGGAGGCTATGATCGTGTTGGCGTCCACTGAAGCCGGTGAGTAGGACATCACGGGTTTCGGAATCGGCAGTAAATTTGCCATCGCGATTGGTGTCGGTGTAGACGAGTAAATCTGGGGGTTGAGAGACGACCACGCGATTTTCGAAGACGGCGACTCCGAGTGGGGCGGCGAGGCCTGGGGCTTGGACGAAGACCGTGCTTCGGTCGGCGTGACCTGATCCGGTGGTGTCTTCGAGGACGACGATGCGATCGCCTTCGGGGCGGCGATTGGATTTTCCGCGATAGTTGACGCCTTCGGCGACATAGAGACGACCTTGGGCATCGAAATCGATATTTGTGGGGTTATAAAGCATTGGGGAAGAGGCCCAAAGGGTGACCTCGAGGCCATCGGGAACGGTAAAGAGTTCGGTGGGAACGTATGTGGTGGGGGCGGGAGGAGTGGCG
>JBAWZW010000223.1:0-4534 GCA_037142835.1 Verrucomicrobiota bacterium
CCTCCACCCTCAACGCCTCCACCCTCAACTCTTCCACAGTCACCTCCACCCAACAACTCCTCAACCGCGGCGGCCCCCTCTTCCGCGTCGCCGTCACCGCCGGCGTCGAAGCCTCCTTCAAAGTCTCCAAAGCCTTCGAAGGCGTCCAATCCCGCGCCTGGGGCCTCGATGGCCTCCGCCATGTCTTCCAACCCTACATCAACGCCTCTTTCGTTTACTCCGATAAAGATCCCAAAAATATCCTCCAGTTCGATCGCATTAATCGCTCCACCCAACTCCCCCCCATCGACTTCCCCCAGTTCAATACCATCGATTCCCTCGGCAATTGGTCGATCCTCCGCCTCGGAATGCATAATCGCCTCCAAACTCGTCGCGATAATTATACGCTCAATTGGTTCGAACTCGATACCTTCGTCGATATCAATATCGATCGCCCAGACTTCGGTGGCCTCGCCGTCGCCGCCGATACCGGCACCTTTTCCAATTTCTTTAACCGCTTCCGCTGGATCCCCCTCCCTTGGCTCGCCCTCGTCGTCGATTCCCAAATCCCCCTCCTCGATACCGGCTTCACCGAAATCAATTCCAATCTCAATTTTCTCCTCAACAAAAATCTCAGCCTCGCCCTCGGCGAACGCTACATCAACGGCAATAACCAGTTTCCCAATAGCACGCTCCTCACCTTTGGTGGCTACTATCGCATCAACGATAATTGGTCAGTCAGCGCCAACGAACAATACGACATCATCACCAGTACTTTCGAAAACCAAGTCTACCAAGTCCATCGCGACCTCTCCAGCTGGGTCGCCTCCGCTGGCTTCAGCGTCCGCGATAACGGCGGCACCAATGATATCAGTGTCCTCCTCACCTTCACCCTCAAAGATCTCCCCAACCTCCGCGTGCCTTTCTCCGTGGATCCAGGAGTCGGCAGCGGCCTCACCGGAACCAGCGCCAGTCACTAAGAAATTTTTCCCCACAGCTCGCCTTCACTCTTGCGACAATCGCCAGAGTCCGCTTTATTTCCCCACTTTTCCAAACGGGACACTTCAAAATTCTCTACTCTTTTAACTCCTCACTCCCTCACTCCTCATGGATCTCTGTATTATTGGTTCCGGTTACGTCGGCCTCGTCTCAGGCGCTTGCTTCGCAGAAATTGGGCACCATGTCGTCTGCGTCGATAACGACCAACGCAAGGTCGATGCCCTCCAAGCTGGCAAAATTCCCATCTACGAACCCGGTCTCGAAGACCTCGTTCACCGCAACGTCGCCACCAATCGCCTCCGCTTCACCAACTCCATCAAAGACGGCGTCGATCACTCCCAAATCATCTTCATCGCCGTTCCCACTCCCCCCCAAACCGATGGCAGCGTCGACCTCACCTACATCGAACGCGTCGCCCGCGAAATCGCCGGCGTCCTCCAGCCAGGCCACTATCGCGTGGTCGTCGATAAATCCACTGTCCCCGTCAAAACCGGCGAAAAAGTCGCCGAAACCATCAAGCGCTACAACAAAGGCGCCGAATTCGATGTGGTCAGTAATCCCGAGTTTCTTCGCGAAGGCTCCGCCGTTCCCGATCTCATGAACCCAGATCGGATCGTCATCGGCTCTGCCAGCCAACGCGCCACCGATCTCATGAAACAAGTCTACGAGCCCTTCAAAGCTCCCATCCTTGTCACCGATATCAATAGCGCCGAACTCATCAAACACGCCGCCAATTCCTTCCTCTCCCTCAAAATTAGCTACATCAATGCCGTCGCCGCCATCTGCGAAGCCAGCGGCGCCGATGTCGAAATGGTCGCCGATGGCATCGGCATGGATAAACGCATCGGTCGCAATTTCCTCAACGCCGGCCTCGGCTACGGCGGCTCCTGCTTCCCCAAAGACATCAAAGCCTTCATCGCCATCAGTCGCCAACTCGGTACCCCCTTCAAACTCCTCGAAGAAGTCGAACGCATCAACGAAAACATGCTCGAACGCTTCATCTCCAAACTCCGCGAAGCTCTCTGGGTCCTCAAAGACAAAAAAATCGCCGTCTGGGGCCTCACCTTCAAACCCGATACCGATGACGTCCGCAACTCCGTCGCCATCGAACTCGTCAATCGCCTCGTCGCCGAAGGCGCCATCGTTTCCGCTTACGACCCCAAGGGCGCCGATAAAGCCCTCGAATGGAAGCTCATCGACCCCGCTAAAGTCAAACTCGCCCCCTCCCCCATCGAAGCCGTCGACGGTGCCGAGGTCCTCATCCTCGCCACCGAATGGAAGGAATTCCTCAATCAAGACTTCGCCGCCGTCAAAGAACGCATGCACACCCCCCTCCTCTTCGATGGCCGCAATCTCTTCAAACCAGAAACCATGCGCGAACTCGGCTTCGATTACCGGGCCGTCGGTCGCCCCTAGCCCTCCCCCCACCAAGGGCCCCACACTCGCCTCATCTCACTCTCCGCCAACGGCTTCACCCCCCAAAAGCACGCTGGCTGACCATCCCACTTTCGTGGTCTTTTCTCCTTCTCTCTGATGCCCGCTAACCCTCGCCAATCCACCATTCATGCCCTCCTCGAATGGGAAGACGGCAAATGTTTCTCCGACGAAATCCTCCACAATTCTCTCCTCAAAACTCCCCTCTCCCCCCTCGATCGCGCTTTCTTCATGGAGACTTTCTTCGGGATCCTCCGCAATCTCACCAAACTAGATTTCATCGTCGCTCAACTCCGCAACGGCGCCACCGACCCCCAAACCCTCGCCCTCCTCCGCCTCGGTCTCTACCAAATCTTTCACATGCGCACCGCCCCCCACGCCGCCGTCAACGAAACCGTCAACCTCGCCACCCACGCCCGAGGCCTCGTCAATGCCATCCTCCGACGCGCTCTCCGCGAAAAAGACTCCCTCCTCGCCGCCCTCGACGCCGCCTCACCCGCCGTGGCCATGTCTCACCCCCAATTCCTCCTCGATCGCTGGACAAAAACCTTCGGCGCCACCGCCACCGCCGAACTCTGCGCCTGGAATAATCAGCCCGCCGAAGTCCACCTCCGCGCCAACCAACTCCGCATCTCCACCGAAGACCTCCTCAAATCTTCCCCAGATGCCTCCCCCTCCCAACTCCACCCCCTCGCCATCAAAGTCAAACATCTCCCCCCAGACTGGATCGCCAAAGGCCTCTGCTACGTCCAAGACCCCAGCACCCTCCTCGCTTGCGATCTCCTCAACCCCCAACCAGGCGAACGCGTCCTCGATGCCTGCGCCGCCCCCGGCGGGAAAACCACTTACCTCGCCCAGTTGATGAAAAATCAGGGCGAAATCATCGCCTGCGATCTCTACGAAAGTCGCGTGGTCAGACTCCGGGAAAATATCGCCCGCCTCGGCGCCTCCATCGCCAAACCCCTCCGCCACGATTGCATGCAAGCCGGCCCCCCACTCACCCCCGCAAGCTTCGATCGTATCCTCGTCGATGCCCCCTGCAGTAACACAGGCGTGATCCGCCGACGCGTCGATGTCCGCTGGCGCCTCACCGATGAAGACTTCATCCGCATGCCCGCCCAGCAACTCGCCCTCCTCAAACGCACCGCCACCCTCCTCAAGCCAGGCGGCACGCTCGTCTACAGTACCTGCAGCCTAGAACCCGAAGAAAATCAGCAGGTCGTCGACCGCGCCCTCGCCGCCCTCCCCGGTTTCCGCCTCCTCAAAATCGACTACCGTCACCCTTTCCTCCACCAAACCGACGGCGCCTTCGCCGCTTCCCTCACCCGCAACTAACTCTCCCCCACCACTTTCCCCACACAAACCTCCCGCACCGCCAGCCCAATCGCCCGAACCGCTTGCCCCAGTTCACTTTCCGTCATGCAATACGGCGGCACCAAAACCACCACATCCCGAATCGGCCGCGTCAATAACCCGTGCCGACGCGCCGCCACACACACCTTCGCCCCCATCAACGCCTCCCCAGGAAATCGCTGACCATCCGCCTCCCGCAACTCAATCCCCACAATCATCCCACACTGCCGCACCTCCCAAACCTCGGGAATCTCCGCCAATTCCCCCAAAAGTCCCCGCAATACCTCAATCTTCCCCCCCAACTTCCCCAAAACATTCTCCTCCCGAAAAATCGCCAAACTCGCCAAAGCCGCCGCACATCCCAAAGCGTTCGCCGTGTAACTATGCCCGTAATATAATGTCCGCTCCGCCCCCCCCAAAAACGCCGAAAAAATCCGCTCACTCGTCATCGTCGCCGCCATGGGCAAATACCCCCCAGTCAACCCCTTCGCCAATCCCACCATATCCGGCACCACCCCCTCCCACTCACAGGCAAACATTTTTCCCGTCCGCCCAAACCCCGTCATCACTTCATCCAGAATCAATAACACCCCCCGACGATCACACCACTCCCGCACTTCCCGCAACATCCCCAAAGGCCACAGATGCATCCCCGCCGCCCCCTGAATCAATGGCTCAATCACCACCGCCGCCAAGGTCCCCCCATCGCTCTTCTCTAGCTCCTCCATCGTACCCACTTGCTCCACCGGCAAATGCCAATCCCCCACTC
>JBAWZW010000224.1:0-4529 GCA_037142835.1 Verrucomicrobiota bacterium
ATGCCGAGAAGCTCATTCTTCCATTGCGGCCACAGATTCGAGTTGTGAAGTCACCCCACCCAAGCCCGCTATTCGTGAACAATGCGCCCGGTAATCGCAATCGGGTTCTTACTGTCTTCCGTGAAGCCGCAGCCTACCTCAAAAATGAAGAAGCCTAACAAGACGGTAGTGGCAACGGCGGGTAACGTCCCTCGTTCGCTTCGCTCTGGACATCCCTTCTCCGCCGTGCCACACCTTTGACGTTCGCCAAAAAACAAATGCCATCGCCCGATAGATACCCTCCAGACGATTGGACTACCGAAGGATCTCGCATCACCGATCCTGATAAGGTCGCAGCGATCCGTGCGGAATTGGAGACGAAGGGACCAGTGGTTGTGAAGCATTGGTATTACCGAGGTGCGAGTTGCCCAGGCCATTTTCTATTTGAGGACATAGACGACTACCTGACATACATGAGCACACACGCTCAGCCCGGTGATGCGTTTGATATCTGGAGTCTTTATGGGTTGATCAGTGGAGTTGGCTCACTGGCCGAGGGCAAGTTTCCCGACGACGATGGAACCGTTCCGAGGAAGGGAGCCTACTAGTGAGCCATGAACACAAGAACGGCGAACAAGACGCTGCATCCAACGGCGGGTAAGTAACAAAGTACCTGTCCCTTAACCCGAAGTACCTGTCCCTTAGTTTCTGAAAGAGCCATTGAGTCGGATCGGAGGGCGGGGAAATGGGGGTTTTGTCACCCGATCTCGGCGTCCATCGCGTGAAGTTGGCGGTTCACATTGGTGATGCAGATTTCATCGAGATCAACCATGCGGATACAGCCGATCCTGGAAGGCACCAGTCCTTCCACCGTCCAAGATCCCACCCCGCCCACTCCGAAAACGACCATCCGTGCCGCCACAAGGCTCTCCAAGGCGCACACTCCGTAAAGCCGCGCGATTCCACCGAAGCGGTTCTTTGTTTCCTCGCCGATCATCGTGACGAAGCTTCCAACTTGCCGTCGCGGCGTTCAGCGTTCATTTGTTGTGTCTTTCAGCTTTCCCTCCGCACGGTTTTTCATGGTCTCTCCATAAAGCATGACTGAGTCAGAATGTCCTGACCGCCTACCCTATGGCACTCTTCCTCCGCATCGCGAAGCTGAGAGTGGGGAAGGTGAAGGTGGTGAATGAGTTGCCGAAGCTGGAAATCCTTGTAGAATCGCCCACATGATCACACGCCTGAGAGTCAACGGGTTCAAAAATCTCCGCGATGTGGACCTCCGTTTCGGCGAGTTCACTTGTATTGCCGGGCCGAATGGTGCCGGTAAATCGAACCTTTTCGATGCCATCCAGTTTCTCAGCCTAACCGCTTCAAAGACGCTTTTGGAAGCAGCTCTTGCGATCAGGGCGAACGGAGCGATGTCGTCTGATCCGGCTCATATATTTTGTTTCGATCATCCCGTTGGTTCCAGGCGGATTGATTTCATTGTGGAGATGATCGTGCCCAAAATCGCTTACGACGAACTGAATCAACAAGCGAGTGCCACATTCACATTCCTGACTTATGAGCTTTCGCTCATTGAGCGCGCTGTTGGCAACGGCGATTCTGGATTGCAGATGATCAAGGAGAATCTAACTTATCATCCGTGGAAAGAAGCAGCCAAGCTGTTGCCATTCAACCACTCAACTGCGTGGCGTCACAGTCTGAAACAAGAACCCAAGGGCGGCCGCCGGGACTTCTTTATTTCGACAAAATCGGAGGATGGGAAAACGGTAATCCAACGGCACCAAGATGGTGGCAGCAGCGGCAAACCCTATCCCTATCTCGCGTCCAATCTTCCGCGCACGGTGCTCTCTATTGCGAATGCAACTGAATCGCCCACCGCGCTGTGCGCAAAGCGTGAAATGGAGTCCTGGCGTTTTCTGGCGCTGGAAGCATCCAGTTTGCGGGCGCCAGATGATTTCAACGAGCCAAACATCATGGATTCTCATGGGCGGCACATGCCTGCCACCTTACATCGTCTAATGCAGACAGAAGGTCTGGGGTCAATTGTGGGAGAGAGTATTGCCCAGCGACTCACGGAGTTGATTGAGAATGTGAAAGGAATTCGAGTCGATCCCGATCCCGTTCGTCGTGCTTACAACATTCTCGTAGCTGATCACTCTGGGAATGAAATACCGGCACGCGGCCTGTCCGATGGGACGCTTCGCTTCTTGGCACTGTCCATTTTGGAGCAAGATCCGCTCGTAACGGGGATCATCTGTCTTGAGGAACCCGAGAATGGAATCCATCCCAAACGCTTGCCTGCGATGATCGCTCTGCTCAAGGAAATTGCTGTCGATACGCAGGAACCCTGCGGTGACGACAATCCGCTCCGCCAGATCATCATCAATACTCATTCCCCTTCGGTCGTGTCCGAAGTTCCAGACGATAGCTTGGTCATTGCGGTTGATCGTGCGGCATATTACCAAGATCGGTTGGTTCACACTCCAAGCTTCCTAGGCTTGCCGGATACTTGGCGAGCGCGCGAATCAGGCGAAGCTGTAGCGCGTGGATTGTTGATTCCCTACTTGAATCCAATTCGAGTCAAACAACAGGATCAGCGCAATCCGAGTCGTGTCGTAGATCGTGAGGATCTACAGATGCTTTTGCCCCAGCTTGAAGACTCTGAAAAATGAAGATCCTCCGATTCACACTGGTCGCCGAGGGCCCGTCCGACAGAGTCTTAATTCCGATTCTCCGCTGGATGCTGTTCCGTCATCATCAGCATATCGAATGGATGGGTCAATTCGCAGATCTTCGCGATTTACCAAAACCACCGCGCACCTTGCCGAAAAAAATCGCGACAGCATCTGAGTTATTCCCCGCAGATATCATCTTCATTCACCGGGATTCAGACCGAGAGGTACCTACAGACAGAAGGAAAGAAATCGCCGATGCCATCGAATCATTGTCGATAAGTCCCGCACGGCATTGTGTTCCCGTCATTCCAGTCCGAATGACCGAGGCTTGGTTGTTAGTTTCCGAGAGCGCACTGCGTGGCGCATCCGGCAATCCGAACGGTCGCAACTCGCTCCAACTTCCAGCATGGCAAGATCTAGAAAATATTCCTGATCCCAAAACAATTTTACAAACACTGCTCGTTGAAGCCAGCGGTCTTACCGGACGACGGAGGAAGAAACTTAATTTTTCCACTCAACGTGCGCGTATTCCTGATTTTCTTGAGGGTTGGGAAACTTTGCTGAGTCTTCCATCTGCGAAAAGGCTCGACGATGAAATCGCCACTTTAAAATTTGATTGAGGAAAATATGATCAAGGGACAGGCTAGTGATCGCCTTTTCCAACCACCGCCAGCGAGGAAAGGAGGGAGGCGCGGTGGCAGGGGCGGCGGGCGGTGGTCCCCTCCCCATTCGTGAAAATTCGTGTCCATTCGTGGTTCAATTTAAAGTCCCGGTTTTAGAGCCGGGCCATGGAGAATTTTTAAACCACGCATTGATACGAATGGAGAGGGGTCGGTGGTTTGGATGATCAAGGGTCAGGCCAGTGGTCACCCTCCCCCAGCGAGGAGGCGCCGCTGACAGCTGATGACTGATTGCTTGCCCACCCCCCACCATAGTCAGTAGAAGCAGTAGAAGGGCAGGCCCACCGAACGCCTGTCCCATTGACCTTTAACAACTGTGAAAAACTCCGCGCACTCGATTCGCACCTTTTATCCTTAAATATATGACCTCTCCACGAATCATTGATTTCGCAATCCCCTGCACTAACACCAGACATGAATTTTTCAGTAGAGACAGGCTTGATCTGATCGTCCAGTCCCTCTCATCTTCCGCATATAAATTGCAAGGCGCAATGCCCCTTTCCATTATTTATAGGCACAAAAAATTTAATCCATCCCTCGCCATATCCCTCATTTCCTGCCACATCGATTCAATTTATGACAAGTACTATGCCAATGACCATGGAGACACGTTCCATGGCACATTTGACAACTCGGCATGCAATGCCATTTTAGTCCAAGCGATGCTCGAAAATATCCTCCACCCCCAGACTTTGATCGCTTTTACGGGAGACGAAGAGTATGATTCCATTGGCGTTGACCAATCTATAGAGATTCTTGACCACTCCGATCTCTTCAGCCAACTCGAGATGGTGATCGTCCTCGATTTGACTGATGAATACTACGGAAAATGCCCTTTCACTATCGAAAACTACTGCAGGGAAAAAAATCACGCTGGCTCCAAATTGTCCTTTGCGACCGCCAAGGAATTGAAAAACTTTCTAAAATCAATTCTAAACAATGATTTCTTTATTAAAAACGGTGATCCCGACGAGTCTTGGCAATATTATCAATATGATCTAAACTGCTTTTCCCTCTGCCTTCCATGCAGGAGTTTAGGCGAGGACATGCACGCCGACGAGGGTGTAGAAATCCGCAAGTCCGATGTCATGGACTTTCTCCAAGCATTGAACACCCTGACGCATGGTCTTCATGATCAGATTAACCAACAAAATCCCTAGCACAAAAAAGCAACCCCACCCCATTTCCC
>JBAWZW010000225.1:0-4505 GCA_037142835.1 Verrucomicrobiota bacterium
GTCTTGCTGAGAGCCAGAATGAGCTTTTTAAGGATGGAACTGGAGGAGTTGCGGAAAGCGCGCAAGGGGGATGAGCGGAAAGGGCTGCTGGCCGAGATTGTGCAGGCGGAAACAACGGTGAGGCTGGACTGGATCACCGACCAACTGCCAATGGGAACACGCTCGGGGTGCTGCCGGGCGATTGGCCTGGCGCGCGAACGTTTGAAGAAAGACCGAAAGGCCAGAAAATACCGGCAAGATATTCTAAAAAACCCAACATTAAATGAATGACCCCTTTACCCCCTTTTGCGCGTAATAATTACTGGATTATGATCTGAGCAGACACGGCTCATCATGCTGGCCAAATTCTCTCTTGCAGCAGTGTAGGTGATGGCTTGCATATGGACAGGTGAGTAATGACCAGATTTTCTTGCAGAACGCAAAGCACATCCACCGCTAGGAGCGATGGCGGAAATGTATCAAGGAGTTGAGGTTGTAGTTACCAAAAGTCATCGAAACAAAACGGCTCCTAATGGTTGGATGGTGCGGCTTGTTCTGCTTTTATTCTTTCAGCGAGCCAGACTTTCACGATTGACTGACGAGTCACTCCAACTCTCTTTGCCTCTCTATCGAGCGTTGTGATCATCCAATTCGGAAGATCGACATTCACACGACGCTGCTCAAGTCCAGGGCGCGTCGCCTTGCTCCAGTCAAGGTATGCTGAAATGTCCTCACCATCATCGAAACGGCGATCTAGTTCCTTAGCTGTTATAGTATCCTTCTTCTTCACCATGGCGTGCTCTCCTTACTGATATGATTCTAATTCGGTCTTCTCTTACTGTGAAAATTGCAGTCCACAGCTTGCCTGCTTGCAGATCGATGATAGCAAAACGAGATTCAGTCTCACTACGAGCTTGAATCACAAGACGACGTTCATCGCGACACAGGAGTTGAGCCTCAGTAAAGTCGATCCCATGCTTTTCAGCGTTGATCAGAGACTTTGCCTCGTCGAACTCAAATTCCATAAAGGTATAATAATAGATCCGGCATCCCGATCAAAGCGAATTTTTTGTAGAACGATCAACGCGTGCACCACTCCCAGCGGGCAGGAGAGGGGTCAGTCATTTAATATTGACATTATTACTGGAGGCACCGAAGAAGCAGGGATGCCGAGACAGGTGCGAATAGAGTTTGAAGGGGCGATGGATCATGTGATGGCGCGCGGGGACCGCCGGGAGGCAATCGTGCGCGATGACGGGGATCGGAGAACCTTTGTGCGGACCTTGGGGGAGGCGAGCGTGCGCGCAGGGTTCCGTGTTCATGCGTATGCGCTGATGAGCAACCACTACCATTGGCTGCTGGAGACTCCGAAGGCGAACTTATCGCGCGGAATGGGCTGGATGCAGAACGCGTTCACGCGCCGGATCAACACGCGTCACCGGCTTTGGGGGCATGTCTTTGGCGGACGCTACAAATCTATCCTAGTGGAGCCGGGCAACTGCTTTTGGGCACTGCTGGACTATATTCATCTCAACCCGGTCCGGGCGGGGATGATCAGGGAAGCGGAGGGACTGGAGAGCTACCCATGGAGTAGCGTGAGCGGGTATCTCGCCACGCCGGCAAAAGGCCCGAGTGGCTGGAAACGGAGAAGAGCTTGGGGGTTTGCGGCTGCAGGGATACGGTGCAGGGCGAAGGGGGTTTTTGGAAACCCTGGACTCGGGCGTGGATTGGAAGAATCCTTCCAAGGCGGGGGCGTCGCTCTCGGAGGGAGATGGCCGGCCCGAACTGGCGGTTCAATCTGCGCTTCGCAGGGGGTGGGTTTTCGGATCGCAGAAGTTTCGGGAGAAGCTGATCAAGATGGCATCGGGAAAGCTCGGGGATCGGGGAAAGGATGGGGGAAAGAGCCAGTCCGACGGGTATCATGGAGCAGAGATCAGCGACCATGAGGAATGGCGGGCGGGAGTCTTGCTGAGAGCCAGAATGAGCTTTTTAAGGATGGAACTGGAGGAGTTGCGGAAAGCGCGCAAGGGGGATGAGCGGAAAGGGCTGCTGGCCGAGATTGTGCAGGCGGAAACAACGGTGAGGCTGGACTGGATCACCGACCAACTGCCAATGGGAACACGCTCGGGGTGCTGCCGGGCGATTGGCCTGGCGCGCGAACGTTTGAAGAAAGACCAAAAAGCCAGAAAATACCGACAAGCTATTCTAAAAAACCCAACATTAAATGAATGACCCCTTTACCCCCCAAGAAACCATCTCCGACAAAGACCCCCTCCACATCCTCACCGCCACCATCGCCTCGCTGAAAAAACAGGAAGTCAAAATCCAAGTTCTGACCCCCGCAAAAATCAACGCCACCAAAGAAGCTCGAATTACCCCCAACAATTGCCCACGTCAGTTACCTGTTTTCAGATGTTTATTGATTCGGCTCCTGCCCTAGTTTGATCGGCAATCTCCCCTCCCCCTTTGCTGAGCACCAATGAGCGCGCCCCCCTATTCATCACCCCATCGCGCTCCCAAACGAAACTCCAACCGCTCCAATTGCTTCCCACGCGCCACCACCTTTCCCTCCACTTTCACGATCAGTTCTCCATCCTTCCAACGCACCGATATCTCCCGCCCCCGCACCCAAATGTTCCCCGCCTCAAAGCTCGCTAACCCCATATCGATTGGATCAATCCGCACCAGATCAGAAAGCGCATCCACCTCCACCCCAACCACATGCCGCATCACGAGGTCGATATAGTAAGAATGCGCATAGTCCAGTGTCGGAATGTTTGCCGCCCCGGTGATCGGATCAAAATATTCCGAAACACACGGCCTCCGCAAATCCCCACCCAGAAAATGGACCTTGGTATACTTTCGAAAAAACTCCGCCGCCCCACCCCTCATCGTCGCGTCCAATTCCTTGGCCGCGCGCGCCGTCGCATCCACCACATGACAAGTAGTCATCGGCCAGTTATTCCAGTTCCAATACGTCCAACCCAACTTCCGCAACTCCCCCAACTTCGGGTAATCCATCGAAATTGTTGGCAAAGGATAGGGCGTCCAAAACTCCTCGGGATTAAAGAGATGCTTGAAAATCGCCAACTCTTCCTTCGTCCCAATCCCCGCCCAAAAGGGATAAAATCCCGTCGGCGATTTCACCAAAGACCACTCCTTACTCACCCCATCCCGATCATAAAAAAAGCCCGTCGTGCGATCCCAAAGCTTCGCCAACACTTCCACCCTCGTCCTCTCCGCTCCCCCCATCCACCGCGCCTTCTCCTCTTTTTCTCCCAAAATCTCCGCAATCCCTCCCATCGATTTCATCTCCACATAGGCGTAAGAACTCGCATCCAAAGTCTCCTGCCGATAACGACGATCCGCTTCCACCTGCGGCAAGATCTCCGCCATCGTTCTCCCCACCTTCATCCCCGGTCGCAAAACCACACTCCTCTCGATCATCTCCCCCACCCTCGACGCCTCCTCGTCATTCTTCGGTCGCCAATCCCTCCCGTAAAAAAGTAGCCGGTCAAATGGATGAAAATAAAGAAACCGCGCCCCCCACTCCTGCCCCGTAATGTTGCTCCACGGATAGGTCTCATACAACCCATCGTGATCCACATCCAATTCCTGATCGTAAATCGCCACCGCACTCTTCAACGCCGGCCAGAGTCGCCGAAGCATCCCTTTGTCAGGATGCAACGCTTGCGTGTCCACAAACGCTTTCACTAAAAAATTCTCGTAAGGAAAATCAATCGCCACCCCTTTCACCCCAAGCGCGTTATTCCCCTTATCCCCATCCAAATGATCAGGATAGATGTGGTTCGCCAATCTCCCATCATGAAGGTTTTCAAAGAACGATTCCACATTCCCAAACGCCCACTCGGGTGAACGCATCCACCGCAAATCAATCGTACTCGGTGCCCCAGAATAACTGATCAATGAGTTGAACCCCACCGTCCCCTCCCTCGCCAACGGCTTCTTCCAATGCCCGTATCCTCCAATATTCAACTTCGTCAAAAGTGACCACCACCGAAAATAGTAGAGCTTCTCCAAAAAGGGATCGCTACACGACAGCGTCGGAATCTCCCTGCCAAAGATTCGTTTCCAATACCTCGTGCTCTCCCCGCGCGCATCTCCATCTCCCCCGATCGCCTCCGTAAACTCCTCTCCCAACCGTGGATAGGGCCCACTATCTTCCCGACCCTCCGCACTTCTCCTCGCCACCTTTCCCACCTTCCCCACATCCACCCCAATCGCCATCGACACCACCCAACGCACGACTTTTCCCGCAGGAACCAACACCTCCACCTCCACCCGACCATCCACTATCCCCAACACTTCCGTCCCCGATATCACCCCAAAAAGCTCGGGAATCAACGACTGAGGAAATCCCCCGCTCACCTTAAAGACAACTTGCCGATCGACAACTCTCACCCCGTTAACCCCTTGAAGATCAAAGCTAAATCGCACTTTCTCATCTACCGTACTCGTGCTCTTTAAAAGGTATTCCGTCAAAATACTGTCTCTCGGTCCCATCC
>JBAWZW010000226.1:0-4495 GCA_037142835.1 Verrucomicrobiota bacterium
CAGCTACCCCCGCAAAACCCCAAGTAAAGGACGAAGCCGCCTCCGCCGCTAAATTCAAAAAGCACGAGGAAGAGCGAACCGCCTACTTTAAAAATCCCAAAGTTTCCACGATCGATATCTCCATCGAACCCGCCCCAGGCTTGGTCAAACCTCTCGCCCCCCTAATGGCCGAGCCCAAAAAATATGTCAAAGCCACCCTCACCGAAGGCGACACCACCTACCCCGATGTCGGCATCCACCTCCGCGGTGGCTTAGGCAGCTTCCAACCCGTCACCGCCAAATCAGGCTTCACCCTGAACATGAACAAGTTCGACGGGAAAAAGTCCTTCCACGGCATGGACAAATGGCACCTCAGTAACTCCGCCCAAGACGGGAGCTACCTCTCCCTCCTCGTCTGCAACGAAATGCTCCGCGCCGCCGGCGTCCCCGCCCCTCGCATCACCCACGCCATCGTCACCCTCAACGGCCAACCCAAAGGCTTCTACTGCGTCCAAGAAGGCTACGATTCCGATTACTTTAATCTCCACTTCAAAACCGCCGACGGCAATTTCTACGACGGGGGCTTCCTCAAAGATATCGACCAAAATATCGAACTCGTCCGCACCAAAGCCGACGTCAAAGACTGGGCCGACCTCAAAGCCGTCACCGCCGCCGCTCGCGAACCCGATCCCGTCAAACGCTTCGAAAGACTCGAGAAACTCCTCGACATGGATATCTTCATCAGTGGCTTCTGCATCCAAGCCATCCTCGGCGATTGGGACGGCTATGTCTTCAACCGCAACAACTACCGCGTTTATCATGACCCAAAACGCGACAAAGTCATCCTCCTCCCTTCCGGCCTCGATCAGGAATTCGGCAACGCCGAACAAGGAGCGCTCGTCCCCCCCATGAAAGGCCTCCTCGCCACCGCCGTCTTCAATACCCCTGAAGGCAAAGCCCGCTACCTCAAGCGGATGGACGAAATCAATCGCACGATCATGAACACCGATCCCTGGTTCAAAGCCCTCGACCTCCTCCAAGCCCGGCTCCAACCCGAACTCGCCAAAGTCGATCCCAAAGCCGCCGCCGATTACCCCAAACAAGTCGACCGCATCCGCGACTTCTTCCGCGTCCGCCAAAAAAGCATCGAACGCCAGCTCAAAGCCGCCAAATAACCTTCACCCCTCCTCTCAAAATGCCCGAGGCACTGCACCCCTGCAGTTCCCCTCGGGCATTTTTCTTCCCCCATCTCCCTCCTCACCCCCCAGTTTAAGTTGGAGAATTTTCCCCCTTTCCCTCAAGATCCCCATCGCTTGAAAGATCTCGCTAAAATTCTCCTCTACTTCGCCGCCGTCATCCTCGGCGGCGCCCTCCTCGCCCCCCCACTCTACTTCGCCGCTCACTCCCTCGCCGCCCACGGCATCTTCCCCAGCCTCACCACTTTCTCCTTCCAGAAATACTTCAACCGCGCCTCCCTCCTCTGCGCCTTCCTCTTCCTCTGGCCCGCCATCCGCTCCCTCCACATCACCTCCACCCCAGAACTCGGCATCACCCCCAATCCCCGCTGGCGCCAGCACCTCATCGCCGGCCTCGCCATCGCCTCCCTCGCCGTCGCCCTCCTCGCCTCCACCTACCTCGCCCTCGGCTTCTACCAAATCCGCCCCTCCATCGCTTGGACAAACATCCCCGTCATCGCCCTCTCCGCCCTGATCGTCGCTTTCCTCGAAGAAGCCCTCTTTCGCGGTGCCATCCTCGGCCTCCTCCGACGCTCCCTTCCCCCACTCGCCGCCCTCCTCGCCTCCAGCTCCCTCTTCGCCATCGTCCACTTCCTCAAACCAGACGAATCCTACTCCCCACCATCCATCGACTGGCTCTCCGGTCTCGACCTCATCCCCCACACCTTCCACCAATTCGCCGATCCTCTCTCCCTCCTCGCCGGCTTCTCCACCCTCTTCACCCTCGGTTGGCTCTGCGGCTCGGCCACCCTCCGCACCCACTCCCTCTGGCTGAGCATCGGCCTCCACGCCGGCGTGGTCCTCGTCAAAATGTCCTTCTCCGTGATCGCCAAATTCGCCATCAAACCCAAATTCCGCCCCGATTACCTCCCCTGGATCGGCGATCGCTTCGAAAATGGTCTCCTCCCCGTCGCCGCTCTCCTCCTCGCCATCCTCCTCACCCACCTCTACACCACCCGTGAACATCGTCTCCTCCCTCAAACGCGCCTCTAACGCCCTCGCCTCTCTCCTCTACCCCCCACATTGCGCCCAATGTAGCACCGATACCCCCATCGGTCACCACCTCTGCCCACTCTGCCTCAGCCAAGCCGAAACCATCGTCGATCCCTTCTGCCAACGCTGCTCCGAACCTTTCCACGGCGCCATCACCTCCGCCTTCACTTGCTCCAATTGCGCCGATCGCACCCTCCACTTCTCCGCCGCCATCACCCGCTACCGCTCCCAAGGCATCGTCCGCAATCTCATCCACCGCTTCAAATACGATGGCCACTTTTATCTCCGCCATCCCCTCGCCGATTGGCTCCTCCATTCCCTCGATGATCCCCGCATCCTCGCCATCCCCATCGATGCCTTCATCCCCGTCCCCCTCCACCCCACCCGCTTCCGCGAACGCCAATTCAATCAAGCCGAAGTCCTCGCTTCCCTCCTCGCCAAACACACCGCCATCCCCATCCTCCACGCCCTCTCCCGCACCCGCTACACCTCCACCCAAACTCGCCTCGATCGACTTCAACGGATGGAAAACTTGCGCAATGCCTTCCGCTTAGTCCAATCTACCCCCGTGCACAACCGCCACCTTGTTCTAGTCGACGACGTCTTCACCACCGGCTCCACCGTCAACGAATGCGCCCGCGTTCTCACCATCGCAGGCGCCGCCTCCGTTCGCGTCGTCACCATCGCCAGGGGCTAACTCTCTCTCTTTCTTACCTATGGGCATCTTCTCCAAACCCTCCTTTCATTCCGACAAAAAACGCGAGTTCCCCGAAGGCCTCTGGCAAAAATGCCCCAGTTGCACCGAGATGATCCATAATCTCGATCTCGTCCAAAATTTCCGCGTCTGCCCAAAGTGCGATCATCATCTCACCCTCAGCGCCCGCGATCGCCTCGAGATGCTCCTCGATCCCGACTCGTTCCAAGAACACGACGCCGGCCTCACCTCGGTCGATACCCTCAAATTCACCGGCATGGCCAGCTACACCGATCGCCTCAAAAGCTACCAAAAAAAAACCGGCCTCAAAGACGCCGTAATCAGCGGAATCGGCGCCATCCACTCCCAACCTCTCGCCATCGCCGTCATGGATTTCCATTTCATCGCCGCCACCATGGGCTCGGTGGTCGGTGAAAAACTCACCCGCTGTGTCGAACGCGCCACCCAACAACGAATCCCCGTGGTCATCGTCGCCGCCTCCGGAGGCGCCCGCATGTATGAAGGCGTCCTCAGTCTCCTCCAAATGGCGAAAACCTGCGGAGCCCTCGCCCTCCACTCCCAAGCCCGCCTCCCCTACATCTCCATCCTCACTCACCCCACCACCGGTGGCGTCAGCGCCAGCTTCGCCACCGTCGGCGATCTCATCCTCGCCGAACCTCGCGCCATGATCGGCTTCGCTGGCCCTCGCGTCATCAAAGAAACCACCCACCAAGATCTTCCCCCCAATTTCCAAACCGCCGAATTCCTCGAAGACCACGGCCTCGTCGATAAAATCGTCCACCGCAAACAAATGCGCGAGACCCTCAAGTCCATTCTCTCCTACCTCACTCCCACTCAGTGAATTATCCCGAATCTCTCGACTGGCTTTTCGCTTCCCAACTCCACGGGATCCATCTCGGCCTCGAGAATATTCACTTCCTCCTCGACTCCCTCCACATCCCCCTCACCGGCCCCTCCGCCACGAAGTGCATCCACGTCGCAGGCACCAACGGCAAAGGCTCCACCTCCGCGATCCTCGAAGCCTGCGCCCGCTCCGCTGGCCTCAAAACCGGCCTCTTTACCTCCCCCCACCTCGTCTCCTTTCGCGAACGCATCCAAATCAATCGCCAACTCATCTCCGAAGACGACGTCGCTTCGGGCCTCACCGAAATTCGCCAAATCATCGACGCCTCCACCCTCCAACCCACTTTCTTCGAGATCACCACCGCCTTAGCCCTCGCCCACTTCCATCGCTCCCAACTCGACCTCGTCATCCTCGAAACCGGCCTCGGTGGGCGCCTCGATGCCACCAATGTCGTCACCCCCCTCGTCTCCGTGATCACCCAAATCGACTGGGATCACCAAGCCTATCTCGGCAATTCCCTCCCAGCCATCGCCCTCGAAAAAGCCGGCATCATCAAACCCCATGTCCCCGTCGTCACCACCCCCCCAACCGACGAAGTCCGCTCCCTCCTCGTCCAAATCGCCCTCCACCGACACGCCCCCATTAGCTTCGTCGCCACCCCTCTCAGAAATCTCCCCATCGCCCTCCCCGGCGATCACCAACGCTGGAACGCCGCCCTCGCCCTCCACG
>JBAWZW010000227.1:0-4463 GCA_037142835.1 Verrucomicrobiota bacterium
TGCGGCTCTTCACCAGCCACGCCAGCGCCTGCTTGCGCGCGTCCGTCTTCATGAGCGCAGCCGCCTGCGACAGCGTCAACCCCAGCCCTTCCAAGCCCCGCGACAACATTCTCTCGGCTTCCCCTTTGTCGTGCGCCCGCAGCCCCTCTCCGAAATAATTGAGTGGTCCTTTTATCCACGCAAACTTCCACCCGATTTCCGGCACCGATCGCTGCAATATTTCACCGATTCCCAATCCCTCGCCCACTTCTTCCGCCACACAAATGGCCGGCCGCAGGTTACGCAAATCTTGCTCGGCAAATGCTCTTTCTTCACCCCCTTCACGGCTTTTTCCCCCTTCTTTTTGCGATGGGCGATTTTTTAGGAGGTTTGCCATCAGATGGATCGAGCGATTTCGCCTTTGATTGAATGGCCGGTCTGGCCTTCGCTGGTCGGCTGTGCTTGGTCAAGACCCTCGCCTTTTCCTCGCGGGCAAACTCCGACTTCCGGAGCTCATAAATCCGCGCCACCATCGCCATCTTTCGACCCTGCAACGCCACCACCGGCAGCGGATAATCCCTCCCCAATTCAACCCCGTAGAAGAGACTCTCCATCTCGGTCATTGTCCACGGCTGCTGGATCAAATGAACCGGCAATCCTCCAATCTCCGGTACCCACCTGCGGACAAAATCCCCCTTCTCATCATGTTCTAACCCGTTCTTCACCGGATTATAAACCCGCACCGTGTTGGCTCCCGTAGTCCCCGCCTGCATCTGAAACTGGGTGTAATGAATTCCTGGCTCGTAATCCAAAAAATACTGAGCCAAATGATACACCCCCAAACGCCAATCGATGTCCAAATGATGCGTTAAAAAACTCACCAACATCGCCCGCATCCGAAAATTAATCCAACCCGTGGCCGCCAATGCCCGCATGTTCGCATCCACCAGCGGATACCCCGTTTTTCCATCCTTCCAAGCCTCCAACAATTGCCCATCGTTCTCCGCACCCAATTCCTCAAACGCCCTGTTCACCGCCCGATACTCGTAGGTGCACTCCTGCTCAAACTTCTGCACAAAGTGGTCGTGCCACTTGATCCGCGATAAAAAAGCCGTTATCGCCCGGGCATTTTTCTTCTCCTTCGGGAGCGATTTCGAGGCCTGATAAATCTGCTTAATCGATAAATTGCCCCAAGCGATGTACACCGAAAGTCGACTGCATGATTCCCTGCTCTCTAAGGGTTTTGAAATATGATAATGATAGGATTGATGTCGTTTCGACAAAAACCCTTGGAAATATCGCCAGGCCATCGATTCGCCCCCCATTTGCATCCCCGCCGATGCCGATGCGAACCGGAGCAAACGGTCTTCTGGGATGCCGAAATCCTTCATCAAATCCCCGTGCAGCGCTTCCTCTTCCTGCGGAAACAACCACATCCGATAACCATTCTCCACCAGCGGCTCTGCCATGGTGACAAACCACTTTTTGTCCCAGCCTAGACGATTTTTGATCCCCCGCAGGACACCATTGCGCTGAAATTCTTGCCAAACCACGCCTTGGCTTTTCAACAATTGGGCGATGGCCTGATCGCGCCGAAACGACTTTTCGATGCCCGACTCCTCATACGACAACACCCGCCCCAACTGAAACTCTGCGAGCAAGGCTTTAAAAACCGCTTCCGCCTCACCCCAAAACACCTCCACCTGTCTGGACTTGATTTCCTCTGGGGCCCCAGAATCCCGCGCCAACCCCCGCCAGGTTCGATTCATATCCATCAATGACTGCCATTGAAAGCGCAGGTGTCGTTCCGAACAATCGGGATGCCCCACCAAACTCGGCTCAAAAATGAAAATCACCCGATAGGGCAATCCCGATGCCTCCGCTTCTGCCAACGGCGCATGGTCGCGGGTGCGCAAATCGCGCTTTATCCAGACAATCTGCAGTTTGGGCTTTTCCACGTAAACATTCGACCTCCCGCCTTTCGATTCCGGCGATTGGCAACCCCCTGATTCCGGGGCTCTGGGGATAGGGAATTTCGGGATAGGCATCGATCGCTAGGAAATGGCCTTTCCGGTGGAGGCCGTTGAAAGATTCGTTGGCTGGACGGGAGGGCGGGGAAAAGGGGGCTGCTTTTCCAGCGCCCACTTCCGCGTGCGGTAGTGGCGATACTTAAATAGCAAAGTGAGATAAATGCGCACCCCCGTTTCGGAAACCAGCCGCCCCCACCACGACCGCCCCCACTGATACGTCACCGTGTCATGCATGATGCAGCGGTCAGGACCTTGTTCATCAAAGCGGTGTTCATGAACGAAGAGCGCAAAGGGGCCTTTGACGATTTCATCAACCAGCAAATGCGGCCGTTGGACCGTCTTCCAGCGACAAGTCCAGTGCATCGGAATGATCCACCAATCCCGGCAATTGAGCTCAATCATCCGCCCCTCCTGCGCCGGGCCATCGGTTTTCAGGCTGACTAAGGTCAGCGTGGGAGGCATCACATGGGTGAGATTATGCGGATCACTGTGAAACTCGAAGAGGGTTTCTGCATTTGCAGAAAGCTCGGTGCTGGTGTGGAAAATGGACGGCATGGCGCTAGGAATTACATTGGTTCGAAAATGGCATCGGCTGTCCTCTTGCCAGAGATGATCGCCCCTTCAATGGAAGCGCTCCAAAGATGATCGCCACAAACGTAAACGCCATCCTGCTGACGAAAGCCCGGCCCGGTCATGCCCACGTTGGGTGCTTGCTCAGGCAGGGCCCGCTCGATGCGATCGGTCCGGAGGTGTCGCCACTCGTGCACGGCTTTGCCAAACCAGGACTGCAACTCTGCCACCACTCGCCGCTCCAAACCACTTGGCTCGGGCAGGCCGAGCACGGAAATCGAAATCAACGACTTCCCCGGCGGGGCATAGCTAGGCGCAACATCGGAGACCACACAGACGTTGTTCACCAAGCCAGAGTCAGTCCCGTTGAGGGCAATGATGGCCTCATTCATCGGCGAGCGATCAGCGGCAAAATACAAACAGGTCACCGACCTCCATGCGGGCTCCGCCTGAGCCAATCCCGGAAGAAGTCGCGCGGCCGTGGTCGCATCCGTAGCCACCACCACCGCGTCGCCAGCCAACCTCTCGCCCGACTGGAGGGTGATGCCATCCGCCCGGATCTCCGTCACTCGTTCACCGAGCCGGATCGTCTCAGCAGGCAAACGGGCAGCCAGTTGGCGCGTGATCTCCCCCATCCCTCGTGCCGGGAGGGTGGCACTGCCCTGCGAGAACATCTTAAAGGTGAATTCAAACATCCGGCTGGATGTCCGCAGTTCGCGCTCCAGAAAAATGCCTCCATAAAACGAGCGGAAAAAGACATCGATGATCTTCGAGGAAAACCCCGCCCTCTGCAGATACTCCTCGGTGGTCAGATCGCCGTGAGTACCAATCTCTCCAATGCTGACCTGCCCCAAACGCCACTTCAGCAACGCCACCCTGAGTTTGTCCGCGACTGATCCGATCGGTGCCAGCGCACTTTCCCACAAATGTCGCGGATCGCGAAAAACATCCATGACTCTCCGCAGCTTGCCCTCATGAAAGACAAAGGCTCCAGGCTTGAATGGACGCAAATCAAGACGGCGCTTGTCCAGCAGAGCACCCGCCTCAGGGTAGGCATCCAGAAACACCTGAAACCCGCGATCCAACAAAAACCCTTCCACCACATCTGTTCTAACCCTGCCGCCTGGAGCGTCACTGCTCTCAACCACCAAAGCCTGAGCGCCCGCTTCACTCAGACGAACGGCACAAGCCAGCCCGGCCAGCCCGCCGCCTGCAATTAGCACTCGTTTTCTAGATACACTCATTCTCAATTTGACATCGGGTAAGGCGGGATACGAGTTTCGAGGTCAAGCAGATGCTGGGAATGGTGGTCAACTTGCTTCAATGGATGGCCGAAGCGCTCGCCACCCCGACCGCTCCGCCTATCGCGGAGCTGGGGGGCGTTCGGCGTTTCTGCGCGTTTCCTCTGAACAAAGCCATGACTGACGAACAACCACTGCGTTCCCCGCGTCCTTGGGCGATTCTCTCGTGGATCGGGGCGGTTGGTTCGCTCGCTGTGATCACGGTTCTCGTGCTTTACATCTGGGGCAACGACTCCAATCACACTGGTTTTGAGCCGTGGCTTCTCTCCAGCTTCTTCGTACCGACGGCCATCGTGGGCATGGTCGCTTGGCGTCGTGGCCGTTCACGGTGGGGCGCTCTGGCCGCCGTCTTGCTTGGTCTTGGTGGCATGGCGCTTTTGTTTTACCTCGATCACTTCAACGTCATGGTGGAATACGAACGCTTGGGGAAGCGAGGCGGCTTATGAGGTCCCCGAGGAAGGTGATCGCCTCACCCGAAGTTCGCTTTGGGTGAGGGTTTGGCAAAACAAAGTCCTTTCAGGCAGTGGGTTAGATTATCTGAGAGACTTCGGAGCGGAGGAGGTCTTCGATGGATTCGCGGCGG
>JBAWZW010000228.1:0-4452 GCA_037142835.1 Verrucomicrobiota bacterium
CCAAAACGATGTTGGAATTGCTGATGTTGTTGCCTATTTCAAATCATCTAGCTAACAGTTGGTAATTTATGTACCTGCTGACGGGAACCCATGCAAATGGAGATCAATTTCGGCTAGGGTTGTTGTCCGGCAAGGTAGCGGTTGGGCGTAACCAGGACTGTTCGATCTGCCTAGACGAAGAAAGCGTGTCTCGCCTACATGCAGAATTTTTCATCGATGATGGCCAACTTAGGCTGAAAGACTTGGGCTCAAAGAACGGCACACGAGTTAACGGCGAGGTTATTTCTCAAATTGACATTATCCTGCCTTGCCGGGTCGCCTTTGGCAAAGTCGAATGTGATATTTACTTCGTTGCGGACGATATTGCTAGCGTTGACAAGAGCCAAGTAGAGGAGATTCCCGCTGATTTATTGGCAGATGTCAAATGGCCTTTAGGCGCCAGTAATCGTCTTGAGGATGTCGATGCAAATTTTGAGAAACGCCGATCAAGGCTGTGGAAGTGCTTGGCATGGAGCTTGGGAATCTTCATGGCGAGCATCAGTTTGTGGACAGTGAATCACCTTCGAGCCCGATCGGTTGTTCTGAGTGCCAAGCCCAGTTTTATTGCGAGGAAAGGGGTTTCGGTCCCAGTCAGTCCAGTCGAAGTGCAGCAGGCGCAGGCAGTCGTCGATCCTTCCGCTCCCGCCAAGGGGGAGGAGGGACTGGCATGCAGATTCGCAATTGGTTTCATGGACTCGGTAAAAAATTTGTCCGACTCCACTTTTGGGGAGATGCTCGAGGAGAGGTCTTGGATTGCGGTTGAGGGGGGGCAACCATCGAGTCCGCCACGATTGGCGAGTCCGCCACTATTGGCGTCGGCAGTGGTCGCGACCGATCGTCTGGCTTACCTTGATCTGCTTTTGAGCGCGCAGATCGATCGAGAACTGTTCCATCCCTCGAATGCTCTGAGTTTTCTTGGGAAGCCCACATGGGATCGCGGCGGAAAATTCCAGCTTACGACCTCTGAACTAGTTCAAGAGGGACCGAGTAGGCAAGGCGTGAAGGCCCTGGGGCCGTCCATTAGCCAAGCTAAGTGGAAGGTGTTATTCATCGGCGACTCGATGAGTCTCTGTGGCTTTGGTAAGTGTCTTGACAAGTTGATTCGGACCAATCCGCAGGTCAGCGAGGTATATACCTACATGGCGTGTGGGACCGTTCCCCTCAGTTGGCTTAAAGATCCGCCTTACACGAATATTAAGACCCCTTGCGGCTTCTGGAGCATTGAAACAGAGGAGGGTAAGCCCCACCCAAAAGAATATCTCGAGACCTACGGGATGAAGCGCGGTGATCGGCCCAAGCCACATCTAGTGCCAAAACTCGAGGATCTGCTGACAAAGTGGAAGCCTGACATTCTGGTGATTCAATCAGGCACCAATCTTTTTAGCCTGTTTCGATCTGGCCAGTCACTGATCCCCGACCGCCACGGGCCGATGCTAAAGAATCAGATTGCGCCCTTTATGCATAAGCTATTGAGCCTCAATTCGACTCTCCGTAAAATCTATTGGGTCGGCTCGCCGATTTCTGGTCGTGTATCGCCTGAAATTCAGGAATTCGTCTTAAGCCAAGTCCAGAAGGAGGTCGGGTACGCGGCTACGGTTATCGACAGTCGAGAGATGGTCCCTTATCCGTATCGCCATATGGCTAAGGATCGGGAGCACTTTGCTGGTGCGCAGATGGATGACTGGGCAAATCAAGTTTTTGGACAGATTTTGGCCGATCTCGCGGTTCCTCTCGCGCTCCATTTGCCTCCAGCGAAAGAAGTTCAGTCGGCAGTGTTAAAGGGAAGCAGTCCTACCGATGAAGTTTCCGTGAGTGGCGATCTGGTTTTGAAGGTTAAACTTGTCTTTAAGTCGCCACCACTCCCCACTGCGAAAATTCTCCCCTACCAAGAGTCTTTGGTGGGGTTGGTCTACGCCGTCGAAAAGGTGATCAAGGGCCAATACGGGGAGAAGCAGATTCTCGTGATGCATCCCGCACACATCCGCCTGAAGCCGCAGTCGCTAGAGAAGTATCGTCTTGCAAAAAGTTACACGATGCGACTTCGTGAGCTGGAGGGTAGCCCTTGGGGAACGATAAAATCGAGTGACACATCTGGGTTAATCGATCTTATTCCTTATATTCAAATCGAAGACGAGGCGAAGAGTACTAGTCCGCAAAGATAGAATTACCATTTAGACATTATGCAATCGTCGTTGTTTTTTTTAAGATCATTTCGCCACGACAAACCGCAGTGGAGCTCCTTCGGCAGGTTGCCAACTGTCCTCCGGTTGGCCGCGCTTTTTTGGGGATTCCTGGTCGCTTCCCAGATTCTTCAGGCCGCGTCGCCCTTGATCCTATTTCGCACTGGGCAAAGTGTTTCTTCCCGGATGATGGACGCGCGGGTCTTGATGATCGGGGATTCTCTCTCGGTGGGAGGTTTCGGCGACGCCATGCAGAATTTTCTCATCACCTATGACCACCCAAGCAAGGTGACAATCTTTGCGGTATGCGGGTCATCCCCAGAGCATTGGCTCCAGTCGGAGCCTGTTTTTTCGTCAAAGTGTGGCTACCGCGAATATTCGGCTAAGAATCAACAGGTTCTCGATTTTCATGATCGCGTAGCGCCACCGCGGATGAGTGCTCCGAAAATCGAAGACCTCGTCAAGGACTACAATCCATCGATTGTCATCGTGCAGCTCGGAACAAATTGGATGGACGAGCTAAGTTCCCAGACCTCCGTTCCCGACGAGGCTAGGTATGCGGGCATCCTCGAGCGGATGGCGGTGTGTCTGCGTGGGCGTCGGGTCATTTGGATTCTCCCGCCTGATTCGGCTCATTATTCGAGAAACGTGCAGAATACTGTGGAGCGGATAATCAGGAGTGCCGCCCAAAAATTCAGATTCACGGTGATCGAGTCGCGATCAAAAACAAAATACGTCATTGGTCGTACTGGTACGGACGGCGTTCACTACAACGAAAAGGAATCCCAAGATTGGGCTGATTTGGTCATCGCAGAACTGACTAAGAGGAAGTGCCTACTTTAGAGAAGTCCACGATGGTGTGGAGGTGAGGTCGTTTAGGGGGGAGAGAAGCACATTCATGGAATCTCCAGAGGCAATCTGCATCTGGAAATAGTGGCCTACTTGGAGATTGGAAGTTTGGCCCAGCCTTGATCGGCTTCCGTAAATTCCCTTGCCGCAAAGCACCAGATGACCACTTTCTTTTTGGCAAGAAACTCTGGGTCCTTCAAACTCCGCCGATAAAGACTGACCCGTACTGGCGTGGCGCCAGAACCTCGAGTCCCAATCAAATCTGGGGGTGATCCGAGTTCCACGGATAATTGATCGAGGAGTCCTGCGCGTTCGGCGAGAAAATCATGAAAGACCAAGGTGTGACTGTCGCCGAGCAACAAAACTGGACTCTGTGGATCAGGCTGGATGCCTGTGGTGACTCCTTGTTCACTGACAACACGGATCTGAATCTTTTCAGTCAGCCGCTTAGATGCATCCGTCGTGATAAGTCCTGCTAAGTCCCCATCAATGGATTTTTCTACCCATTCAGACTGGTACTTTTTACTGGTGGTTTGCGCATCCAAATAGGTGCGCACTCGTTGGCTGATTTCCTTGGCGGCCAATGCGCAACCGGCACCTGACCAATGGCTATCGGTCTTGCAAAAGACATTCCCATGCTCAGATTCGCGATTTTCTAAAAAGAGCGAGGTCAGATCAAGGACATCGACACTGTTTCCCCGGAGCACCTCGTAAAAGCGCGCGAGTGCGGGCACGGATGGTCGGCGGGTGGTTGGCGTTTCTGGGAACAACTTCTCTGGATAAATCGTTACCTTTGGTGGAATGGGCACCACGAGAAGGTGGATGCCACGGGCGGCGAGTTGGCGGTTAAAATCGATAATCGCGGGAAGAGGATCAGCAAGCTCTGGCTTGGGCGCTTGGCTTACTTTGGCGGCGTCTGCGCCCCAGAATTGTGGGTGCGAGAGAAATCGCAGGTCGGAGTAAATAAAGAGCCAGTCGTGGATCCCAGGCAATGCACCCGGATTCGCTTTGCCAGGCTTGACGAGTTTGGTTGCGATTAGTGCGGAAAAATCGGGGATTTCTTGCGATGATGCAACCAAATCGGCAGCGATGAGTGCCGATCCCGAAAAAGCCAGCAAAGCCAATCCGCCCATCAAACGCATAAAACAGAGGGTAGTCACGATCATAGGACAGGGAAGGAAGAGCCAAACTAATTCATTTACTTTCGGCAGTGTCTATTTCTATCTAAAATCTACAAGGGAAAAGTGGTCGGGTATGGCTAAAGTAGGCGTGATTTTTACTGGGAATCGTTCAAGTGAAGTAGAGGTGAAAGTTAAAAATATCCACAGGCTTTCAATGTCCTCGACAAGGTGGAGGTGAGGGGTTAGAAGGAGGGGAGAGAAAT
>JBAWZW010000229.1:0-4375 GCA_037142835.1 Verrucomicrobiota bacterium
TCAGGCTCGTTCCTTCGCTTCGCTCACCCCTTTGGGGCAGCCTGTCGGTGGGCTGTTTCCGCTTGCTTCCGCTCGTCGCGCTCTATGGCTGTGGCTGTTCGTGCGGGAGTTTGAGAGTTGACAAATTTAAGGAAGTAGACAAAATGCCATCATGGTAAAAACGCAAGTTTAAATTCCTGACCATCTTTTTAAAGAGGCTAAGCGGATGGCTGCAGAGAGTGAAATGAGTTTCGCTCAGGTGGTCAGGCTCGGTCTGGAAATGGTCCTCAAAGCCCGACCTGCCGGGCGGCAGCCTGCCAGCCAATGGACGGTGCCGAAAGGTAAAAACATGGGCTTGCCACTGATCGCTGAGGAACATTGGACGGAGATCGCCCATGAAGACTAGTTTTGACACCAACCTAGCCGTGGATGCGTGCAATGACGGGTGCCCCGAACAGGAGGCAGCGGTTGGTTTTTTCGAGTCTCTCACCTTGCGTCAGGATATCGTCGTGTCGGAGTTCATGCTGGTTGAGCTTTATTTGAAGTTGCGAAACGCCAAGATCTTCGCGCACCCGATGACGGCACCAGAGGCGGCGGCGATCTGCCAGTCGTTTCGCTCCAATGCGAATTGGGAATTGGTGGGTGAATGTCTGGTGATGGACGAGGTCTGGAAACACGCTACCAAGAAGGATTTTGCGATCCGCCGAATCGTGGACCTGCGACTTGGGCTGTCATTGCTCCGCGCGGGAGTGACGGAGTTTGCCACGACTAATCGCAAAGATTTCGATCGGATCGGCTTCAACCGGGTATGGAACCCACTTGTGGTATGATTGCCCGTGAGCCCGTGTGATCATCACGGGGGATATTTCTTTAGCGGAGCTGATCCGTCGTGGGATGGAGCTTTTGGCGATGACTTGCCCAGAAGTGAAAGCCACGGCACTTCCTTGGACGATGCCGGTATTGCGGGGTAGTGGGAGCATCTTGATAGACCCTGGCTCTGCGAAAGTGGCTTGGTCGCAAATAGTGCAGGAGCATCAAGCCGTCTTGTTCCCGGTGGTGGACTGCTGGCTCACGAAAATGCGGGTGGCCACCTGATGGTTCGCCACGTTGGGCAGACAGACGCCTAGATTGCCGCCCGCCTGGGATCAAGTTCAAAGAGTGACAGGATCCGTCCCTTTACACCCAATCCGCCATCCCGGAGGGATCCCAGCGATTAGCCGGGGGTTGAGCGAGGCACGAGCGACACCCCCGGAATTTCCTCAAATATCACCGCCGCATATGGCCAACTCCGTGGGCGAGACTTTCACTCGCTTGATCACCGCATTTACCGACGCACACCTGTCCCTTTACACCCTTTCTCTTATTTCCCCCGATCGCCTAACTCCCGTTTTGGCCGTTTCAGGTGCGGCGGGCGCGGAAGCAATTTCCTTGCATTTAATGCCCGGCGATTTCACTCAATGCGCCCCACGGAAGGCGTCGCTCAGAACGAGTTCCCTCATCAGGGACTTCAATTTGAAGTTCTCGCCTTCGGTCTTCTTGATGATGGATTCGATTGTGAACGAGTCGGCTGGGACGAGTTCGCGGGAGAGGCCGAATCTTAGGAGGTGTGCGGTGAATGCTTTCGCGAAGCGCTGGTTTTCTTTCACCAGCGATTCCTTGAAATCGACGATGCCGCCGAAGGGGTATTTTTTCAGGAATGTCCCGCTCGCATCGACCATGCGGCCATTGTCGTATTTGTCGCGCCACCGGCCTGTGATATCGAAATTCTCCATCGCAAAACCGAGTGGGTCCAGCCGGGAGTGGCACCCGGCGCAATCGGGGTTTTTCCGATGCACGGCGAATTGTTCGCGGATGGTCAGGTCTTTCGCGGTTTGGTCTTCTTTCAATGGCGGGACATTGTTCGGCGGCGGGTCCGGCGGGTCGTTGAGGATGACTTCGATAATCCAGGCTCCGCGCGCGATGGGGTGAGTCCGATCCGGGCCCGAGGTCATGCTGGCCATGGCGGCGGTGGTGATGATTCCGCCGTAGCGGGGATCCGTGGTTGCCACGCGCCTGAAGGTTCGGGAGTTGAGTTTGTTTTTGATCTCTTGGTCGAAGTTTCGGGTCGCTTGTTCCTGCACCTTGCGGGGGTCGGTTGGTTTGGGGATGGCTTTGAGGGCTGCTTTCGCTTCGGCGATTGATTTGCTCAAGGTTCCTTTGAGCGATTTCTGTTCGACCGTGAGGGCTTTTTCCAGCTCGTCGGCGGAGAGATAGCCGGCCCCGGTGTTGGATGCGGCGACTTCGTCGGCGGTGAGTGCGCGATCGTAGAGGCGTGCTTTTGCCAGGCTGACGGAGAGGTGTTTTTCGCCACCCGGCGGAAGGTGGCGGACTCCGAAGAGCACGGTGGTGACATCCTTCTCAAAGGTCGTTGAACCCTTGCGGTATGGTTTTCCATACGGTTTGCCATTGCGGTAGAGGGTCGTGGTGCCGTCTTCGGCATAAACCATCACGAGGTGCAAATCCTCCATGGGCGATTCTTCGGCGACGGAATCGGGAAAATCCTCCGTGCGGGCAAACGCGTTGCTGCCGGAGATCCAATGACCGCGTTTCCTTTCGCCGAGCACGATGGTATCGAAGATATTGTCCCGGCCCTCGACGCCCATCAATCCGCCGCCGGATTGAGCGAGGTCAGGGATTTTGCACCACACTTCCAGCGTCTTCGCTTTGAGTTCGATGGGCAGTCGCTCGCTTTGCAGCCAAGCTTTGTTTTCGAGAATGAGCAGGCCGTCCTGATGGCGGATTTTTCCGTGAGCCTGGAGGTGAAGCGAGCCGACGGAATCCTTCATGCCGTCAGCGAAATCCCAAGCCGCGATTGGTTTCAAATCCACCGGCTTTGCGGCAGCGTCGGCGTTCTGGCGGGCGGCGAGCAACCGGGATTTCACCGGTTCGAGCAGCGCGTTGAGTTCGGTTCGCGCTTTCTGCGCGGTCGCTTCCAAAGAACGGCTTTTCGCTTCGTTGGCTTGGTTTTCCTCGATGATTTTGGCGGCATCGACCATCGGTGGGTTCAGGTCGGAGGCATACCATGTGTGGAGGAAGTCGCTTTGATAGCTGAAGTCCGGCTTGATGAGATCAATGATCGGGCGGTTTTCCAAAAAGACCGCATCGAAGAGGAGCAGCGGTTCGAGCACCATGTGCGTGCTGGCGGGGTTGCTTTTATCCACGCTGAAGAGCCGGGCTTTGGCAGGATCGGGAGTGGCCGAGAGCACGTTCTCCAACTGCATCCACTGCGCGGGAAATGTGTCGAGGAATCGCTCGATTTTCGGGTCGGCAAGCAGGCGGGTGATCGTCTTGTCGAGGACTTCTGCGCGGGACAATTCACCGCGTTCCGCGAGGTCGAGGAGTTCCGCATCCGGAATGCTACCCCAGAGGAAAAACGACAACCGCGAGGCAAGTTCGTATGGTTTGTCCGCCGCGTCCTCCGATGCGAATTGGTAGAGGAACCTCGGTGACGACATGATTGCGGATGCCGCCTTCTTCATGCTGTCGGTGAATGAAAGGCCGCGGGTGGTCTGCTTGAATGCGTATTCCGTGTAGCGATTGACGGTATCGGCATCCACCGCACGGCGGAACGCCTGTTTCAAAAAAGGCGCGAGCCGCCGGCTGATCTCGCCGCGCAAATCGGTGTCCGGTTCTGGGGCTTTGAGGAACTGGTTCCAGATGCCCACGTTGGCTTCCGTGAAGTCGGGACTTTGGAGGATGGACACGCTGAGTTTCAAAAAGGAATCTAACAAAAGCGGAGAAAGGGTTAGCTGGTTCGCTTGATTGTCGAAACCGTGAGCTGCGCGCAGGTCTTTGGGGAACGGCTCCACGCCCTGAAAGCCGTTCTCTGGACGCAGGGTGAGGCAGGAGACGTTGACATTCGCGGGCATCCCCTTGGCCCCGGCGTTGAGATAGTTTTCATTCCTGGTCATGAGCTTTTCTGGGAGGCTGAAGACATCGCGCCGGATCTGAAAAAGATCCCGCACCGCGTTGTTGTATTGATAGCGGTTCAGCCGTCGGAGGCCGAGCCGCGGCGTGCCACCTTGGGCTGCTGATTGCTTTTGCAGGGATTTCAGCTCAGCGAGGAACCGCGAGCGATCCTTTTCAGTCAGCGCCGGCTCGTCCTCGGGCGGCATTTCCAGGTCCTCGACGACCTTGATCACGTCGTTGATCAAACGCGGCTTGGTCAGCAACTGCGCCGTGCCGACGAGTTCCTTGAAATTGACCTTTCCCTTGGTTTTTTCGCCGCCGTGGCACTTGACGCATTGCCCGTCGAGCAGCGGCTTGATGAAGGCATCGAAGGCGTCTGCCGCCCGAGACTCGAAGGCAAAGCCAGCGAGTGAGAGGAGCAAAATGAAGTGGACGATGCGCTTTTTTT